>JBBQYA010000037.1:0-25929 GCA_038209155.1 Sphingobacteriales bacterium | reverse complement strand
CATTGATATCAAAAAATTCGATTTAAGTTCTTTGCAAATCATCCATACTTCACACAATATGGAAGCACAAATCAATGGAAATATTGCAGAATTTATTTTCCCAAACATTAATTTATTCGCTGGCGGACATGGAAATATTTTATTCAAAATAAAAACACTAGATACCCTGAAAGCAGGAGTTCAGGTAAAACAAAAGGCAGATATTTATTTCGATTATAATTTCCCAATTGTAACTAATATCGCCAACACCCTTTTTCAAACCACAGGTATCAGCAATCAAAACATTGATAAAAGCATTAAAGTTTTTCCAAACCCAAGCAATAGATTCATCAACATCCGAGCAAATTCACCGATCCAATCCATCCAATTGTATGATATACAAGTGAGATTGCTTTTAACCAAAATTGCAAAAGAAGAAAACTCGATCATCAATCTCGATGAACAAGCCAAAGGCATTTATTTCTTAAAAATAATGACCAACAAAGGAATCAAAATAGAGAAAATAGTGAAGGATTAGTTAATAATAGGTTTGTTTTATTTTGTTAAAAAGCCCATTAATCTAAAGGGCTTTTTTAATGTTAATTAGTGTTAATTCTTTAAAATATTCAAATAACTAAAACCATTTTCTTGATATTAAATCCTATTCCGAAAAACAAAATTGCAAAAATCTGAAAAACATTTTTAAGATTAATTAATGAAATTTTTTACCTACCTAATACCGTTTTCAGCTGTTTCAACCGTAAATTCTAAAGCTCAAAACGCCAATCCAATATCAAAAATTATTTGAAATAAAAGAGCTGGATTATTTTGACGACCTATGGGCAAGCGTACACCCAAAAGCAGAAATGGCAATAAATGAAACCGTCAAATTCATAAATGAATCGATAAAATAAAAGACGATGTAAAATCAATTTTTAAATTTAATTATACTAAAATTTAAGTGAGCTTACTGTTTTAATCTTCAAACAGGTTCAAATAAGGATAGTAAACAAAAATTCTATTTCTGAATTTTTCAGTGAACTCTTTTAGAAAACCAACTTCAATAAAAATAGTGATTAGTAAATTTGCGGATTTTGAACTAAGACTACAAACTTTTTGTACCTCTTTTACAGAAATTAAAGGTTGTTTAAATAAGTAATTTAATAATATCAATCCTGATTTTATTCTTCTACCAAATTTTTCTTGAATGATTTTCTCATGCGCACTTTTAAGATCAATAACCTGCTTTAAAGTAGTCGTTGCCTGTTTAGAGGTTGATGCTATTCCTGTTAAAAAATATTTTATCCATTGTATTATATCATTTTGGGTTCTCACCTTTGTTAAACTATCATAGTACATATTTCTATCTTTTTCAAAATAACTAGATAAATACAATAATGGTTTTTCAATTACTTTTTTTTCAATTAAAAATAAAATAATTAATAATCTTCCAATTCTTCCGTTACCATCCAAAAACGGATGAATCGTTTCAAATTGGTAGTGCATGATAGCTGATTTAATTAAAATTGGTATTTCTAAATCCTCGTTATGAATGAAATTTTCAAGATCACCAATTAGCTCATTTAAATGATCAGGATGTGGAGGGATGAATGCTGCATCGGAAAGACTTTTTCCACCAATCCAATTTTGACTTCTTCTATATTCTCCAGGTGTTTTTTTATTACCTCTAACGCCCTGCATTAAAATTTTGTGAGCTTTTAGAATAAGCCTTGATGAGGTTGGCAATGTTTCTAATTCCGAAATAGCTGAATTTAAAGCATTTGTGTAATTTTGAATCTCTTGCCAATCATCCTTTCTTTCAGGATTTATATTCTCTATTTGTAAAAAAGCTTCATCAAATTGAGTTTGTGTACCCTCAATTCTACTTGAAACTACTGATTCCTTTGTTATATGTAAATGAATAAACAAATCAACATTTGGAACTAATTTGGCAAATGAATTTAGCTGCCCTAATTCATAAGATGCTTTTTCTAGTAAATTGTTTAATTTAGGATCACTCTAAGTTAACTCAGAATTAATTAAACTTGGTAAGAAGTATTTATAATCAATACTCTTTCTTATCTCTCCAGATTTAAATTCTTCTAATTTTACCATTTTGTTTGTTTAAAACTAAAGTATTTTTCCATTAATTTACTTTAGAGTTTAAAAGTAACTTAATATTTCCACTAATTTACTTTCGAGGCTGAAAGTAACTTAAGATTTCCACTATGTTACTTTCGAGGCTGAAAGTAACTTAAGTTTTCTACTATGTTAATTCTAGACTGAATTAACCTTACGATTTCACTAATTTACTTTCGAGCCTGAATTAACTTAAGTTTTCTACTATGTTAATTCGAGTCTGAATTAACCCTACTATTCCACTAAGATAATTCGAGACTGAATTAACCTTACGATTCCATTAATTTACTTTAGAGCCTGAATTAACATTAGATTTCCACTATGTTAATTCGAGTCTGGATTAATCTTTTGATTCCCATCTATCACTTTATGAGTCTAAATTAACTTAACGATTCCAATTTGTTACTTTCAGACCTAGCACCACACCAACAAAAAACTTATAAATCAAATTTAATTCCTTGCGCCAACGGCAGATTATTTCCATAATTAATCGTATTCGTTTGGCGGCGCATATACACTTTCCAAGCATCAGACCCAGATTCTCTTCCACCACCCGTTTCTTTTTCTCCTCCAAACGCACCACCTATTTCCGCACCAGAAGTTCCAATATTCACATTCGCTATTCCACAATCCGAACCCAAAGCAGATAAAAATAGTTCCGATTCACGCATGTTAGTAGTCATTATTGCAGACGATAGTCCTTGCGGCACATCATTCTGTATTGCAATAGCTTCCTCCAAAGTTTTATAAGAAATCAAATAAAGAATAGGAGCAAAAGTTTCATGTTGCACAATCGCAAAATGATTTTTAACCTCCGCTATACAAGGTTTTACATAGCATCCAGATTCATATCCAGCACCAGAAAGTACGCCACCTTCCACCACCATCGTACCACCTTGTTCTTTTATTTTTTCGATAGAATCCAAATAAGCCTCCACAGCACTTTTATCAATTAACGGCCCCACATGATTATTCTCATCCAATGGATTCCCAATTCGCAATTGTGGATAAGCATTCACCAATTTTTGTTTGAAACTTTCAAATACATTTTCGTGGATAATTAATCTTCTGGTTGATGTGCATCTCTGCCCAGCAGTACCCACAGCGCCGAAAACTGCACCCACCAAACTCATATCTAAATCTGCATTTTCAGTAATGATGATCGCATTATTGCCACCCAATTCCAAAAGAGCTCTACCCAATCTTGCCGCAACTGCAGCATTCACAGCCTTTCCCATTCGGGTAGATCCAGTGGCAGATATTAAAGGAACTCGAGTATCATTCGCCATTTTCTCACCAATTACTCGATCTCCAATCACCAAACAAGAAATCCCTTCTGGTAAATTATTAGCCTTCAAAACCTTTGCAAATATATTCTGACAAGCTATAGCTGTTAGAGGTGTTTTTTCAGAGGGTTTCCAAACGCAAACATCACCACAAACCCAAGCCAAAGCAGCATTCCAACTCCAAACCGCCACTGGAAAATTAAATGCAGAGATAATTCCCACAATTCCTATCGGATGATATTGCTCATACATGCGGTGCAAAGGTCGTTCAGAATGCATCGTTAAACCATACAATTGTCTAGACAAACCCACAGCAAAATCACAAATATCTATCATTTCCTGAACCTCACCCAAACCTTCTTGCAAACTTTTTCCCATTTCATACGACACCAAAACACCTAAATTATGCTTCGCAATGCGCAACTCTTCGCCTAATTGTCGCACAATTTCTCCTCTTTTTGGAGCAGGCATTGTTCGCCAAACCAAAAAAGCTTTTTTAGCACATTCAATTACTAAATCATACTCCTCCTCAGTTGCAAAATTCACAGAAGCTATTTTTTCTCCATCTACCGGCGAATATATTTCTGTTCCTGTTTCAGAATTTACTTCTCCTTGATGGAGTCCAGTGCTATATCCACTATTGGTAGCATTAATATTTAAATCTCTAAGTATCTGTTCTATATTGTGATTCATAAATTTTTATTGAGCTTACAGATTAAAGTTTTTAGCAGCAGTAAGCGGGTTTAATGATTTTATATTGAATACAAAGCTAATCTTTTGCCCATAATTCAACTGATTCAAATCACTAGAAATAAAGATGGGAAAATATACTTCTAATACATTTTTCATAATAGGAACATATATTCCAACATCATAAAAGCCTCTGTTTCCATTATTGAAATTATCCACATAACTAGAAATTCCAGCATCCGCATAGAATCCAATTGGCAAACTAATCGGCAGGGGTACTTTTGCATTGATAGAAAGCATTTGTTTTGCAGGTGCTGCTGTGGTTAGATTTCTAAATCCTCCGTCATTATCAGATAATTGTCTGTTCAAAAAATCCTCACTTACTTTACTTCTATCCAAAAAAACTTGATCATATAAATAATCATTGTTACCATTGAAACTAAAATAATATTGAGAAGCATTTTGCAATTTATTTTCATAAATAAACTGCCCAGCAAAAATTCTTATGTCGGCACTTTTATTTTTTTTCTTATAACTAAAACTAAAATTAAATTCAGCTTCTGCTTTCACAAAATCATCATGCTGCTGAACATTTATATAATAACTATAAGGATTAATTACTCTATTATTTAGAGTTCTAAAATTAATTTCAGAAAATAAATCATTCGTATTATCATACTTAAATAAAGCTAAATCTGTATTTAAAATACTTTTATTAACAGAAACTAATCGGGCAGAAATAAAACTTTTCTTTGCATTTCTTAACGAATTTCTTTTCAATTCAAATTCTATTTTCCCTTGAATTTTTCTAAACTGTAAATCTTTAGTTTCAACATTTTGTCCAACAATACCACTATCTGATTTTATTATAAAACCTTCATTAGTAAAATATGTAAATTGATTATAATTACTTGATAGTGTAATTCGTTGGAAAGTTTTTTGAGGAAACCAATTATAAGCAAGCCTTCCCGTTCCATTCAATTGCTTTGATTTGAAACCGTAAAGCGGTACTATTTCATATTCGAATTTCTTAGTTATTGCAAGACTATTATACAAAACCAAACCAGGCATTAAACCATCATTAAAGTTGTATCCAATAGCTGGTGCAATAAATAATTGATTTTTATCTCTATTAGGAATGCTGCCAAACAATTGCAATTTTATCTGCTCGGTTTTTTTAAATAAACCTGATACTCTACTAAAATTATTTTTCTGATTAATCTCTGGAATTTTATTAAAAGCATCTATTTTAATGGATTTAATAGTAGGCTTAGAAAAACTAATTGCAGTATTTCCCAAAAACGGTTCTGTGGTTTTTGATTCAACAACTTCACCCTTATCATTCAATCCAGATACAAAAACTGGAGCTGGAATATCAGATTTTGATTGAACCGAAACCTCAATATTCTCTGAGTTTTTCTTTACTTTTTTAATGGTGAAATCTAATTTTTTATTCGTTTGCAAGAGATCATCAAAAAACCAATCCAGATTTTTTCCAGTTGATTGAGCAAATACATTTTTAATATCCTCCGGTTGCGGATGTTTGAATTTCCATTCTTCAAAATAGCTTTTCATTGCCTTATCAAAAACTTCAGTACCAAGATAGGTTCGTAAATATTCAAAAGCCAAACCGGTTTTACCGTAGGCAATTCCTGCGTAATTCAGTTGCGTAAACTCTGTAGAAGCAGATCCTATTGCTTGATCTTCGTTTTTTGTTGCATTTAATAGATACAATAAATAGTTTTCATATCCAGACGGATAGTTCTCAATGTCTAAAAGTCTTGCTGTTCCAGTTTCAGAAAACTTACCAACTAATTTTGCATCAGGATACTTAGTTGCCAAATATTTTTTTTCATAAAAAGTATTAATTCCTTCGTCCATCCAAGGAAAATCTCGCTCATTGCTACCCAAAATTCCATAAAACCAATTATGCCCTACCTCATGCACAATCACAGTTTCTAAAAGTTTATCACTACCAGCTGGTCCTATAATAGTCACATTTGGATACTCCATTCCGCCTCCAGCAGATATGGTTCCATCTACTGCAGTTACTTGTTTATAAGGATAATTCCCATTCCATAAAGAATAATAATAGATCGCATCTTGTAAATAAATCAAGCTTTTTTTCCATTCTTTCGCATATTTATTAGTGAACATGCTATAGCAAATCACAGAATCTTCTGAATTAGGCAACTTTACAGAACCTTTCAAAACATGAAATCTCTTATCGGCAAACCAAGCAAAATCATGCACATTATTTTGTGTGTACCGTATCGTTTTTTTCTTACTAGCTGATTTTGGAAAGTCCAAATTTTTCCCAAAATCTATAATTCCTTCCGTTTCTTTTATTTTTTGGTTTAAAAAATCTTTTTCAGATTCAGTTTGCAAATCTCCTGTCGCACCTACCACATAATTTTCGGGTAATGTGATGGAAACATCAAAAGAGCCAAACTCAGAATAAAATTCACCTTGAGTTAAATAAGGAATTGGATGCCAACCATTTTTATCATAAACCGCCGGTTTCGGATACCATTGAGTTATTTGAAAAGATTCTCCAACATGCCCTAATCGGGAAAAAGAAGCAGGGATTTTAACTTGAAATGGAGTTTTGATCAATAGTTTCTCACCAGATTTCAAAGGTATATTCAATTGTAGAATGATAATATCAACTTGGTTGTTGTAATTTTTAAAAGGAACTGCTTTGCCATTTATTGTAAAAGCCAAACCCGTCAAAGCACCAAGGTCTTTTTCTTTTCTTTTTCTGAAAGCTAAGTTTCTATTTTCTAATTCTTGTATAGCATAAGCACTTGAATCTGTACTGAAAGCCTGCGGCCAGATATGAAAATAAATTTCTTTTAGTTCTGTCGGTGAATTATTTACGTATTCTAATTGCATATCAGCAATAAGTAAATTAGCATAATCGTTTAATTCCACATTAATTTTGTAATTTAAATCTTGCTGCCAATAACCTTTTTGCGCTTCAACCGTTTGAAAAGAAAGGCTAATTGTTAAGAAAAAAGAAACAGATAATAATTTGACAATATTGAACATAGTAGATTTTATATCAATAGGTTAGGTAATAAATGTATAAATGTTGAAAAAAATAATAGTTCTGTAAAGATTAAAAAATTCAACTTGAAACAGAATTAAAACATCAATCATCCGAATTAAATAGAGTTTTTATTCAATTTTACAACATTTAAAAAAGGAAAGAAGGAAAATGGAAGAAGATTTCGAACAAGAGAATACAGAAGATCTTAAGATTTCGGTAGAGCGATACGAACAAATGATTCGTAATAAAGATCAATATTTTTTTGATGCTCATGCATTTGAAAACATCATTGATTATTATATTGAAAAAAATGATCCTATGAAAGCACTTCAAGTTGCAGATTATGCAATGGGACAGCATAGTTTTGCTGCGATATTTTTAATTAAAAAATCGCAACTTCTCTTAGCAGTCAACCATTTAGAATCTGCTTTAGAAATATTGGAGAAAGCTGAGTTGTTAGAGCCGTCAAATCCAGATATATATACGTTAAAAGGTAGTATTTTAGATAAATTTGAACGGCATCCAGAAGCAATAGCAGCTTACCAAACTGCATTATTGTACACATCTGAACCCGATGAAGTGTATTTGCAATTGGCCTATATTTATGAAAATTTAAATGATTATCCAGCAGCAATTGAGCAGCTAAAATTATGTTTACAGCAAAATATGGAACATCAAGATGCGCTTTATGAACTTGCCTTTTGCTTTGATATTATTGATAGACAAGAAGAAAGTATTAGTTTTTATCAGCAATTCATAGATCAAGATCCTTATTCTTATGCAGCTTGGTATAATTTAGGAAATGCTTTTAGCAAAATGGGTTTATATGAAAAGGGGCTCGACGCGTATGATTATGCTATTTTAATAAAAGAAAATTTTGCTTCCGCTTATTTCAACAAAGGAAATGCATTGGTAAATTTAGACCGATTTGCAGAAGCCATTGAAGTTTACAAATGCACTTTTGAATATGAACCACCTGATGCAGATACTTATTGCAGTATTGGGGAGTGCTATGAGAAATTGGAATTGATGGACGAAGCACGTAGTTATTATAAAAAAGCTGTAAAATTAGATGCTAATTTAGCAGAAGGCTGGTTTGGAATCGGAGTTACTTTAGATTTTGAAGAGCGATATTTTGAATCACTTTATTTCTACAAAAAAGCAATAGAACTAGATGATGCAAATGCAGATTTTTGGTTTGCTAATGGAGATGCACATTATGAGTTGGGAAATATAGAAGAAGCAATAAAATGCTATGAAAAAGTTATCGACTTGGATGATTCTGAAGTAGAGATTTGGCTGGATTACACTGCTTTATTATATGAAGAAAAATCTGCACAAGACGCAATAGACTTGATGAATGAAGGAATAAAAACCTTACCAGACGCAGCAGAGCTATATTATAGATTAGGTGCTTATCTTTTTGATATGGGAAAATACCAAGAAGCTTTGCTGAATATAGGTCATGCATTATCGATCGATCCAGACAAGCACGAATTGCTTTTTGAATATTTACCAAAATTGCAATACAATGCAATAATTGTAGACATTATTAAACAATACTCTAAATAATTTTAAAATAATTGTAAACAGGAAAAAAATTAACTTTTTTTTCCTGTTGCTTTTTGCACAGAGTGTATTTACTTTGCACCATGAATTATAATTTAACAAAAATACCTGCTAGAGATTCCAAACCACGAAATCACGGTATTACTATGATAATGGACAAGGGTTTAAGCGTGCGAGAAGTGGAAGATTTTATATCTGTTTCGGAGGCTCATATAGATATCGTAAAATTAGGTTGGGCTACTTCTTTTGTTACCCCCAATCTGGACGACAAATTAAAAGTTTACAGAGATGCTAAAATTCCGGTTTATTTTGGTGGAACTTTGTTCGAAGCTTTCATTGTGAGAGATCAATTTGAAGATTATCGAAAGATTTTGGATAAATATGAAATGCAATATGCTGAGGTTTCAGATGGATCTATAACTTTAGAACACGCCAAAAAATGTCAATATATTAAAGATCTTTCCACTCAGGTGACGGTTATTTCCGAGGTTGGGTCTAAGGATGAGGAAAAAATTATTCCACCTTATAAATGGATTGAGCTTATGCAAAAAGAAATTGATGCTGGTTCTTGGAAAGTAATAGCAGAAGCTAGAGAAGGAGGAAACGTTGGGATTTTTAGAGGAAACGGTGAAGTGAGAATGGGATTGGTAGATGAAATTTTAACTAAAATTCCTGAAGAAATAATCATTTGGGAAGCACCCCAAAAAGCGCAACAAGTGTGGTTTATAAAATTGCTAGGCACTAATGTAAATTTAGGAAATATTGCTCCAAGTGAGGTTATTCCATTAGAGACTTTGCGTTTGGGTTTACGTGGTGATACTTTCAATCATTTTTTACCCCATCTTTAAAATAATAAGCTCCTAATCTTGAAGCTTTTTCTATGAAAAAATTCGGACTTATTGGGTTTCCTATTTCTCATTCTTTTTCTAAAAAATACTTTACAGATAAGTTTGTAAAACTTGGAATTACAGATTATTCATACGAATTATTTCCACTAGAAAATGTAAGTGATTTTTACGAATTAATTCAAAATAATCCTGAACTAATAGGTTTAAATGTTACGATACCGCACAAGGAAACTGTAATTCCTTTTTTAGATTCCTGTGATGAATTAAGTACAAAAGTAGGAGCGGTAAATACCATCAAAATATTTAGAGATTCAACAAATAAAATAATATCTACAAAAGGATTTAACACAGATATAATCGGATTCGAAAAATCAATTGTTTCCATTTCCGATTTAAAAACAAAAAAGGCTTTAATATTAGGAACCGGAGGAGCTAGCAAAGCTGTAGCGTATGTTTTATCGAAATTGTCTATTCCATTTTTAATTGTATCGAGAGAGAAAAACAAAGCAGATTTAGTTTATAAGGAGATCAATCAATCAATTTTAAATGAATACACATTTATTATTAATACAACACCTTTGGGTAAGTTCCCAGAAATAAATGAATGTGTGGATTTTCCATTTGACTATTTAAACACGAATCATTTTTTATATGATTTGATTTATAATCCGGAAATAACTTTGTTTCTAAGCAAAGGAAAAATGAAAGGAAGCATGATAAAAAATGGTTTTGAAATGCTTTTGGAGCAAGCAGATGCTTCTTTCAAGATTTGGGAAAAAGAAAATTGAGTATGATTAAATAGTAGAATTCAATCTTGAAAGTTCATTTGCTGGAATCCATAATCGTTTTTTAAATTCTCTTATTTTATCCTCTACTACCAAAACTCCTTCCGATTCCAACATTTCTTGCATCAAATTTGGTGAAGCAAAATGATGTTTTCCAGTTAACAAACCATTCCTGTTGACAACTCTGTGAGCAGGCACTGGCGGAAACTGAACATGCGCTGCATTCATAGCCCACCCAACCATTCTGGAGGAGCCTTTAGTTCCAAGATATTCTGCAATCAGTCCATAACTACAAACTCGACCATAAGGAATTAGTCGAACTACTTCATAAACTTTATCGAAGAAATTAAGATCTTTCATTTATAATTTGAAGGATAAATACGTTATTTTTTTACCCTCTCGTAAATACTTACTTTCATACGTTGTTTTTATTTCTAATATTTCTGATAAAATATCTGAGCTATACAAATCATTTGTTTTTGTTATTGGATTTATTTTCATTTGATCCAATATTTCTAAGGTATAAAGATATAATGCTTCGTTATCTGTTTTTAGATGGATAATAGAATTGGGTTTTACAATTCTTCGATAGTTTTCAATAAACCGAGGAGAAGTTAAGCGTTTTTTTTCTCTACTAATTTGTGGTTGAGGATCAGGGAAAGTAATCCAAATTTCAGACACTTCATTTTCTGCAAAATAATCTGGAAGTAATTCTATTTGTGCTCTTAGATAGGCTAGATTAGTTAAATTCTCTTCTAATCCAGTTTTTGCTCCACGCCAAATTCTATTTCCTTTTACATCCACTCCTATAAAATTCTTTTCAGGAAACATTCTGGCTAATGCAACAGAATATTCGCCTCTTCCGCAACCAAGTTCTAAAACAATATTATTTTCATTTTTGAAATACTTAGCATTCCATTTTCCTTTTAATTCACAATCTTTTTGAAAAGCATTGTTAAAGGTGGCTATCTCTGCAAATCGTTCTAATTTTCTTTTCACTCTTTTTTTTGATTTCAAAAATAGAAGATAATAATCGAAATTGGTAGGTTAATAAATTTGCAGTCAAACAAATTTGAGAATAAATTAAGAATTAAAAGTTTCATTAACGATCCAAACTGCATCATTTTTAATTTTGTAAGAAAGATAGTGTGGAGAGAACGGCTTCAATTTTACCTATGCTTTTGATTTTAAATTGCCATAACTATTATTTAAGAGTTTCAAAAAAGCTAATTCCTATATTTGCAATAAAAAATACAAAGACCTCTATGAATTCTGAATCAAAAATATATGTTGCTGGTCATAGAGGAATGGTGGGTTCTGCCATTGTCAGGAAATTAGAAAAAGAAGGATTTAAAAACTTAGTTGTCAAAACATCTTCTGAATTAGATTTAAGAAATCAGCTGGACGTTAATCGTTTTTTTGAATTAGAAAAACCGGAATTCGTTTTTTTAGCCGCTGCTAAAGTTGGAGGAATTCAGGCAAATAATACCTTTCGTGCTGATTTTTTATTTGAAAATTTGATGATTCAGAATAATGTCATTCATCAATCCTTCCTTCAAAAAGTTACTAAATTATTGTTTTTAGGATCATCTTGTATTTATCCAAAAATGGCATTACAACCATTAAAAGAAGAATATTTGCTTACAGGATTGTTAGAACCTACTAATGAGCCTTACGCAATTGCGAAAATAGCAGGAATAAAAATGTGTGAAGCTTACAGAGATCAATATGATTGTAATTTTATTTCTGCAATGCCTACTAATATGTATGGTCCCAATGATAATTATGATTTAAAAAACTCTCATGTGTTGCCAGCATTGATTCGTAAATTTCACGAAGCAAAAACAAATGATTTACATGAAGTTGAAATTTGGGGCAGCGGAACTCCATTAAGAGAATTTATGTATGCAGATGATTTAGCTGATGCTTGTTTTTTTCTGATGCAAAATTATAATGAGAAAGAATTTGTAAACATTGGAACGGGAAAAGATTTAAGTATTAAAGATTTGGCAGTTTTGATTGGAGAAATATTAGGTTTTACTGGAACATTAAAATTCAATGCGGAAAAGCCTGACGGAACTCCTAGAAAACTGATGGATGTTTCTAAATTACATAAGCTTGGGTTCAAACATAAAATAGAATTAAGACAAGGCATAGAACTGGCTTATAAAGATTTTTTATTAAAAGAATCTTTATTAATAAATTCCTAATAATTTTTTTAGAATCTTAAATGTTTGATGGTATTACCGTTATTGATTAATTCATTTAATGAATCTATTCCAATTTTAAGATGTTGATCTACAAAGTTTTGAGTTACTTTCAGGTCGCTTTCAATGGTTTTAACTCCAGCAGAAATCATTGGCTGATCAGAAACTAATAATAATGCACCTGTCGGAATTTTATTATAAAAGCCCGTACTAAAAATTGTTGCTGTTTCCATGTCAATTCCCATGCAACGAATTTTTCTTAAATAATTTTTAAATTCTTCATCGTGTTCCCAAACTCTTCTGTTAGTTGTGTAAACAGTACCAGTCCAATAATCTTTATTATGATTTCTAATGGTGGTAGAAACTGCTTTCTGCAAATTAAACGCAGGTAAAGCGGGAAGTTCTGGTGGGAAATAGTCATTGCTAGTACCTTCTCCTCTAATAGCGGCTATAGGTAAAATTAAATCTCCCAATTCATTTTTCTTTTTCAATCCTCCACATTTACCCAAAAATAGACAAGCTCTTGGTTCTATGCTACTAAGCAAATCCATGATGGTAGCCGCATTTGCACTTCCCATTCCAAAGTTGATAATAGTTATATCACCAGAAGTGGCATTGGGCATAGGTTTATCTAATCCATTGATTTCGCAGCCCATTTGCTCAGCAAACATTCTTACATAATTAGTAAAATTGGTCAATAAAATATATTTACCAAAGTCTTTTAATTCTGTACCTGTATAGCGCGGAAGCCAGTTTTCTACAATATCTTTTTTGCTCTTCATGTTATCTTCTCTAGGTTTATTCTATTCTCAAACATAGTAAATTTATGTTTGTTAGGTTGTTTTTTAAAATCTAAGCTATGTTTTCACATAAAAAAGGCTCTCGGAAATTACTCCGAAAGCCTTTTCAAACTTTATTTAGAAAAAATTTAATTAGTTGTTTTCTGCGTTTTGTTCAGCGTTATCTTTTGATTCAGATTTAGCTTCTCTTTTAGCCTGAGCTCTAAATCTAGTTTTCAAACCTCCATACTTTAGTTTTTCTGATGCGATTTTGTTATTTGCCCCAGACGGTGCTTGTTTTTCAACTTCCTGCTTTCTGTTGTCCAAAGCATCCCAGATTTTCTCTACTTCATCCCAATCTTCTGCTGATAAAATTTCTCTATTTTGATCCACTGCCTCTACAAAACTAATGTAGGTTGGCAATAAATTCTCTGGAGTTACTGAGGATAAATTCATTTCTGTTCCTTGTGGAAGTAGCATTCCGAACAATCTTACCTTTCTAGCATCTCCAGAATTCATAGCTGAAGCTCTCATTTTTTCAGCTCTTTCTTCTTGATACTTTGTTCTCAATGCATCATAATCAACTTTTAATTGAGCATATTCCTTTTTAGATTCTTCATCCATGTTTGCCATATTTGTTTCTACAGCATTCATTCTGTCATTATAAGCCTGTTCTGCCATCGCAGAATCTTGATCATAATAAAATCCAATTGAATCATTTGATGATTTTACATAGGTTCGATAATCTTCATACGATTTTTTCCAAGATTCATCTTTTTTGTTACAAGCTGTGATTGCAAATGCTCCCGCCAAAGCAATCATCATAAAATTTTTGATTTTCATGTTTAATTTTTGTTTTACAAATCATGCTATGGAAATAATATGCCAATACAATTATTACTAACAAAAATGCCTTTCTTATTCTATTTAGAGCTTTTTTAATGAAGAACAAATTGAGAAAATAGAGTTTATTATCCCAAATTGTGTAAAGCTTTTCGATTATTTACTCAAAATTGGGTTTTCTTTTTTCTAAAAATGCTTGAGTTCCTTCTTTAAAATCTGGCTGAGAGAAACACCAACCGAATTGTTTTATTTCGGTTTCAAAACCAAATTCATTTCCATCGTCTGATGCATTTATCGAAACTATTGCCGCCGAAATGGCCGTCGACGAACGACTTATTATTTTATTTAATATTCCTTCTGCAGTCGAAATTAAATCTTCTTGAGAAACCACTTTATTAATTAAACCTATTTTTTCCGCTTCAACCGCCGTTTGCATATCCGCTGTTAAAATCATTTCAAATGCTTTTCCTTTGCCTACTAATCTACTTAAACGTTGGGTGCCACCATATCCTGGAATCAAACCTAAGCTTACTTCTGGCAATCCCATTTTCGCATTCTCAGATGCTATTCTAATATGGCAAGCCATCACAAGTTCCAAACCTCCTCCTAAAGCAAAACCATTAATTGCAGCAATTACTGGCTTTTTTAAATTTTCTATTTTGTTAAAAACTTCATCATGCCCATTTTTGCTTAATGCCTTACCTTCTTCAGCATTGAAATCAGAAAATTCTGAAATATCTGCACCCGCAACAAATGCTTTTGTACCTGCACCAGTAAGTAATACTCCTCTTATTTCTTTATTATTTTCTGCTTCTGAAAATGCTGAATTTAATTCCAAAAGAGTAGCACGATTCAAAGCATTCAATTTAGTTTCACGATTAATTGTGATATAAAGAATTCTATTTTTTAATTCAACTAAAAGATTTTGATATTCCATTTTCTAAAATTAAAAGTTTCTATTTTTTGCAACCCAATCATTTATGTAATCAACAATCGTTAAAGTGTTTGTACCCGGTGGAAATAATTCTCCAACACCTAAATTTTTTAATTCTTGCATTTCATCATTGGGTATTATTCCACCACCTGTTAATAATACATCATCTAAACCTTTTAATTTCATAAAAGCAATTATTTTTGGAAAAACTGTCATATGTGCACCAGAAAGTATACTTACACCAATGGCATCCACATCTTCTTGCAATGCAGTATTTACAATCATTTCTGGTGTTTGGCGCAAACCCGTATAGATTACCTCCATCCCAGCATCTCTTAGAGAAGTCGCAATAATTTTCGCTCCTCTATCATGTCCATCCAAACCACATTTAGCTACTAATACTCTGACAGGTCGTTTTTTCATTAAGATAATGTTTTTATAGAATAGATAAGACGCTGAGCTATTTCTTTTCCTCCCAAAAGTGCAATTAATTCATTTAATGCAGGTCCTGTTCCAATTCCAGTTAAACTAACACGCAAAATTTGCATAATTTGACCTACTGAAAATTGGTGTTTTTCTGCAATGTTTTTCAACACTTCGTCTACTTCTGAAATTGATAAATTTTCTTTATTTGCAAATTCCTTGGCCAATGAACTCATGAATTCAGCAATTTCAGCATTCCATTTTTTTGAAGTAATTGCTGAATCAAATTCTTTAGGTGCCACAAAAATAAAATCACTTAAACTCCATAATTCTTTAGAAAAGTGAGCTTTCTCTTTAACTAACTGGATCACCTTTATTATAAAGTCATCACTGGCTTTAATAGAATTTTTAACTAAATCTACTTTTAGAACTTCTGCCAAAGATTCATTGCTTTGTTTCCTTAAATATTGTTGGTTGAACCAACGAGTTTTGGCAGAATCAAATTTAGCTCCTGATTTACTAATCCTTTCAATACTAAATTGTTCGATTAATTCATCTTCTGAAAAAATTTCTTGAGTTGTTCCAGGATTCCAGCCCAACAATGCAAGCATATTAATAAAAGCCTCAGGGTAGTAATCTGCTTCTTTATATCCTGAACTCGTTTCTCCAGTAAAAGGATCAACCCAATTCATCGGAAAAACAGGAAAACCCAAACGGTCTCCATCTCTTTTACTCAATTTTCCATTTCCATCGGGTTTTAATAAAAGAGGCAGATGCGCAAATTTGGGCATCACATCTTCCCAACCTAAATATCGATATAATAAAACATGCAACGGAGCAGATGGAAGCCATTCTTCTCCACGAATTACATGAGTAATTTCCATTAAATAATCGTCGACAATATTTGCTAAATGATAAGTCGGCATTCCATCCGATTTAAATAAAACTTTATCATCCATTTGTGCGGTATGCACTAGTACTGTTCCCCGAATTAGATCTTCCACCCTTACTTCTTCTTTTCTTGGAATTTTAATTCTTATAACATATTGAACACCAGATTCCAATAATTTTGAAACTTC
The DNA here is from genome assembly GCA_038209155.1 of Sphingobacteriales bacterium. Lineage (GTDB taxonomy): Bacteria > Bacteroidota > Bacteroidia > Sphingobacteriales > Sphingobacteriaceae > JBBQYA01. Next base: position 9,316 of record JBBQYA010000037.1, on the reverse strand, counting down.
GTCTTGTGGCAAAGTGAGAGAGTTTTTCATATTCTCTCTAGTAATATAATTATATTGAGGAGAAGAATTTCCCATTGCTTTCAAGGTCTCACGCATTTGATCCAGCTCTTCTGAAGTATCGAAAGCATAATATGCGTGACCCGATTCTATCAATTGAATAGCATATTTTTTATAAATATCTTTTCGTTCTGATTGACGATAAGGAGAATGAGGGCCTCCTAAATGTACTCCTTCATCAAATGTTATTCCGCACCATTCCAAAGATTTTACAATATAATCCTCAGCTCCCGGTACAAATCTGCCTTGGTCGGTATCTTCTATTCGGAGAATAAAATCACCATGATGTTTTTTTGCAAATAAATAATTATAAAGTGCTGTACGAACGCCTCCCATGTGCAATGGTCCAGTTGGACTTGGTGCAAAACGAACTCTAACTTTTCTTTCCATTTCCCCTTTTTAGCTTTTGTGGCAAATATAGGTTTTATTCATTTGGGAAGGAATGGTTGTTTAGGATGTTTTGAATTGGCAGAGAAGAAATCTAAATGGAGAAATTATTAAACTGTGAAAATTAAAATTTAGATTTTGATAAGGCGATTTCTTTTTTTTTGTAAAATCTTAGCAGTTTTCTTCTAAAACAGTTTTTTTAAAATCAGCAACAAGTTTTTTCATTTGCTTCAATTGTTTAATTTTATCATCAATTGATATAATTTTTTCGTCCAAAATTGATATTTTTTTCTCTAAATCAAATTGATTATCATACCAAGCATCTAGCAATTGACGTATTTCAGACAAGGTAAATCCAATTGATTTCGCATCTTTTATGAGCATTAATTTATCTACAATTTCATCATCATAATGGAAATAATTGTTTGTTTTTACATCTTCCTTTCTTTTGCCTTTTATTAGCAGAGATTTTTCATAAAATCGAATAGTATGAATAGTGATTCCGGTTATTTTAGACAACTCGTTTATTAGCATAAATCAAAGTTAAACTTTTTGAAAAAAATATGCAAGTATAGACTATAGTCTAATGTTGTAAGTTTATAATATTGACTTTATATTTGCAAAAAAAATAAAAATGGCAACGGCATTAATTACAGGCGCTTCAAGCGGAATAGGGTTAGAATTAGCTAAAATCCACGCATCTAAAGGGGATAATTTAGTATTAGTGGCAAGGAGTAAATCTAAATTAGATGAATTAAAATTATCTCTTGAAAAGGAGTTTAAAATTAAAGTGACAGTTATTAATAAAGATCTTACTGAAATAAATGCTGCTCAAGAAGTTTATGAGGAGATAAAAAAACATCAAATCACGGTGGACTTTTTAATTAACAATGCAGGATTTGGCGATTTTGGTATGTTTTACGAAACAGATTGGAACAAAGAATTGCAAATGATCAATTTAAATATCACTACTTTAACCCATTTTACAAAAATATTTTTGAAAGAAATGGTTCAGAGAGGTAATGGTAGAATTATGAATGTAGCTTCTACAGCAGCATTTCAACCCGGACCAACTATGGCAGTTTACTATGCTACTAAAGCTTATGTTTTACATTTTTCTGAAGCTATTGCAAATGAAGTAGAAAAAACTGGAGTTACGATTACCGCCTTGTGTCCTGGAGCAACAGAAAGTGGATTTCAAGAAGCTGCAGATATGCAGGAAAGTAAATTAGTGAAAGGAAGGAAATTGCCAACTTCGAGAGAAGTAGCCGAATATGGATATAAATCTATGATGTCTGGAAAGACAGTTGCTATCCATGGAACAATAAATTACCTTATGGCAAATAGCATTAGATTTTCACCCAGAAGTTTAGTTGTCAAGTTAGTTAGATTAGTACAGGATAAATAAAATTAATAACAATTAAAAAGTGATTGATTGTGTATTTTAAAATAAAAAACCTCAAAGATCTTTGAGGTTTTTACTTAATTACTTAAATAATAAAGTTAGAAATCAAATTTTAATTTTGATCTCTTTCCCGATCTTCATTTACCACATTCTGGTTCATAATGTTTATTAATTCCACTTTTTTTGAAGGATCTTGATTATCATTCATTTGATTGATATTAATAGATTGCTTATTTTCCAAATCGTCATCATCCCATTCTAAATCATGTTTATAAGTGCTTATCCTATTTATTCTATCCAAATTGGAAGCGGAATCCTTTTCTACAATTTTATTTAAGCTGTCATTTGCATTGTTTTCTGGAGGCCCATCTAGTCTACCAAAACTGCTTTCGCCAAAAGTGGAGTTTTGATTAACCATTTCTTCTCTTTCTGAATTCAATTTTTGATCATCATCATTTTTTTCCTCAAATGATTGGTTAAACTGTTTGCCAGCATAACTTGCTGGTTGGCTATTTTCTTTTTTTGAGTTATTTTCATTTTGAAAACCATTCTCACCTGTTTTATTAGTTATCATTTTATTTAAGTTTTATTTGTTTAAAATTAATTTACGCGACACTATTTAATTTTTTTTTAATATTATTTATTTCAAAAACGGAATTGCGTTCAGGCAAAACTTTAGGTTTCAATTGTTCCATTGTAAGTCTTGCTATTAGATAGCAAGTAGTGGATTCTGCCCCTTGATTTTGATTTACATGACCATTTTCCAAACCATCAAAACAACCTCCAGATACAGGATTGTAAATCATTTGATGTAATTTATTATTACCTAAAAACCAAGAAAAGGCAATTCTCATTTTCTTTAAATAATCTATATTTCCTGTCAGTTCGTAAAACTTATGGAGTGCCAAAACAGAATAAGTTGCATCAATTGCTTGTTCGCCCCCCATAGTTTTTTCACCACCTTTCACAAACCATCCATTATTAGATATTACATTTAACGTTCCGTTTTCGAATGTATGCGAAATTAAAAAATCAAAACTTTCTAAGGCAATTCGTAAATGTTCTTCGTTGCCAGAAGCAGCATAAGCAAAACACATCCCTTCACTTAAAACTGCATTAGCATAAGTCATAGATTCTTCAAACCAATGCCAATCTTGCGTTTTAGTTTCTTTATATCTATTAGCTAATTTATTACCTAATAGATTAATTAGTTTCTTAATATTTTGCAGATTATTTTCTTCATTAAAATAGCTGAGACCTTTGATACAAAAAGCAATTGCTCTGGGCGAATTTAAATTGGAAATCCAATTTAGACTGCTAATAATGGCTCTTTCTACTTTCCATACCATATCAGGACTTAATGATGATTTACAAGAAATCACAAAGCCCAAAGCCCAAATAGCTCTACCGTTTGAATCGTCTAAATTCTCTTCGTAATTCTGGGAAGTAAAAAAATGATCTTTATCTAAATAATTTAAAAATGTACCATTATTTTGCTGGCAATTTAAAACAAAATCTAAATAATGCTTCATTAAATTATTACTTGATTTGTCTGCAAAAGATTGATTAAACATGCAAACTGCAATTAATGCTCTAGCGTTATCGTCAACAGTGTATCCTGAATTGAAATCTGGATTTGATATTTTTGCGAATTGAACAAATCCAACGTCGTCTGTCATTTTGTTAAAATGATGTAACGAAATTGGAGGTAATATAGGATTCATATTATTTTCTGGTTTGCCTAATAAAACAGAAAATAATTTACTATAAGCAATTGCTACATTTTCCCAAATACTCGTTCTAGTTGCGTGATAAGCATTTGAACTCATGTTTTTCATTAAATGGGGATCTCTCAATAATCGTATAGAAGCCTTCGCTAACTGTTCAGGACTGTTAAAGTCTATTAAGGTTCCAGTTCCTTCGTCCAGCATTTCTTTTGCCTGTACAAATGAGGTAGATATTATCGGGCATCCAGAACTCATGGCATACAAAAATGTTCCACTTACTGCTTGATTAGGATCTTTTGATGTGAATAAGTAAATATCCGTCAAAGCCAAATAATTTAGTAATTCGTCTAAACTCAAATACTTATTTATAAATAAAACATGATCATTCAAATTGTTATCCTTAACTAATAGTTCAAGTTTGTTTCTATATGTTTCACCTTCATTAGCCACCACTTGAGGATGCGTTTTTCCTAAAATTAAATACAAAGCATCAGGAAATTCTTTTCGGATTTTTACCATTCCTAGGATGGCAGTTTCAATACTTTTATTTTCACTAATTAAACCGAAAGTCGAAAATATTTTTCTTTTATTGAATCCATAATACTCTTTTAATACCTGTTTGTCTTTCCATTCTGTGAGGTGAGTACCGTGAGGTATATGTATTATTTTATCCTTAGGTATTCCATATTCTTCTTGCAAAATTTCGTTCGAGCGTTTAGTCATAACTATCAATTTAGTAGTTATTTCCGCCATATTTTGAACAATTTCTAATCTTTTTTTATCTGGGTTTGGTAATACTGTATGGAAAGTAATAGTGGTTGGGATAATTAATCTTTTAAGTAAATTCAAAATATTTTCTCCCATTTCTCGACCAAAAAGTCCAAATTCATGTTGGATACAAATTAAATCTGTATCACTGGTATTAATTAATTCAGAAAAATTTTCTAAAGAAGAAATACTATTGGTGTCTATTAAATATTTTACATTTTCAGGAAAATCAAATTTTTCAATTCCTCGTATTAAAGCTCCAATAGAAATTACAGTCTGTTTTCCGTAAACTGATTCTATTGCGTTTATTAAATCTTGGCTGAACGTAGCTATGCCGCAATGTTGAGGTGGAAATGTACTTAGAACTAGAATATTCATATTATTTATTTGATTTTCTATGTAGTATTAAAGTGTCCATCAATTCTTGAAAAGATAGTGACACAACACCAATTCTTGAATCTGCTGCACCATAATAAATGTACAATCTGTCGCCTACCCTAGCAGTACCCGTTGGAAACACTACATTATTTATAAATCCAACCATTTCCCATTTTCTTTCTGGTGAAAAAAGAGGAAATGGCAATCGGCTAATTTCAACCGTCGGATCATTTAAATCCATTAATGCTGCAGTTGCGTGATAAATTTTTGTATTTAGAATTATTTGTACACCATGGTAGATAATTAACCATCCTTCTGGAGTTTCTATTGGTACACAACCACCTCCGATATAACTGTATTCATACTCAAATTTTGGTTCGAGCATGATGAATTTTCGAAAATTGAAAAAATAATCTTCCCAAAATTCAGTTGTCAAATCTTTAATATCGTTAAAATAAACGATTTGGATACCCGGAAAAATTCTGTGCATTAAAGCAAGTTTTCCATTTATTCTTTTTGGGAAAAATATAATGTCTTTATCCCAAACTACCATTTTTTCCAACTGTCTTCTACCTTCAAGCATCATCACGTGCTCAAAATAGCTTTTTGGTAGATCAACGCATTTTTTTAATAATTCCTTAAACACGTCCAAAGTAAAATAGGGGGTTATAATTCCTTGGCGTTCAAAATCGAAACCATTTTGAGATGTTGCTAATGCTCCAACGGCATTTAATCCATCGTAAGCTGTATAAGTCATGTAAAATAAATCATCGATTTTTGTAATTCTTGGATCTTCCACTCCCTGCGATTCTGTTTCATGATGACCAACGTAAATTGGTTTCATCCATCTTTCTGCAATGGTTATTGGATCCGAAAGTCTACAATATCCAACGCTTGATTTATTTCCAACACTTACAGCACGATAAAAAAGATGTATTCCTTTTTCATCTTGATAACATGCAGGATTGAAAACTCCCTCGTTTTCAAATTCCAGACGAGTTGGTTCTAATATAATTCCTTCTCTTTTTATCTTAATGATGCTCTCTTCCATAATTTGTTGATCTAATTATTGCATTTAAGGTCAAATGTTTTTAAATTATTAACCGATATAGAATCAACATCTATAAAATATAATGCCAATAGAAATGGAAAGATTATAGGATTCTTTTTTTCTAAATTAATTATGATTAGCCTCAAATTTTATATTTCAACGCACTTTTTAAACTCAAAATTTAATTCCCATTATTTTATGGCATGTGGAAATAAGAAGCTAGGCTCTATTTTTTTTTGGAAATTTTTTCCTCACAAACATCACAGAAAATTTATATTTTAATTTGAAGAGCAGTTTTTTTTACTATTGAAGTAAACATAAAATTGGTATGATTTTGCTTTAGTTTCAAACAAATTCAAACAAATTCAATTCAAAAAATTATGAGTTATTTAAAAATTCCGCAAGATGGAAATGAAAATCAAGTATCCATCTATTATGAAGTAGTAGGAACTGGGAAACCTATTATTTTCATATCAGGTTGGCCTACTAGTCATGAAATGTGGGAATATCAAATTTCTGAAATGTCGGAAAAAGGATATCAATGTATTTCTTATGACCGAAGGGGTTTTGGAATTTCTGATAAACCTTCGGAAGGATATGATTATGATACTTTAGCATCAGATTTAAAAGCCATAATTGAAGAATTAAATTTAGAAAAGGTAACACTTGTTGGCTTTTCTATGGGTGGGGGAGAAGTGGTGAGATATTTAGCCAATTATGGAGAAAATAAAGTAGATAAAATAGTTTTAATTTCTTCCGTGTGCCCATTTATACTCAAAACAGCTAATAATGAAGAAGGTGTAGATAAAAAAGTATTTGATACAATGATAGAAGAGATAAAAAAAGATCGCCCAGATTTCTTAACCCACTGGGGAGAAGATTTTTTTGGTGTAGGAATGTTAAGCAAACCTGTAACTCAGTCTTTTTTAGATTATTGTCAAAGTCTAGTTTTGAGAGCATCCACTATTGCAACTCAAAAATGTGTTCGTTCATTTACTGAAACTGATTTCCGAAATGATTTAATGAAAATTACCATTCCAACTTTAATCATTCATGGTGATAGTGATAAAATTGTTCCAATAGAGGTAAGTTCAGATCGTACTTCAGAAATGATTTCTCATGCTACATATATTAGATATAATGATGCTCCACATGGTTTATATTTTACTGATAAAGACAAATTAAACGATGACTTAATGAGATTTATTTAATATTTTTTTTAAAATATAAAAGAGCCATTAGAACAGGATGGTTCTTCTAGTTATTTTTTTATTTTAAATGGTTAAATTTTTAAAAGATATTTTTTGATTAAAACAATTTCGTATTCTTAAAAAGTTTAATTTCAAATTAAAATCAACAGTCATCAAACTCAGATGATCGAAATTTTTTAATTTTGTTTTAAAACTTTATTCCAAATTTAATTCTTAGAGAAGATAAAAGTTGATTGAATGAAAAATCGTTCTAAAATTTATCAAACGCTTATTTTAATAGTCACATTTTCGTTTTTGTCTTTTGTGGGTGCTAAAATAACTCTAAAAGTTGCTGAGGTTCCTTTCACCTTACAAACTTTGTTTGTTTTATTATCCGGATTATTAGGAGGTCCAACTGTTGGTTTTTTTTCGCAATTGTTGTACTTAATTATTGGTTGGTTTTATCCAGTTTTTAGTAGTGAAACTAAATATGGAATTCAGGCATTCACCTCGCCCTCTGCAGGATTCTTATTTGCATTTCCGATCGTTGGATTCATTTGTGGTTGGTGGAATTCATTTACGCCCCATTTTTATCGATTGTTTTTAGTTCCCATTTCAGCACACACATTTTTGTTTGTATCTGGAATTACAGGTTTAGTTTTTATTGGAAACCTAACATTTAATCATGCTATAAAAATCGGATTTATTGATTTAGCATTATTTGGGTATTTGAAATGTTTTTTAGCTACAATGATTGCTTTTTTGTATAATAACAGAATCAAAGGGCAATTTTAGAATGATAATAAACTTTTAATAAATATATAAAACAGACATTAAAATAAATTTATAGTATTTATTAGCCTAAATATTTTTTAATTATTTTGGGTTTCTCCCAAAATAACATGAAATTCTGCTCCACTTCCTTCTTCAGAAATGGCAAAAATTTCTCCTCCATGATTTTCCATAATTTTTTTGCAAAGTGCTAATCCAATACCAGTTCCACTGTACGAACTTTTATTGTGCAATCGTTGAAAGATCGTAAATATTTGTTTATTATATTTATCCTCAAATCCGATTCCATTATCTGATATTATTATTTCATAATACGTTAAATTGGAAATTAAAGAAGGGTATTTTTTTATTTCGTTTGCAGTAAGTTTATTAGAAGTAATATTTATTACGGTTGATTTATCCGCAATTGAAAATTTTAATGCGTTTCCAATTATATTATAAAATAACTGATTCATTTGTAATGGAATAGCTTCAATTTCTGGTAGCTTTTTAAAATTTATAATTGCATTTTTTTGCTCGATAAGTAATTCAAAATCTTCTAATACATTTTCTAATACAACATTTAAATTTGTTTTGACAAATAATTTCTCATGATTTAATAAATATGAATAGTTTAATAAATCTTGAATGAGAATTCGCATTCTACCAGAAGCTTCATTTATTTTTTTAATTAATGATTTTGCATCTGGATTTAATTCATCATTATATTTATCACTTAATCTATTAGTAAAAGTCAGAATTTTTCTTAATGGTTCTTGTAAATCATGACTTGCTACATAAGCAAATTGTTGGAGTTGAGAATTTGCTTGATTTAATTCTTTATTTGAATATTCTAATTCTGAGTTTAATACTTTTAAATCATTTGTTCTTTCTTTTACATTTAATTCTAAACCCTCTGAAAATTTAACTAATTGTTGATCAGCAATTTTTTTCTCCGTAATATTTCTAGAAACAGCAATTAGCTGACTTACTTTTCCATCCGCACCTAGCACAGGAGAAACAATTACGTCCCACCAACTTGGATTTCCTTTCATGGTTTCAAAATAAGCCTGAAATTCAACTTTTTCTCCTTTAAGTGCTTTTTTTACAGAGTTTTTTATTAACGTTTTATTGTCGTCTCCCCATAGGTCCCACCAAAATTTATCTTCAATTAGAGAAAAATCATCTATTTCTAAAAGGCATAATCCATTTAAGTTCATAAATAAAATTCTTCCTTCCTTGTCCAATACTTTTACACAATCTGGGCTTCCTTGAAGAACGTTTCTACTAAACTCTTCCGCTATTTTTACTTTCTCGAGAGCTACTTTTTGGTCATTTATATCGGTATGTGTTCCAATACATGCTGTTACCTTACCTTGTTCATCTTTTTGTACAATTCCCCTGCTAAGGTGCCATCTGTATTCTCCATCAAATCTTAAAAAACGGTGTTCTAATTCAAAATCTTCACCCGTTTTTATAGAACGTAACCATACGTTTTTATTTTGATTCCAATCATCAGGATGTATTATTTTTTCCCATCCTCTATTTTTTAATTCATTAAACTCTTTTTTAGTATAATCAA
>JBBQYA010000036.1:0-26078 GCA_038209155.1 Sphingobacteriales bacterium | reverse complement strand
TATCATAGACTACTTTTTCGTCTATCCAATTTGCACCTGCATTTTGCATATCTTTTTTTACGGATTCAAAAGAGGTCATCGTAAGACCACGAAGTTCATCTGTTTCTACTAATAATTGAGGTGCATGGCAAATGGCTGCTACCAATTTATCAGCTTTGAAAAATGATTTTGCAAAGTTTACACAATCCTGATCTCTACGCATCAAATCTGGGTTAATAACACCTCCAGGAATAACTAATGCATCGAAATCTTTTTCATAGGCATTGCTTACTTGCATATCTACTGGCAGTTCTATTGTCCACTTATCATGTTTCCAACCTTTGACAACTTGTTTCTGCGGCGATACAATATAAACTTTTGCGCCTGCATCTTCCAATGCTTTTTTAGGACTTGTCAGTTCGCTTTCTTCAAATCCGTTTTCAGTAAGCATAGCAATTTTTTTATCTCTTAATTGGTTCATACTATTTTTCTTTAATGACAATTTAATAATCCAATAGAACATCAATTAGAAATCCAAAAAAAAATCCCCTAAACAATTCAGAGGATTTTTTAAATTTAAAGTGTAAATGATATACTTAGTCTACATTATCATGCAGAAAAGAATTGTTCGGCTTTATTTCACTTACCCCATGTTCGGTAGTTAATGTGAAACGCGATACCGCAGATTCAGAAGAATGAGGAACATTTTCCAATGCCGCATTTTTTCGAATATAAGCAGGCTCCTTTTCCAAATCGTTGATACCATTGGAAGCACGAAGTTTCATACTCAAATCTTTTAATCTAAGAATTCTATCTTTATGTCTTTGTTGCTCAGCAGCTTTTTGTTCTAACTCTTCAAAGTTTTCAATTGCTTTAGGTTCTGGTTCTGGAATAAAAACAATGGGTTTTTTAATTTCAGCTACTATGGTTTGTTTTTTAATAGTCGTAGTTTTCTTTTCGATTTCCATAGACTGCGTTTGGCTCATTTCATCAAAAATACTTACCTGTCTGATATCTGCTGGAGCTTTCATAACTGGCTCGTTTGAAACAGTTTCAGAAATTTCATTTTTTATTTCTGGAATAAAAATAGTTTCTTCCAAAGACATTACTTTTCTTTCTATCACTACTGGTTGATTCGTTCTTTCTGATCGAGTTTGAAAACCTGTTGCAATTAAAGTAACGCTTATTTTTTCACCAAGATTTGCATCAAAACAATTACCCCAAATGATATCGGCTGTAAGTCCAGCTTCTTCTTGAATGTAGTTTGTGATTTCAGAAACTTCGTCCATTAAAACTTCATTTGTACCAGAGGTAATATTTAACAAAATGTATCTTGCTCCTTCTATTTCATTATCATTTAAAAGTGGAGATGCCAATGCAGATTCTACTGCCATTTTAGCTCTACCTTCACCTTCTGCAGTTGCAGATCCCATGATTGCTACTCCGCTACTTTTCATTACCGTTTTCACATCTTCAAAATCCACGTTAATGTAACCTGGCATCGTTATGATTTCTGCAATCCCTTTTGCTGCTGTAGTCAATATATCATCTGCTTGGCCAAATGCACTACTAAGTGTAAGATTACCAAACATTTCACGAAGTTTTTCATTAGAAATCACCAACAATGTATCTACATTACGTTTTAATTCTTCTAATCCATCATCTGCTTGTTGTCTTCTTCTTTTGCCTTCAAAATTAAAAGGTGTGGTAACAATAGCCACCGTAAGGATCCCAAGTTCTTTTGCTGCTTGCGCAATAATTGGACTTGCTCCAGTTCCAGTTCCGCCGCCCATTCCTGCTGTTATAAAAAGCATTTTGGTATTAGGACTCAACATCTCTTTTATATCCTCAATATTTTCTATTGCTGAATTTTTACCAACTTCTGGAATTGAGCCAGCTCCTCTACCTTCTGTGAGGCTAGATCCTAATTGTACTTTATTCGGAATTGGACTTAAATCCAAAGCCTGTGCATCCGTATTACAGATAATAAAGTCTACCCCTTTAATACCTTGCAAAAACATGTGATTAACTGCGTTTCCGCCGCCTCCACCTACTCCGATAACTTTTATCAGCGATGAATTTTCTTTTAACATTTCAAATTTCATGTCGTATTATTTTTGTCTGTTTGTTTTTATTTTGTGAAATCAGAGTCATCTACATCACTCTGAAAAAATTCTTTTCCTTTATTCAATATTTTATGAAATAAACCTTTTCTGTTTGTTTCTGCTTTATCTTCTTGCTTAGTTAAATTCTTTTTGGGAGAAGCCTCCTGTTCAATTCTTTTTATTCCTTTTATCACCAAACCTATTGCTGTAGCATACATAGGACTCTTTATTTCATCGACATTACTTTTTGCCAAATGCTCATTTGGATAACCAACTCTTGCATCCATGCCCGTAATAAATTCGACCAATTGACATAAATGCTTCAAATTTGCTCCACCACCAGTAAGTACAATTCCTGCAATTAATTTCTTTTCGAATCCAGAGCTTTTTATTTCATAATGAACATGTTCTATGATTTCTTCCATTCTAGCTTGAATTATATAGGCTAGATTTTTTACAGAAACTTCCTTTGGTTCACGACCTCGCAAACCGGGAATGGAAATTATTTCTGTTTCTTGATTTTCGTCTGCTAATGCGGAACCAAACTTAACTTTTAACATTTCTGCATGGGTTTTCATAACCGTGCAACCTTCTCTTATATCCTCTGTAATACTGTTACCTCCGAATGGAATTACAGCAGTATGCCTTATAATTCCTTCATGAAAAATAGCAATATCGGTAGTACCACCTCCAATATCGACTAACACAACTCCTGCTTCTCGTTCTTCGTCACTTAATACAGATTCTGCAGAGGCAAGAGGTTCTAGAATTAAATCAGAAGCTTCAAGCCCCGCTTTCCGAACACATTTATTTATATTTTCTGCTGCAGTTATTTGTCCAGTAATGATATGAAAATTTGCTTCTAAACGAACTCCAGCCATTCCGATTGGATCTTTGATTCCTTGTTCATTATCAACAGTGAATTCTTGTGGAAGTACATGAATAATTGACTCACCGGGAGCCATTACCAATTTATACATATCCTCTATTAATCGCGAAATATCATCTCTTGAAATTTCATCGATTGTGTTTTTTCTTACAATAATACCACGGTGCTGTAAGCTTTTAATATGCTGACCAGCTATTCCTACATTTACTACTTTAATATCAACACCAGATTTGTTTTCTGCTTCAATAACTGCATCCTTGATAGCCTGAACAGTTTTTTCAATATTTGAAACTACACCACGAGTGACTCCTGCAGATTCAGCTTTTCCCATTCCGAGCACTTCAATCTTGCCGAATTCATTTTTCTGTCCTACTATGGCACAAATTTTTGTAGTTCCGATATCAAGTCCAACGACTAATTCTCCTACACCTACCTCTTTCAATTCTTGATCTGTATTTTTCATAAACTATCTTTTTTGGTACAAACTATTTGATTAGAATATTTTAAATTAATTATACTGTATTTTTCCCAGCCAACTTGCTTAAGCCCTTGATTGTAAAAAATTAAAAGTTTGCGGAATTTCTCATCCAAATTATTAATGTCACCTAAAATTATTTTATGCGATCCTACTCTTGGTATTAATTCAAAATCGCTATTCTCCTTTACAAAAACTTCTTCTATTTGAGCGTTCCAAAATTCATCTTTACTAATAAATTCTGCGAGTGTTAAAAGATCTTTGCTAATTTGAAAATTAATTGGTTTTCCTAATTCTGCGCTCTCAGCAATTTTACCATGAACTACTAAAAGGTGCGGGGTAAAATTCATAGACAAAGGCATTTTAATTCCTTTGGAGTCTACATAAAAATTATCTCCAAAAAGGTTAATAAAACGAACTACAGGAGTTTTTTGAAGAACATTTATATTTAATTCTCCATCAACACCCGTAAATACATCAGCTTTTTGGATATAAGGATTCCATCTTAATTTCTGTTCTATTTTCTGAATAGGTAATAGATGGATGGGTTCCCCAATTAAACCTGCATCTTTACCTCCTATTAAATTTAAAACATCTTCTTTTTCTAAAAAGAAATTACTATTATCTAATTGGATAGTAATCTTTTTGCAATTAATTTCCTTTTGCTTTTTTTCACTAAAACCAACAGAAATTACCCATGCAGAAAATGCTACAATCCATCCTAAAACTATTGCGATTAATTTTACCGTTTTCATGATAAGATTAATTTTAAGGGTTCAACAAAACGATCAATATCTCCAGCACCAAGAGTTAATAATAATTCTGGTTTATGTTTATGAATTGTAGCCACTAATTCATCATCAGCAACTAAAACTTTATTTGGGTTTTGAATTAAATCTAAAAGCATTTGAGAAGTAATACCTTCAATTGGTAGTTCGCGTGCCGGATAAATATTCAAAAGAATTAATTGATCTGCTACTGATAATGATATTGCAAAATCAGATGCAAAATCTCTCGTTCGTGTAAATAAATGAGGTTGAAAAACGACTGTCAACTTTTTATTTGGGTACAACTGTTTTACTGAATTAATACAAGCTTCTATTTCTGTAGGATGATGTGCATAATCATCAATATAAATTTGATTATTGCTTTTAATTATATATTCAAATCTTCTTTTTACTCCCGAATATGATTTTAAGGCTTGTCTTAAATCCTCTTCATTTATCTTTTGAGAAAGTGCCACAGCGATTGCTACTACTGCATTTTCTACATTGTGCATTCCAGCCAAACCTAAAGTAAGATTACTGATGGTGCAATCAGAATTATGAAAATCAAAATAATAATTTCCATCATTGATTTTGATATTATCAGCATAGATATCAGTTGTATTTATAACGGAATAACTTTTTTTATTTTGATTTATATCCAATCCCAATTTAACAAATAACTGACCACCTTCTTTTAATTGAGAAGCAAATAATTGGAAAGATTTTTCTAACGATTCCGCATTACCATAAATATCCAAATGATCTGCATCCATCGAAGTAATTACTGCCACATCTGGATGTAATGTCAAGAAAGAGCGATCGTATTCATCTGCTTCTACGACCATAACATTAGAATCTCCAATCAAAAAATTAGAATGATAATTGGTAGAAATACCGCCTAGGAATGCGGTGCAATCTATTCCTCCAGATTTTAATAAATGCGTAATAATAGTGGAAGTAGTGGTTTTGCCATGAGTTCCTGCTACTGCAATCGTGTACATTCCTTCGCTTATAATTCCTAAAACTTGCGATCGTTTATAAATATTTCCTTGCTGAACAAAATAGGTAAAAATAGAATTGTTGACTGGAATGGCTGGTGTGTAGATAATTAATATTTCTTCTGAATTATCTTTAAATGGATCCTGAACTAAATTTAAATCATCAACATAAATAATGGAAATTCCTTCTTGAACTAATTGCTTTGTTAATGGAGTTTCTGTTTTATCGTAACCGGAAACTATGCAATTTCTGTTTTTAAAATAACGCGCCAAACCACTCATACCGATGCCCCCTATTCCTAATAAAAAAACATATTTTATTTTATCTAGCTCTTTCATCAGTTCTTTGCTAGTTTTAAAACTTCTAATGCAATAAGCTCTGCAGAATCATTCAAGGCAAGTTTTCCAATATTTTCACTTAATTGATTACACTCATTTTCATCTTTTATTAAGCGTAGAACAACTGTTCCCAATTTATCAACGGCTGCATTATCAGCAATTAATATTGCAGCATTTTTATTTACCAAAGACATAGCATTTTTTGTTTGATGATCCTCAGCCACATGTGGAGAAGGAATCAAAACCACTGGTCTTTTTACAATACAAAGTTCGGAAATTGTGCCAGCCCCAGCCCGAGAAATAATTAAATCGCTCATTGCATAGGCATATTCCATCCTCGAAAGAAACTCAGTTACACGTAATAATTTATGAGTTCCTTCCGGATACTTTAGTAAAATATCTTGATAATAAAATTTTCCAGTTTGCCAGATAACCTGACAGCCAGCATTTAAAAAAGTAAGAACATGCGCTTCTAATGCTTCATTTATAGTTCTTGCACCACCGCTGCCGCCTAATACTAAAATGGTTTTTCTTTCTGGAGTAAAATTAAAAAATGCACAAGCTTCGGCTTTTTTTTCATCTACATTAAAAATGTCTTTACGGATTGGATTTCCTGTTAAGAGCAATTTATCTTTTGGAAAAAAAACATCCATACCGGTAAAAGCAACGCAGATTTTTGCGGCTCTGGCTGCTAATGATTTATTGGTAATTCCAGGATAAGAATTTTGCTCTTGCAATAAATAAGGAATTCCACGAAGAGAAGCTGCATATAATAAAGGACCAGAAGCATATCCTCCTACTCCCACTGCGACATCGGGTTTGAATTTGCTAATAATTGAAATTGCTTTTAAAAAACTCTTTACCAGTTTATACGGAAACATCAAATTAGTTAAACTTAAACTTCTTTGAATACCTTGAATATCTAAACCAATGATGGAATAACCTGCTGCTGGAACTTTTTCCATTTCCATTTTTCCATTAGCACCAACAAAAAGTAATTCATTGGTAGGGTTTAATGTCATCAAAGCATTAGCAATAGCGATAGCTGGAAAAATATGACCACCTGTGCCACCACCACTTATAATAATTCTTCTAGATTTTACCGAAAGATCAGGCTGTAGCAAGTTCTCCTCCTTTCTTAATTTCCTCAATATCTCTACTTACACTTAAAATAATTCCAAATGCTATGGAATTAAATAATATGGAAGTTCCACCCATACTTACCAATGGCAAAGCAACACCTGTAACCGGAAATAAATTTACTGCGACAGCCATATTTGCAAATGCCTGAATAGTAAGACTAAAACTTAATCCAGCCGCAAGTAATGCCCCAAATGCTTTGGGGCTTAATGTGACAATGCGAATACAGCGAAAGAGCAAAACCAAATAAAGCATGATGATAAATCCAGCTCCAAAAAGTCCGTATTCTTCAATAATTATTGCATAAATAAAATCTGCAAAGGGCGAAGGAAGGAAATTTCTTTGTGTACTATTTCCCGGTCCTTTACCAAAAAAACCACCTGTGGCTATGGCTATTTTTGCTTGATCTGTTTGGAATTTCTTATCAGGATCTGCCTTTTCAGGATGTAAAAATGCGTTTACTCTAGACTTATAGGTTTCTCTTCGTGGGCCAAAAAACACAACTGCAGTGATCAGAATTCCACCTGCTAGACATACAATACCAATTTGTTTGGCGCTTATTCTTCCTATTAAAAGTAATAAAACGCTTGTGCCAAAAACGAGTAATGCAGTGGATAAATTTGCTGGCGCTATTAAACCGCAAATAACTATAACAGATGCTACGATTGGTAAAAAAGCCTCTTTGAAGTTTTTAATTTTTTCTTGTCTTTTGGATAATTCTCTTGCTAAAAACATCACCAATGCTAGTTTGGCAATATCAGAAGTTTGGAAAGTTAGAGAAGTGCCTGGAAGTTTAACCCAACGAGATGCTTGGTTTATTTCAGAACCAAAAAATAAAGTGAATAATAACAGAGGAATTGAAATATATAATAAAAGCTGCGCACCTCTGGAATAATATCTGTAGTTGATTAAATGTGCTATATACATTAAACCAAGACCTACAAAAATCATGGTCATATGCTTTATTAAATAGTGATAAATATTTCCAGATTGATACCGATAAGCCAGTGTACCTGTAGAACTGTAAACTGCTAGCATAGAACACATAGAAAGTGCGAATATGATCAACCATATCCATTTATCACCTTTTGTATGTTTTAAAATCCAGTTCACAATTTGGTATTTATTTTTAGTTTAGTTTGAGCAAAAATTATTATTTAAATCAGCTTTAGTTTAATGTTAGTTCCTAACTTCTTAACAGGTTTACAATTCTTTAACTGCCTCTTTAAATTGTTGTCCACGATCTTCATAATTTTTAAACAAATCAAAACTTGCACAAGCCGGACTCAATAAAACTATGTCACCTTTTTTACCTAAATGATAAGCAATTTCTGTAGCCTCTCTCATAGAAAATGTATTTACAATTACATCTACATCATCATTAAAAGCATCATGAATTTTTCTACTATCTTTTCCTAAGCATACAATTGCCTTTACTTTTTCTTTTACTAATGACTTTAACATAGCGTAATCATTTCCTTTGTCTACGCCACCAGCAATCCAAATAACGGGAGCATGCATAGTTTCCAAGGCAAACCAAACCGAATTTACATTGGTGGCTTTGCTGTCATTTATAAATTCTATTCCTTGGATTTTTGCTACAAATTCTAAACGATGATCTATATTTTTGAAGTCGCCTAAACTTTCACGAATCGTTTCATTTCTTATTTGCAAAACTTTGGCAACAATACCTGATGCCATAGAATTATAAATGTTGTGTTTGCCCTGAAGAGCTAGTTCGGTGATTGACATATGAAAAGTAGAATTAGGAATGTGTATAGTTAATTGATCATCAGATAATGATGCTCCTGTTTTTTCTTCAGTTTTGATACTGAAAGGCAATGAAATTGAACTTATTTTTTGATTTGGCAACTCTCTCATCGTTTCCTCATCATCTGAGCAATAAATGAAAAAATCCTTTGCAGTTTGGTTTTGAGTAATTCTAAATTTAGAAGCAACGTAATTCTTCATTTTATACTCATACCGATCTAAATGATCAGGAGTTATATTGAGAAGAACAGCAATGTCTGCTCTAAAACTAAACATGCCATCTAGCTGAAAACTACTTAACTCTAAAACAAACCAATCGCAATCTGAATCTGCAACTTGGCGAGCGAAACTTTTTCCAATATTTCCACCTAAACCAGCTTTTATTCCAGCTTTAGTTAATAAATGATGAGTCAATAAAGTAGTGGTGGTTTTACCGTTACTTCCCGTGATCGCAATAATTTTTGCGGTAGTAAATCTTGCTGCAAATTCTATTTCTGATACAATAGAAATTCCTGCTTCTTTACATTTTCTAATGATAGATGCATTATCTGGAATACCTGGACTTTTTACAATTTCTATTGCTTCAAGAATTCTAGAATCGGTATGTACTCCTTCTTCAAAATCAATTTTCTTTTCTTTTAATTCTGCTTTATATTTTTCAGTTATTTTTCCCGCATCTGAAACAAAAACATCGAATCCTTGACTCAAACCAAGAATTGCTGCACCCAATCCACTTTCGCCAGCACCCAAAATTACTAATAAGCCCTTTTTTGAAAAGCTTTCAGTTGTTTGTGTATTTTGATTGGAGAGCGACATTAAAAATTATCTTAATTTAAGTGTAACAATGGTTAAAACAGCCAACATGATTCCGATAATCCAAAATCGAATTACAATTTTAGCTTCATGAAATCCTTGCTTTTGAAAATGGTGATGTAATGGCGACATCAGAAAAATTCGTCTTCCTTCGCCGTATTTTCTTTTGGTGTATTTAAAATATCCAACTTGGATCATTACCGATAAATTTTCAACTAAAAATATTCCACAAAGAATAGGAATGAGCAATTCTTTTCTGATCATGATTGCAAAAGAAGCAATGATTCCACCTAATGCTAAACTGCCCGTATCGCCCATAAAAACTTGAGCTGGAAAAGAATTATACCAAAGAAAACCAATGCAAGCACCGATAAATGCACCTGCAAAGACGACTAATTCACCAGAATTTGGGATGTACATTATGTTCAAGTAATTAGCAAAAACCAAATTACCTGATACATAAGCTAAAATTCCCAACGTAGCACCCACAATAGCGGAAGTTCCAGTTGCTAAACCATCTATACCATCAGTAATATTTGCTCCATTGCTTACAGCAGTAATTATGATAATAACGGCTGGAATGAAAATCCAAAAAGCATAATTCTCATATCCATCTCCCAAGAATTTCAACAATTTAGCGTAATCAAATTCATTGTTTTTGTAAAATGGAATATTGGTTTTAGTCGATTTCACTTCTTCATCTTGAAAATAATTTCTGGAAGATTGAACATCTTCAAGAGACTTATTCTGCTCAATTCCTGGAGTATAAATAATTGCTTTTTCACGAATTACTATATCATCATTGAAATACATGGTGTAGCCGATGATTAATCCCAAACCAACTTGAGCAAGAATTTTTAATCTACCCGGCAAACCTTCTTTATCCTTTTTAAATACTTTAATATAATCATCTAAAAAACCAATAGCACCTGTCCAAAAGGTTGTTATTAGCATTAAAATGATATAAATATTATCCAGTTTTGCGAATAGAAAAGTTGGGATTACGATAGCTGCAAGAATAATAAGTCCACCCATAGTTGGTGTTCCTTTCTTTTCGTTTTGCCCATCTAAACCTAAATCTCTTATCGTTTCTCCTATTTGCATTTTTCTCAAATAGCCAATCAATCTTTTTCCAATTAATAATGAAATGACTAAAGAAAGAATGACAGCCATTGCTGTTCTGAAAGAAATATATTGAAACACGCCGGCGCCAATAATATCGTAGCGCTTATCCAAATAGGAAAAAAGATAATATAGCATATCGTTATGGATTCATGTCTAAAAGTTCTTTTAACACTTGTTTATCATCAAAAGGATATTTTATTCCATTAATTTCTTGGTATTTTTCATGGCCTTTTCCAGCAAGCACAATTATATCACCTGGCTTTGCTAGCATTACAGCAGTTCTAATTGCTTCTTTTCTATCGCTTATAGTTAATGTTTTAGATTGATTGGCAGGCGAAATTCCCTCTTTCATTTCTTGCAAAATTGTATCAGGATTTTCTGAGCGAGGATTATCTGAAGTTAAAATAACCTTGTTACTCCATTCACAAGCCACTTTTGCCATCAGAGGTCTTTTGGTTTTGTCACGATCTCCACCGCAACCCAAAACAGTAATGAGTTGTTCATTTCCTTGCCGTATGGCGGAAACAGTTTCTAATACATTTTGAACGGCGTCTGGCGTATGAGCATAATCTACAATCCCAATAATTTTGGATGAAGAAATTAAATAATCGAATCTTCCTTCTGCTCCATTTATTTTACTCAATACGGTTAAAACTTTTAATTTGTCTTGCTCCAAAAGCATAGCAGTTGCATACACTGCCAGCATATTATAAGCATTAAATATTCCAACTAATCTGAACCAAACTTGCTCTTCGTCTATGGTGAGCAACATTCCTGAAAATTGATTTTCTAAAACCTTGGCTTTAAAATCTGCCATCGTTCGCAGGCTATAGGTTTTATGATGAGCTTTTGAATTTTGCAGCATGACCGATCCACGTTTATCATCTGCGTTTGTTAATGCAAAGGCATGAGAGGGCAAATCATCAAAAAATGATTTTTTTGCTTTTATATATTCATCAAAAGTTTTGTGAAAATCTAAATGATCATGAGAAATATTGGTAAAAACACCTCCTGTAAATTGTAAACCAGCTGTTCTTTGTTGAACCAAAGCATGAGAACTAACTTCCATAAAACAGTAAGAACAACCTTCAGAAACCATTTTATCTAGCAATTGATTAATGCTTATAGAATCTGGGGTAGTATGTGAAGCTGGTAAAACCTGATCACCAATTTTATTTTCAACAGTGGAAAGCATTCCGCAGCGATATCCTAATCCTGTAAATAAATTAAATAACAAGGTTGCAGTTGTAGTTTTACCATTAGTACCCGTTATTCCAACTAATTTTAAATGATGCGAAGGATGATTATAATAATTTGCTGCAACAATCCCCATTGCTCTAGAAGAATCATTTACGACAACATAAGTGATGTTATCAATTTTCTCTTGAGGAATTTCTTCACAAATAATTGCAATTGCACCTAATTCTACTGCCGTTTGAATAAAAACATGACCATCTGAAACAGTTCCTCGAATTGCAAAAAACAAATCTCCTTTTTGAACTTTTCTCGAATCAAATTTTAAAGTATTAATCTCCAAATTTGTAGTTCCTACTACTTCTGTAATCGCTACTTTATATAGAATATCTTTTAGTAATGCCATTTTATTTAAGAGTTAATGACATTAAAGTTCCTTTGTAAATTTTAGTTCCAGCAGCAATGGATTGAGCTGTAACTTTCCCACTTCCTGATATTTTTGTTTTTAATCCAGCATTCTCTAAAATGTATATTGCATCTCTCAAACCCATTCCAGTTACATTTGGCACAAATCCATCCACTTCATTTCTAGATTCATATTTTATAGAATTTACATCTTTCAAAACACTTACCCATTCTCCATCACCCGCATTTGGCTCAGATTTAAATCCCATTTTGGTATACACTTTTTCTAAATCTGATTTAAATCCTGGTTTTCCAATTGGAGCATCATTTACCATTGAGATCGTTTCATTTTCTACAGATTTGTGCATATCCATAGCAGAGGCATACACTTTATCTGCAATTTTCTTAAACACTGGACCGGAAACTAATGAGCCGTAATATGCCTTTTTAGATGGATCATTAATGACTACAATAATGGAATATTTAGGGTTTTCTGCTGGAAAATAACCACAAAAAGATGCATTGTAAATGGTTCCACCTATTTTATATCCTCTACTTCCACCCGCAACCTGAGCAGTTCCGGTTTTACCTGCTATTTTATAAACGGTTGTGCTTAAATTGGTTGCAGTTCCTTCTTTCACTACCATTTCTAGCATATGTCTTAGCTTTCCTAGCGTTTCATCCGAGCAGATTTTCCTTTTTATTACCTTGGCTTCAAAAGTTTTATATGGCAAACCCATGTTTCTTAATTCTTTAACAAACAATGGTTTTATCATTTTACCGTTATTTGCAACTGCATTGTAAAAAGTAAGAATTTGTAAAGGTGTAAGCTGAACCTCATATCCAATTGCCATTTGAGTAAGTGATAATCCACTCCAACCTTTATCTTTTGGACCTCGAATAAATGGTAAACCTTCCCCCGGAATGTCTAAACCAAGAGGTTCATGAAGTTTCATGTCTCTCAAATGCTCTACAAATTGTCCAGGATCTGATCGATATCCTTTATTTATCGCTTTTGAAATGGCAACATTTGAAGAAAGCGCAAATGCTTTTTCCATACTAATAACACCATAGCCACCCTCGTGGGAATCTTTAGTGATGTGATTATAAAATCGAATTTTTCCACCTTGGGTATCAATTGTATCTTTTGGACCGAATTTTTCGTCTTCAAAACCAATCATGTAAGAAGCTAATTTAAAAGTAGATCCTGGCTCCACACTTTCACCAATTGCATAATTATACCTTTCCCGATAAACTCCTGAATCTACTCTAGTTAAATTTGCAATCGCACGAATTTCTCCAGTGGTTACTTCCATTAAAACTACACAACCATGATGCGCTCCACTTAGGATCAATTGCTCTTCCAAGGCATGGTGAGCCACATCTTGAATATTAATATCGATAGTAGAAATAATATCCATTCCATCTTTGGGAGCAATTTCATCTTCATCATTGATCGGAATCCAAACCCCACCAGATATTTTTTGCATTAATCTTTTTCCGCGTTCACCACCTAATTCCTTATCATAAGTTCCTTCTAATCCTACTGGTTTTACGCCATCTACAGTATATCCAATTGTTCTAGATGCTAATTCCTGAAAAGGCTTTACCCGCTTATTTTTCTGAATTACAATTAAGCCTCCTTTATATTTACCTAATCGATAAATTGGAAATTTTTTAATTGCTTTTAGTTGAGTGTAAGAAACTTTATTTTTTATTAAAACATATCTCTCACCATCTTTTCTGGCTCTTTTAAGTTTTTTAGTGTATTCTTTAGCAGATTTATCTTTAAAGAAAGTAGATAAAGTAAAGCCCAAAGAATCAATTTGATTATAAAAAATTTTATCTGTCAATGGATCTGCATTTACATCCATTCTAATTTCGTATTCAGGAAAGGAAGTCGCCATTAAACTTCCATCTTCTGAATAAATATTGCCTCTTACAGCATCCACATTTACATAATCTCTCGTAAGGCTATCGGCCATTGCAGACCAATGTTTGCCTTGAACTACTTGAATTTGAACTGCACGAGCGAATACTGCCACTGCAAAAACTGCAATAAGAGCAAAAGCGAGGTACACCCTCCAGAGTATGTCGTTTTTTATATTCAATTTAGTTTTACTACAATTTTTTTCGGTGGAATTACTGCTTCTCTTAAACCTAATGCACTTACTCTTTTGGCCACATCTGTTTGCTTACTTCTATCCATCAACTGGGTTTTTGTTGTCAAATAATCCCATTTTGCTTCTTTCAATTCTTTATTAATCTTATCTATCTCCCTCATTTTCTTCTCTGCTATTTGCTTATTGGTGATGTATAGCATAGCAAGAAAAACGATAAAAAGAACAAATGGAAAAGCTCCAATTACTCCTTGTTTGGTAAACCACTCTCTATCAAAAATTAAAGAAAATAGGTTTCTACTAGATCTATGATCTTCTTTTTTATGATCATTTTCTTCCGATGGTATTTGTCTGAAATTATTCATCGAATTATAGTTTGATTGCTATTCTAAGTTTCGCACTTCGAGCCCTATTATTTAAATCTATTTCTTCTTGACTAGGAAAAATAGCTTTTCTATTTACTGCTGCAAAAGGCTTAATTTCATTTCCATAAAAATCCTTTTCTACTTCGCCTCTAAATTTTCCTTTGTTGATGAAATTCTTAACTAATCTGTCTTCTAGAGAATGATAAGAAATAACCACCAACCTTCCACCTTGCGAAATCACTTCTGCACTTTGCAAAAGCAAATCTGTTAAGGCACCTAATTCATCGTTGACTTCTATTCTTAATGCTTGAAAAACTTGAGCCATGTATTGATTTTGCTTTCCTTTTTTTGCCATTGGAATCAAAATTTCTTTCAATTGGTCGATAGTATTTATTGGATTGCTAATTCTTGCAGAAATTATTTCTCTTGCTAAACTTTTTGCATTCTGAACTTCGCCATACATTCCAAATATTCTGTGCAATTCTTCTTCAGAATAAGTATTTAAAATAATGGCAGCAGTTAAATCAGACGACTTATCCATTCGCATATCTAAATCCGCATTGAAACGAATAGAAAAACCTCTTCCTGCACTATCAAATTGATGAGAAGAAACTCCTAAATCTGCCAATAAACCATCTATAGCACCTATTTTATTTAATTTTAAATATTTTTTTACATATCTAAAATTGGCAGCTACAAATTTCATTTTAGGATCATCCTTAATATTTTCAGCAGCCTCCTCATCTTGGTCAAAAGCAATTAATTTTCCATCGATTAAGCGTGTAAGAATTTCTCGAGAATGCCCACCACCTCCAAAAGTTACGTCTACGTAAGTTCCAGATGGTTTTATGTTCAATCCGTCTACAGATTCCTTTAGCAAAACTGGATTATGATACATCTCCACTCCTTTCCGCTGATTTACCCATTACTTCTTCTGCCAATGCAGAAAAATCTTCTGGTTCATCACTCATTAAATTATCATAATTAGCTTGAGACCATACCTCTATGCGATTTGAATAAGCAAAAAGAACTAAGTCTTTATCAATTCCAGCATAGTCTAATAGTTGTTTTGGAAGATTCAGTCGATTGGTTGCATCTAGAATTAATTCTGTGGCTCCTCTGAAAAAATATCGTGCAAATTCTCTATTCTTTCTATTGTAAAGATTGAGCTTGTTTACTTCTGCACTTATTATTTGCCATTCATTAAATGGATATAGAACCAAGCACTTTTCTATTCCCCGATTGATCACAAACTTATCCTGCATCTGCTGAGGAAGCTGCTTTTTGAGTCCAGCAGGAACGGCAATTCGTCCCTTTGGGTCAACTTTACACTCAAATTCGCCTATAAATTGTGTCATATTTGGGAAACAAACAGAAATAATGAAGTAAAAGTATAAACTATTTCCACTTTTTACCACAAAATACCACGAAAGTTTTCAACAATTTTGTTTTTCCTAAAAAAGGAAAAAATTAGCGTTTAGAGTATTTAGAAGAGGGGATTTTTAATCTGAATGTTAAACTGCTTTGAATTAGGAAAAGCATGAAGATGTAATTAAAAATTCAGCTGAAGGTGCCATTCTATTAAAGGAAATGTTTCGCTATCGCTAATTAGGACAGGATTCTTTTACTTTTATTACTATGAATTTCATTTTGAAGAATAAAAAACTGCATGAATTGCAATTCTTTATTCTCTAGCGAAAAAAAATAAAAAAATTACTTTAAAGCAGTAACTCCGGGCAAATCTTTGCCTTCCATAAATTCTAACAAAGCACCTCCACCAGTAGAAACATAACTTACTTGATCAGAAAGATCAAATTTTGCAACTGCCGCAGCGGAATCTCCTCCACCAATCAAGGAAAATGCTCCGTTTTTCGTAGCTTCTGCTACTGCTAAAGCTATTTTGTGAGTTCCATTTTCAAACTTTTTCATTTCGAAAACTCCCATTGGACCATTCCAAAGTATGGTTTTTGATTTTAAGATAACTTCATTGTAGGCTTTTACCGTTTCATTCCCAATATCTAAACCCATCCAACCATCAGGAATAGTATCATTATTAGCTTTGTCTGTTTCTGCATCTTCAGAAAATTTATTAGCAATCACAGAATCACTAGGTAACATCAAATTCACACCTTTTTTCTTAGCTAAAACAATCAATTCTTTAGCTAAATCCAATTTATCATTTTCTACCAAAGAACTTCCAATATTTCCACCTTGTGCTTTGGCAAAAGTAAATGCCATTCCTCCTCCAATTAATAAATTATCAACTTTGGAAAGTAATTGCTCAATCAATTCTATTTTATCGGAAACTTTTGCTCCACCCATAATAGCAGTAAACGGTCTTTTTGGGTCATCCAAAAGTTTTGCAGCATTGTCCAGTTCTGCAGCCATCACATATCCCATCACTTTATCATTCGGAAAAAACTCTGCAACTATTGTTGTGCTGGCATGAGCTCTATGAGCTGTTCCAAAAGCATCATTCACATAAACGTCTCCTAAATCGGCTAATTTCTTTGCAAAATCTTTGTCCCCTTTTTCCTCTTCTTTGTAAAATCGAAGGTTTTCTAATAAAAGAACTTCCCCGCTTTTTAGATTTTTAGCTTTATCAATCGCTTCATTTCCAATACAATCATTGGCAAATTCAACTTTCAAATCCAATTCTTTAGATAAATGATCAATTATGTGCTTTAAACTAAATTTATCAGTAGGACCATCTTTTGGTCTTCCTAAATGCGACATTAAAATTAATGAACCGCCATCGTTTAAAATTTTCTTTAATGTTGGAATAGCCGCTTTAATTCGATTATCATCTGTGATTTTAAGTTTGTCGTTAAGAGGTACATTGAAATCTACTCTAATCAATGCTTTTTTGCCTTTAAAGTTGTAATCGTCGATCGTTTTCATCTTTACATTAAAATTTAAAATCGTTTTTATTTTAGAATTATGAACTAATTAATTGAGCTCGATAAGCATTTGTCTATGAGTTCCAATTTCTGGAAGTTCAAATTCTTCAGAAATAAATTGGTAGCTATTTTTAACATAAAAATCGTACGCTACTTTTCTTGCATTACACCAGATGTAAGCTACTTCTTTTGTTTCAAAATAGTTTTTTGCAAAAGTCAAAATCAAACTTCCATATTGAGCACCACGAAATTCTGGGTTGGTAACCATACCTCTTAATCTAATTCCAACTCCATCCCTATCTTTTAAACTTTCGAAATGAAAAGAACCAATACTTGCCAAGGTGTCATTATTGTAAATGCCAAGGTGCAATGTTTCTGATAGAATATCAGTTGGGTAAATACAAGCTGCTAAAGTTCTATTGTTTGAATACAATACTTGCCTTCGTAGGGCAAGCATTGTAGTGTAATTTACTTCTTCAACCATTATTACAATTTGCCAACTAAGTCAGCAAGTCGGCTTGAATATCCGAATTCATTATCATACCAACCCACTACCTTCACCATATTTCCTTTTACCAATGTTAATTTAGAATCAAAAATACAGCTATGAGGATTTCCAACAATATCTGCAGAAACCAGAGGTTCGTCTGAATATTCCAAAATTCCTTTTAGACTTCCTTCTAAAGCTGCTTTTTTAAATGCTGCATTTACTTCTTGAGCACTTGGTTCTCCTTTAATGAAGCAAGTTAAATCTGTAATAGATCCATCTGCAACTGGTACACGCATAGCCAAACCATCTAATTTACCTTCTAATTGTGGGAAAACTAAAGAAATTGCTTTTGCTGCACCTGTACTTGTTGGGATAATGGACAATGCACCTGCTCTTGCTCTACGCAAATCTTTATGTGGCATATCATGCAAAGATTGATCTCCCGTGTAAGCATGAATAGTGGTCATAAAACCTTTTTCGATTCCCCAGTTTTCTTCTAAAACTTTAACCAAAGATGCTAAGCAGTTGGTAGTACATGATGCATTTGAAATAATCGCATGATCTTCCTTTATCGCTTCATCATTTACACCTAAAACGATAGTTCTAATTTCCTTTTCGTCTGCTGGTGCTGAGATAACTACTTTTTTAGCTCCAGCAGTTATGTGCATTCCTGCTTTTTCTTTTGAAGTAAAATGACCTGTAGACTCAATTACAACATCTACTCCTAATTGAGCCCAAGGTAATAGTGTTGGATTTCTTTCAGAATAACTATTGATTTTTTTTCCATTGATAATCAAAAATTGATCATCATAGGTTATGGTTCCATTAAATTTTCCATGAATGGAATCATATTTAAACAAATGAGCTAGAGTTGCATTGTCGGTAAGATCGTTGATGGCAACTACTTCTACATTGTTGTTTGCTAGTAAAGCACGCAAGGTAACTCTACCGATACGGCCAAAGCCATTGATGGCTACTTTTTTCATAATTTAATTTTCTATTGAATGAATATTTGTAATTAAAAGAATGATGCAAATGTAATTGTTTGAAGGGTTTGAAAAATTTTAAAATAAAATTTTGTTTAAGCCAATAAAATTCTACTTTTGCAGTCCATTGAAAAACCGATGGCCCGTTCGTCTAGGGGTGAGGACGCCAGGTTTTCATCCTGGAAACAGGGGTTCGATTCCCCTACGGGCTACAAACCCGCTTTACGAAAAGTAGAGCGGGTTTTTGCTTGAGTTCTTTTTTGTTTTATTATAAATTCGTTCGAGTTTAATAGAATAATGTTCATCTGTGTTTTTTGTTCCATTTATTAGGAGAGTTATTCAAGTTGTTGTTTTTTTTGATTGAAGTTTGTTAATTTTTTTATTTAAAAAAATAGTCTTTCATACATTTAATAAGATCATTAAATTCTAGGATTAAATTGAAATTAAATCAATTTTTATAGAAACGTATTACTTTAATAAAAATATTAAGGGATTTATTTAAAGTTTATTTGTGTTTTACAAAAAAAGAATATTACGTAAATTTTACCCAGAAAAATATCCATAAAAAGAATATTTAAAAATGTTCAAATAAATGCCGAAATTAGCGGAGCGAAAAAAACGCAAAAGGTAAAAGAAAAAATATGGCAAAATCAACGGAAACGTTTGGCAAAAAAGATAGAGAGAAATCAAAATTAAAGAAGCAGAAGGATAAAAAAGAAAAAGCAGAAGAAAGAAAAAACAACCCTAAGAGTAGTAATTTCGAAGATATGCTTGCTTATGTGGACGAAAACGGAAATATAACTTCCACTCCACCAGATCCATTAAAAAAGAAAAGATTTAATGCTGATGATATTGTAATCAGTGTAGCAAAACAATCAAATGAGCCTGTAGAAACGATCAGAAATGGTAAAGTTACGTTCTTCAATGAGTCAAAAGGATTCGGTTTTATTGTAGATCAAGTTTCCCAAGAGAGTGTTTTCGTGCATGTGAATGGTTTGATAGATGCGATAAAAGAAAATGATAAAGTGACTTTTGAAACAGAAATGGGTCAAAAAGGAATGACTGCAATTAAAGTAAAAAAGACTTCATAATATAATTGAATAATTTATTTTGAAATATTCATTATTCATGTAATTGATAATAAAAAATCCTGCAAATATCTTTGCAGGATTTTTTTTATCAGTTTTTTAAAAATGGTAATAAATTTTAAAAAAACAATCTGGGTTATTTAATCACTGAGGTATCCCATTTTGCCTTGTTGATAATCTCGCATGGCTTCCATTATTTCTGTTTCTGAATTCATAACAAACGGACCATGAGAAACAAGTGGTTCAAGAATCGGCTTTCCAGAAAGCATCAATAAAACTGAATTTTCTTTTGCATTTATTAAAATATCACCTTCCCCAAATTCAAAAGAAATTAGATCATGTTGCTTTGCTGGCTTATTTTTATTAATAACAATATTTCCTTCTAAAATATAAATTAATGTTTGGTTATTAGATTCAAATGTAAATTGATCGTGTGAATCTTTACCCATTCTAAGCATAGCAGTAATAACATTGGAATGAGCTGGACCAATTTTTCCTTTATATATTCCAGAGATCAATCTAAATTCTACATCTGCTGAACTTTGCAATTCAATATTATCTTTTTTAATTGCTTGGTAAGATGGAATTCCTAGCTTTTCTCTTGATGGTAAATTAATCCATAATTGAATCCCTTGAAAACGACCTCCTTGCTCTGAAAACTTTTTATCAATTTTTTCAGAATGAATGATTCCTTTAGCTGCGCTTATCCATTGAACTTCATCTCTGCCAATGGATTCCAGATTGCCTAATGAGTCCTCGTGCTGTATGTTTCCATCAAACATGAATGTAATTGGCATAAAACCTCGATGAGGATGAGGAGGAACATTAAAACTTGCATCCCCAGGTTCTACAGTAAAATCAAAATGGTGAAGTAAAATAAATGGGCTTATTTGTTCTATTCCATCCGTTGGAATGGCTTGACGTAATTTTATTGGTCCCATATTTACTAAGGGAGCAGAAATTATTTCCTTTATAACTTTGTACATAATACAGATTCTTTTAAAATTAAAGATTACGAATATAAAGGAAGTTTTATTTTAAAAGTTTTGCACAAAACTGATTTAGGATTTTTTGATTTTGTAAAATGATATTAATTTAAAAATCTAAATTTCCGAAGAGCTAATATTGTAACATCAGAAATACGGATAAAAGACTTTCTACGAATATTAATTTTATGTTGTTTAAAAACCTGTTCTAGTTTATTACAGAAATGATTTGTATCTATTATTTTTTCTTCTTTTTCCCAAAATTTTTGAATAGTGTCTTCAATTAAAAAATAAATATGCTCAGGAAGTTTAAAATCTAAATTGTTTTTCAGAAAATAATTGATTAATTGAGTGTCGGGATTTAATCCTGTTTTTTCTCTAAAAGTAATTGCTTCGGGCAAAAACGACTTAAAGGAGTTCCAAAACAAAGTTCTAAAATTAATTTTTTGTGCATTCAATAATTCCCAACTTTCTGTACGAATTGGTTTTACGTCTAAAGAAGGAAGAAATAATTTCATATTTTGAAATATTTCTAAGGAAGCTTCATCATGATAAGCATTACCAAATGTTGGGTAATAAATGCAATCATTTATTCGGATATAATTTAAATAATTTGCGATTTCTGGCTTATTATTTTTGTCCAAAAATATATAATTCTGAATTCTAATAATTTGAATTTCTAGATAATTTACCTTTATGAAATTATAAATTAGATTATTTAATATGCTAAGAAATTTGTGTTCTTCTTTATAAATGTTTTGATTATAATCTACAATTAATAAATTACTTTCATCTGCAAATCTAATTTGAGTATTTATATATCCCGTTTCCATTTCTGAAACCACTGGGATATAAAGGATATGATTTAGACCGAAATATTCTAATAAAATTGAATTTATTGTCTCTATTGATAAATGCTCATTAACGCTTATTAATCGATTAGAAACTATTCCGAAACCATTTCCATTTTGAACCAAATAACCTGCGTCAAAAATGAAATCATAAGGGAATTCTGAATAAACATAAGTTTGGTTTAATTTACTTTGAACTTTTGAAAACAAATTAATTTTTCTTCTTTCAATTGGTAATTTATTATTTCGATAACAAATCATTCCACCATCTATTGTAGAAACTAAAAGTGGAAAATCATAAGCCAATTTAATGGTATCTAATTCTTCATAAACCAAAAATTGAATGCCTAAATTATTTTTAAATAAGTTGTTTTGACATAGATTTTCTATTTGGGAGTTTCGCTTAACTAAAATCAAAAAAGGGACATCATACATATCCTCAATAAGCTGATAATAAATAGAAACTAAACTATCAAAACCGCTAAGTTCTGGCCAAGCTATAATAACTTGATCTGTAATAGCCCATTCTGAGAGCATAGTACTCTTCTGATTTCGAAAGGAAACATCTATTTTATTTAAAGCTTTAAGCATTATTTTTCATATCAAATCAGGTAAAGATTTATAAGAAAAAACAAAAAGCCTGCATAAATGCAGGCTTTTTATTTTAAAAATTTCAATTTATTTAATTACGATTTTGTCTGTATAACGATAGGTTTTTTCTTTTGTATCTAACGATAAATTGTAATAATATATACCTTTGGTTAGATTGTTTATATCGAAATTTAATGTTCCCTCTAATTCTGAACTTTGATTTTCTATTTTACCCATAAGTTTACCCATTGAGTCAAATAACTGGGCATTTACTATGCCTTTTACACTTGCTTTATAGTTAATTGCTAATTCATTTCCTACAACCGGATTAGGATATACATTTGCAGATAATATAGAAGGATTGGTAGATATATTATTAATACCAACTGTACAAGAATCATCAACGTTATTGATAAAAGTTGCTGGGAGAACATTTCCGTCAAAATCTGCATATTCGCTACCCGCATTACCAATAAACCAATTTAGTTCAGTTTGGCATTGTATTCTTTTCATTTTGATTTTCAAAAGCGTTGCATTACCAATATTGGCAGTAGCAATAGGATCGCCCCAAGCAAAAGATAACCTTTTTTTTACTTTATCAAAATTTGATAACCCTGATGAAATGGCTGGATTAGTAAAAAAGAAAGATAAAAATTTTAATTTTGTTGTGTCAAGAACAGTTATAAAAAGGCTAACTGCATTAACACTATCAATATTTGTCGCATTAATTTCTAATTCAATCGTATCATTTGTTAGTTCAACAATATTGATAGTAGTTGTTATAAGAAGTCTCTGAGCGAAAGAGTGATTTACTTCAAAAAATAAAAAAGTAAAAAGAAGTAGTTTATAAAAAATTTTCATGTTCTAATTATTTAAAAACTAAAACTACTTCTTTAAGATTAATAGAATGTTAAGTTTATGTTAGGTTTTTAAAAAGTTTTGCTTTGTAAATAAAAAGCAAAATACAAAGTAGTATGGGACTACGAATCAGGAATTTAACTTTATCTAACTCAAAATCATAATCGGGTGCAATAATTTTTGCAAGAATAGATATTATAAAAATAAAAAGTGTAATTGATAAATAAATATTTGGATAATAGAATCGATTTTGTTCTGATCCTGTAATCAGATATAAAGCAATATATGCTAAAGCAGTAATTAAAAAAATTCGAATAATTGGATAAATAGAACCAGCAGTTATATTTATTTTTCCAATGGTTATTAGTGTAGAATTTTCAATTCCCGATGCAAAACCTAGACGTAATAGTAATTTAGGAAAAACAATTTTTTCAAAGTTATGACCCGTAAGATAGAAAAGAGAAAAAGCAATAAGAGAATAAATAAGTATTAAAAAAAAATTATTTATTTTCATTCGTATGATAACTCCTCTTTTAATTTAATTTCTGAATTGGGTTTATCTTCTGAATAGTATTTAACATAAACAAACCAAAGAAGAAATACGATAGAATAAACGATAGCAGTAAAATAATATTTATGATTGATATCCAAATAAGCTGGATAATATAATGCTATATAACCTAATGCTGCAACTCGAATTACATTAATAAAAAATATAATCCAAAAACCAGTAAATAAAAATATTAATTTTTGTTTCCATTTGCCTGAATAAACAATAATGAAACTAAAAAATAAAATGAATACTTCTATTGCACTACATCCTTTTCCTACAAAAACGCATAATTTATCGTTTATTGTAAGATAAGCATCTTTTGAAGTGGCATTTAAATTTGAAACTATGTTAATAAATGAAGCACTACAATCGGTAATGAAATCAATATAATCTCTTGACAACCATAAACTATGATCAAAAAAGTAATTATAAATCAATATTAAAACTTCGTATAGAACGATGAATTTCATTAAAAATAAAACAACTGGATTGATGGTTTTCATTCTTAAAATTAATTATTAATTATTAATGTTTGGATGGCTGTAAAATTAAAAAAAGAATTGCCCCGAATTAACGGGGCAATTCTAATAAAACCCTTTATTAAATTTATTTATTAGTTAGCTTTTTTTCTGTTTTCGTAGATTTTTTTTGCTCCGAAAGCTGCACCAGCAGCAATTAGAAGACTTAAACCACCGTCAACAGGAACACTTGCAGCTGGACTTGGAGGTACTGGCTGCGCAAATGCTGCTACTGATAAAAATGTAACTGCAAGGAAAAGTACAAAACTTAGAGCCGTTGCGATTTTTATTGTTTTCATATTATTTAATATTATAAAAATTTTGTGAGATATTAATTTAAAGCATTGATTTTCTTAGAACTTACACCATTTTCAGTAACAATCTGTACCAAGTAATTTCCATTTGTTAACTCTTTAGATAAGTTAAGAGTTAAGTTTTCCTTAGTATTTAAATTGTTCCAAGTTTGGATAGTTCTACCTAACATATCAACAACTTTTACTGATTTTACTGCACTATTAGCACCATTGATGTAAAGTAAATCTGCATTTACATAAGCATTAAAAGTAGCAGAAGCTAATTCAGCAACTGAAGAAGTAGAATTAGTACTGAATACTAATTTAAAACGACTTGCAGAAGAACCAGCAACAGTTGAGAATACATAATTTGCATTGTTATTGAAGTTATGAGAAACTCCAGTAGCAAGATCTACTAAAGTAACTTTGAAATCAGCAGCAAGATTTTCAAATGCTTTTGCATTAAAAGTATATGTTCCAGCAATTGGAGCATCTAAACCAATGATTACTTCTTTGTTAACTGTAGTTACAGGAGATAAAGCTTGGATAGCTAAAGCATCAGTAGCATTCATTGTGTATAAGGCTAAAGAACCAGACTTTAATTTTGGAGAATCAAATGCATTATCAATAGCATCTGTTGCATCATCCATAAATGTTACTAAAGTTTCGTTGTAAATATTAGATGGACCATTAATAGCTAAACGGAAACCTGCAATTGGAGCAGTCCTAAATAGGTTATTAGCTGTTGCAACTCTCATTGCATTAGTAAAATTAACTGTTGCATCTGCATTAGTTTTGATCATGAAACCTTGAGCTGTTCCAATGTTTCCATTTAAATTAGCTAAACCTGTAATACTTGGTGTCACTACAGAACCAGCACTGTTAGTAGTGATGTATTCAGCAGAAGTATTTGAATTAAATACAGAAGAACCATCATCAAAGAAAATGTAAGCAGATCCAACTATAGAAGGATTAGCTGCAAAGAAACTTGCAATAGAAATTGCAGAAGCATAAGGATTACCAACTAAGTTAAAACCCTGATTGATAGCAAGAGCACTTACTGAATATGGACCATTGTAAGGCACTCCAGTAAAAGTTTTGTTTCCACCATTAGTAACTGCAAAACCTCTACCAGCCATCATAGGAGCATTACTTGCAGGTTGGAAACCTAAATTAATGTTATTAACAGCAAAAGTAGGATCATATCTGTAACGATCAGAAGCAGTTCCAAAGTTTAAAGTCTGACCAACAACTGGTGAAGACCAGAAATTATATTTAAATGCAGAAGAACTTCCACTTCTTGCTACATTAAACACTCCTGATCCAGAAACTGTAGTATTTACAGCTTGAACTAATGAACCACCATCTTGGATATTTAATGTACCATTATTAACCAAAGAACCAAAACCTAAGTTTTGTAATGGACCACCGTTTCCAATAGAAATTGCAGCACCTGGCTGCACAGTAACTGTTGCACCAG
>JBBQYA010000035.1:0-26840 GCA_038209155.1 Sphingobacteriales bacterium | reverse complement strand
CGGGTGTGTTCCATACGTATAAGGATAAATGAGTCCTTGTTTTTTTATCATCACCATAAAATCACCCAATTCATCGAAGGTCTCCAAGTTTTCTGGCCTTTTTATATCACGCTCGCAAAACGGAGAATGTTCTAAAAGTTGCCCCTGATCATTTCTATAGCGTTTTGGAGTGGTAATTGGGCTAAAAGATTCAACGATAAATAACCGATTGTCTTCCCCATTAAAATGAAGTTGATAAATAGTTCCTCTCGGTATAATTAGATAATCTCCATATTCAAACGAAATTTGTCCAAACCCTGTTTTTAATATTCCAGAACCCACATGTACAAAAATTAATTCATCTGCCTGACTATTTTTATAAAAATAATCTGTCATCGATTTTTTGGGAGCAGCCAAAGAAATATGTAAATCAGAATTCACTAAAACAGGTCTTCTGCTTTTTAGATAATCGTCTTCAGGTTTTATATTAAAACCTTTTAAGCTAGTGTGTTTAAGATGTTTTGCTCGTGCTATTTTAGGCTCTACAGAATAAGGCTCACCCAATTTTTTTACAATTGTAGGGGGATGAGCATGATAAACTAAAGAATAAACACTAGAAAAACCTTCAGTTGAAACTAATTCTTCTGCATATAAAACTCCATTTGGCTTACGAAAAACAGTGTGTCTTTTTGGTGGGATAATCCCAAGGGTGTGATAAAAGGCCATTTTGATGGTTTAGGTTCTCAAATTTAGGAAAAAATTAGTTCGAGATTCATCTAAATAATTTGCAGCATGAATTTCACCTTCTATTTTTACTGTTTAGAAACAGAAATTTCGGAAAGCATTTTAATTATTTATCGTTAATGAGTGTTTTTGTCGAAAAGAATTCCAGAATTTTCTGCTTATTTACACTTATCAAAATTATTCCTAAAACCAAACGAAAATGAAATTAGTAAGCTATAGAACCGAATATAACGAACATCTCGGAGTATTCATCAACGGTAGTATTTATAATTTGAATTCTTGCAATAAATTAATTCCAGATAATATGGGCTTATTTTTAAAAGAAGGAGAGGAATTAATGATACTTGCTAAAAAAGTGGATGAGGATATAAAAAACGGAAAATTAAAAGCAAAGCATGAGGTTTTTTATGAACTACTTGCACCAGTCCCAAGTCCTACTTCGTGCAGAGATGGTTATGCATTTCGTCAACATGTTGCCACAGCCAGAAGAAACAGAAAAGTAGAAATGATTCCGGAATTTGATCAATATCCCATCTTTTATTTTACGAATCATAATGCAATTCAAGGACCAGGAGAATTGGAATGTATGCCAGATCATTTTCAAAAATTAGATTTTGAATTAGAAGCTGCTATTGTAATTGGTAAAAAAGGAAAGAACATTCGTGCTGCAGAAGCAGACAATTATATTGCTGGATATATGATCATGAATGATATGAGCGCTCGTGTTTTGCAAATGGAAGAAATGGTATTGAATTTAGGCCCAGCAAAAGGGAAGGACTTTTCTACCATAATCGGTCCTTGGTTGGTAACGCCAGACGAATTAGAGCCTTATTTAAAAGAAACTAAACCAAACCATACTGGTAAACAATATAATTTAACAATGAAATGTTGGGTAAATGGCATTCAAGTTTCTGAAGGAAATATGGGTGATATGGATTGGACATTTGCAGAGATAATTGAACGTTGTTCCTATGGTGTAGATGTTTTACCGGGTGATGTAATTGGCTCTGGAACAGTTGGTACAGGCTGTTTTTTAGAATTAAATGGTACAGGATTATTGAACGATCCTAACTACAAAGCACAATGGTTAAAAGCAGGCGATAGTGTAGAAATGGAAATTACTGGATTAGGAAGATTAAGTAATACCATAAAAGCAACAGATACAGATTGGTCAATTCTGAAAATTAAAAAAATGTAATCAAATACAGGTTTTTATAATAAAATATATTTTAAATAAAATTTTTTTGGCGTGTCATCTCAATATTTTTAATGGAATATTTTTTAATGAATTGAGATGTCGAGCTATCCGCTAAATCTTTTTTATGAAAAATAAAAAAGGATATCGCTTCTATCTCTCACGCAAATTTAGTACAGTTTGGAATCAATTTATTTTGTAGATTATATTTTATTAAAATCTACGAAAAAATTAAAATAAATATTTGTTAAATGTTATTTCTATTTTAAAAACTAATTATTAAAAATCCTATTATGTTAACCATTTCAATGGCAGATTTATCACCAGCCGAAAGACAAAATTATCTTCAATATGCAATTGCTCCCCGACCAATATGTTTTGCGAGTACAATTGATAAAGATGGAAATGTAAATCTTAGCCCATTTAGTTTTTTTAATTTATTTAGTTCAAATCCACCTATTTGCGTATTTTCTCCTGCTAGGAGAGTAAGAGATAATACTACTAAACATACCTTGCAAAATGTTTTGGAAGTACCCGAATGTGTCATAAATATAGTGAATTATGATATGGTTCAACAAACATCTTTAGCAAGTACAGATTATTCAAAGGGGATTAATGAATTTGAAAAAGCTGGATTTACGCAATTAAAATCAGAACTAGTAAAACCACCAAGAGTAAAAGAATCTCCAGTACAAATGGAATGCAAAATAGTAGAGGTGATTTCATTAGGAGAAAATGGAGGAGCAGGAAATTTGATTTTGGCAGAAATACTTTTAATACATATAAACGAAAATGTATTAGATGAGAATAATAAAATTGATCAACTAAAAATGGATCATGTGGCAAGATTAGGTGGAGATTGGTATTGCAGAGTCACAAATGATAGTTTATTTAAAGTTGCAAAACCACTTGCTACATTAGGTATTGGAGTAGATTCTTTACCAATGGAAATCAAAAACTCAAAATTCTTAAGTGGTAATAATTTAGGAAAATTAGCTAATGTCGAGCAAATGCCTTTGTTTCAAAAAACAGAGAATTTAGAATATAGTTCTTTAAGTAATCAAGAATTACATCTATTAGCACATCAAATGTTGGAAGAGGACAAATTAGAAGAAGCTTGGCAAGTTTTGCTTTTTGCTGTTAATAAATTGACTTGATTTAATTTAACTATCTTCTCTATTTATAAATTTTTAGATAGGAAAAAACTATAATTGTTTTAAAACTCTTAATATTAATTTAACATTAACTTAATACAATCGTAAAGTTTAATTTCCTGTTTCATTCTATATTTGCAAATCTTACAAACCATTGAAAACTAATTTAAAAATCGTGAAATTAAAAATTCAAATCTTTGTATTTTTTTGTGTTTCTTTTATTTTTAATTTAGAAGTAAAATCTCAAACAGGAATAATATTTAGCAGTAATTCATCCTCCTTAGGTATTAGAACTAGAGTAGATAAAAGGATAGTTTATGAGTATAAATTGTCTCCAAGTTTCCAAACTAGTGAAGTAAATTCCATTTTACAAATAAATGATACCACATTTCTTCCACAAACTGATATAAGAAGAAATGGTAGAATAACCTTCCAGCCATCTGCATTGTATATTTTTCAGCGAAATGAGCGATCTAGAATTTATGGTGGAGTCACTGCTGGGATTACTTATAATTTAACTTCGAGTATTTCAGAATTAAATAAAATTACCACCACTGTAACAGACAATTTTTTCTCTTCAAATTTTGGAATTCAATTAGGAACAGAATTTACACCTTTTGAAAAGATTAATAAGATTAGTTTTCTTTTCGAATTAATACCAACTGTAAATTTTAGTAAAAGCTCTAACTTTTCTGATGAAATTCCTTCAAATCAATTTTTTAGCGCAACAATTTTACCTCGATGGGGTGTCATTTATTATTTAAATAAATAAAAGGTTAAATCGCATTTTCTTCGCCTTTATAGATATTAGCAATAGTCAATAAGACAATTTTGAAATCTAATAGTAGAGACCAGTTTTCTAAGTACCAAATATCATGACTTACTCGTTTTTCCATTTGTTCTATTATTTTCGTTTCTCCACGAAATCCATTTACCTGAGCCCAACCGGTAATACCTGGTGTCAAAAATTGTCTTACCATGTATTTGTCAATAATTTGTCTGTAAAGATTTGTATGGTTCAACATATGAGGTCTTGGACCAACTACAGACATATTTCCAACTAATACATTTAGAAACTGGGGAAGTTCATCAATACTATATTTTCGTAAAAATTTACCTAGAGGAGTGATTCTTGAATCGTTTCTACTAGTTTGTTTTGAATTAGATTCATTGTTTAAATACATGCTTCTAAATTTCAAACAATTAAAATTTATATTATTTTTTCCAGATCTTATTTGAGTGAAAAATACAGGTCCAGGTGAAGTAATTTTAATTAAGATTGCAAAAATTGGGATTAGCCAACTCAAAATAAATATACTAATGATAAAGGAAAATACTAAATCAAATATTCTCTTTATTAATCTATTAAAAATATTTTCAAGTGGTTCTTCTCGTATATCTAAAATTGGAATACTTCCAATAAAATTAAGTCGTATTTGCTTTTGAATCAGATCTCTAAAATCTGGAATAATATGTACTCTGATCATGTGTTTGTCAGCTTTGTACATAATTTCAAATACCTTTCCATTTTCAGAAGCTGGTAGGGCACAATATATTTCAGTAATATCATTTTTAATTGAATATTCTATACACTCATCTACCAAGCCTAAAACTTTGTTGGGGTGTAAACAATTAACTAAATAGTCGTCAAAAAATCCTATAAATTCTTTGTTCACATCTGGGTTTGTTGTGATGTAATCCATTAATTTAGAACCTAAATCACCGCCACCAGCAATTACGATTTTACCTTTTGGCTTAAAACTTTTCTTACTTCTTGTTAAATATATTACTGTAATTAATTTCCAAAAGATTAAACTTAATGAAAAGAATAATAGGAAGTAGAAAAGTAATTTTGGAGCAATAAAATAGGCTTTAGTAATTACAATTAGAATGTTAATTCCAATATAATAAAATACAAATAATCTAAATGTTCTGTAAAACTTTCGTTCAATTGCTATTTGTTTTCCAATCTCATAATAGTTTACAATTGCTGCAATTATAAACCAAAGTAAATTATGAGTTATTAATAAATTTAAATAGTTGAAATTGAATAATATTGAGCTTGAATTTACTGTAAGCCTATATGCAATAAGAAAAGATATATTGAGAAGAAGAAAATCAACAATAATATTAGTTAATTTAAAAACTTGAGCAAAATTATTGTTCATTTTAATAAATATCCATTTTATTTAAATTTAATCTAATATTTTTGAATTTTCCAGTTCTTTTAAATACATATTCTCTAAAACTTTAATTATTCTCTTACTTGCATTCCCATCCCACAACTCAGGAATAGAACTTTTTTTAAATTCTCCATTTGTTATCTTGTTTATATAATTTCTAATAATATTTATTTCAAATGGAATTAAAATGTTGCTTCCTATTTCTACTGTAATTGGTCTTTCAGTATTTGGGCGCAATGTCAAACACGGGATTTTCTCATAAGTGGTCTCTTCTTGTATTCCTCCACTATCCGTAATTATTAGTTTTGCATTGCTTAATAGTTTTTGAAATGAAAAGTAATCCAGAGGTTCAATAAGTTGAAGATTTTTTAAGTTTTTTATAGAATCATATAAACCAAATTCTATTAATTTTTTTATCGTTCTAGGATGTATTGGAAAAACAAGCATTTCTGTTTTATTTAAATCCTTTAAAACTTCAATTAAATTTATTAATCCATTTTCGTAATCTACCGTTGCCGGCCTATGGATGGTAAGTAAAATATATTCTTTCAGTTTTAAATTTAATTTATTTAATATTTCATTTTTTTC
Source organism: Sphingobacteriales bacterium (assembly GCA_038209155.1). Lineage (GTDB taxonomy): Bacteria > Bacteroidota > Bacteroidia > Sphingobacteriales > Sphingobacteriaceae > JBBQYA01. The sequence goes on along the minus strand of JBBQYA010000035.1, from coordinate 20,997 downwards.
AATTTCTGGCTTAAAAGCTATTAAAGAATCGATCATTGTATTTCCTACCATAAATAATTGATCTTTGTTTTTTCCTTCTTTAATTAAATTTTCGTACCCACTCTTTTCAGTTATAAAAAAAACCTCACTTAATTCATCAGTTATTATTCTATTTAATTCTTCTGGCATAGTTCTATCTCTGCTTCTCAATCCACTTTCTAAATGAGCTAATTTTATATTTAATTTATTTGCTGCAATTGCAGCAGCAAGAGTTGAATTAACATCTCCAACCACCACAATTAGATCTGGTTTATATTGATTTAAAATTAGTTCTTCCAATTTTATCATAATTTCTGCAACTTGTGAGCAAGCAGAATTTGGAGCAATATTTAAATAAAAATCTGGTTTTATGTTTAATTGCGAGAAAAAAACATCTGCCATTTTTACATCATAGTGTTGTCCTGTATGAACAATTTTCAAATCAATTAAAGTTGAGTTTTTTAATTCTTTTTTAAATTGAGAAACTTTGATAAAATTCGGTCTTGTGCCTACAACAATTAATACTTTCATTATACTATTTAATTCCAAAAATTTTATGTTTAAATAATAAAAGCAAAAATTGAGTATTGCCTATAATGTAACGTTTCCAAGTTCTTTTTGGCTCGCTCATCAATCTCCAAAACCACTCCAAACCGATATCTCTAGCTATTTTTGGAGCTCTTTTTAAATTTTCAGCATAATAGTCAAACACAGCTCCAATTGAACATATAATAGGAATATTTAAATTGTACTTATTTTCATAAACCCATTTTTCTTGCTTGGGTGCAGTCATTCCAACAAATAATACATCTGGTCTGAAAGATCTTACTTCATTTATCATTTGAAAGGTATCTTCATTATTAAATTCTGCTTTGTAAGGAGGAGAATAAACACCAACTCTAATACCTGGTAGTTTTCTGGTAATTTTTAATTGTATTTTAGTCAGTGTTTCTCCATTTGAACCTAGGAAAAAACAAGAACCACCAATCCGATTTAGTTCATTTAAATAATGATTGAAAGCATCCATACCAGCAATTTTATTTATGTTTTTATTGGATAAAATCTTGGCAGCAATCACCATACTTACTCCGTCTGGCAATAAAATATCTGAGTCATCTAAAGCCTCTTTAAATTTTTCATCTTTTAAGGATAAAACCGTCGAGTAGGCGTTAATCGTATTTATAATTAATTTTTGATCTCTATCTAATTGAGGTAAAATTCCGTTAAAAATTTTAAATCCCATTAATTGATGGTATGTGTTATCTATTATTGATGGCTTCTTCATAGATATTTTCTAACAATTTAATATTTTTTGCTGGTGTGTAATTTTCTGTAAAATGCTCAAAAGCATTTCTTCCTAAAACTTTCAATTTCTCCGGATTTTTTATTGACCAATTTAATTTTTCAATTAAAGAATTTATGTTTCCTGAATCAAATAGTAATCCTGTTTTATTGTCAATAACGATTTCTGGAATTGCTCCAATATTTGAAGCAATCACTGGAATACCTAAAGAAAAAGCTTCAAGAATAACCAATGGCATACCTTCGTACCATAATGATGGAAAAATTAGTGCTTTACATTTCTTTAAAATAGTTAAAACATCTTCTCTTGAAATAGATCCTGTAAATTCAAAATTGGTACTTTCCTTTAATTTTTTATACTCATTTCCAGAACCAACTATTTTTAATTTAACATCGGAAAAGTACTGATCTAGCTTAATTAAAATATCTGTTCCTTTTGCTTTTTCTAATCTTCCAATGAATAAAAAATAATTATCTTTTGGAGCAATATTTATCTCTTCATTAAAAATAAAATTAGGTTTAATTTTTAATATTGATTCTGGAAAACCAGCTTGTTGAAATTTATTTTTAGCAAATTCAGATAAGCAAATTAATGCTGATGGTAATTTTGAATATGTTTTTTTTCTTTTATGAATTTCTAATAATCCAACTGCAGCTAAGGTTTGAATAGTTGAATTTCTATAGCATGAGTGCGATAAAGCAGAAACAGAAAATGTGTTTAAGCAGTTTTCGCAAGGTTTATTATCTCTAAAAAATTGTCCATTAACACAAATTAAACGGTAATTATGTAATGTAATAATTGTTGGTATTTTTAAACTATTACATGCATATAAAATAGATGGACTTATTAATGGAAAGGTATTATGAATATGGCAAATGTCTGGTCTAAAGTATTTTAAACTCTTTGTAATTGTTTCGTAATTTTCGTTTGACCAGGTTGTTTTCCAAAACAAAGATATTTTTTTGGATAAGGAATATTTTTTTATTTCATCATTTGAACGATAAAATGGAAATACTTCATGGCCATAATTTTCCAAAAGTTTTTTTTCTAAACTTACAACAACATCTTCTCCTCCAACTTGCTGGTATTGATTATGAACTTGCAGAATTTTCATAATTATTTTTTGTCACATAATTAATAGCATTTTCAAAACCTTCTATCATTTTTTCTAAAGAACAGTCATCTTCAACTGTTTTAATTGCGACTTCTTTCATTTCTTCTGCTATCAAAGGATTTTCCATTAATATTTTCATTTTTTCTGCAAAATCTAACTCGTCATTATCTTTTGCTAAAAATGCATTTTCATTGTTTTTAATATATCCAATTCCCTCTCCATGATAGAAATAATCTTTTTTCTGAGAAATAATTGGTACACCAAAACAGAAAGAATGCACAACCGAATTTCCTAATCTACCCGGCATAACAAATGCATCACTTATGTAAATCCATTTACCTACTTCTACTTGATCTAATATTTCCCCAAGAAAAAAACAATTTATTAAGTTTAATTCCTCGGCTAATTTTCTAAGTCTTAATAATTCTGGCCCAGCTCCAATAATGCTTAAACGTATTTTATTTTGATTTTTTAATTTTGAATAGGCTTTAAATAATAAATCAATTTGTTTATCCTCTAAAAGTCTTCCGACATAAACAAAATGATATTTTTCAATTATTCCTAATTCGGCTTTCAACATTCCTTTTCCGACAGAGTCAAATTTTTTGCGATATTTTACTAATGTGACTGTATCAAGTGTGTTAGGTGCGACAAAGTAGTGTTTTGTTTTTACTGAATATTCTTCTATTACTTCTTTTCCTTTTTTCCAGTAAAATATAGAAGCATCTGATTTTTGATAAAAGAACAAACGAACTTTATCTTTTAAAATCTTTTTTGGAAAAAATCCATTTTCGGGATCATAACCAAAATTCCATAGTATTATTTTGTAATTAAATATTGGTCTAAGAAGAAATAATAAATAAAGATTTAAATTTCCTACATTAAATTGAGTTATTATGACTTTTGGATTATTCTTTAAGATCAATCCAGAAGCTCCGGAATAGAAAATTTTGTCTTTAAAAAAGTAATAATTTTTTATTTGAGTGTAATTTTCTTTTTTTAAAATAACTGATTTTAGAGATTCATTTTTTTGTTGTTGACCGTATATTATTGTTGTATTCTTTAATTTATTTATTAAAGCATCAAATATCGCTACACGATAATGTGGTAAAATTTTTTGATGAATGATTATTGTCGACATGTTTTTTAAATTCCATGAAGTTTACTAATACCAGTCCATCTTCGAATATAACCTAGAATACAGCGTGAAATAGTTAATAAAGAATAATATGTTTTTAAGCCATGAGGTGCATTTCTCATTCCGAATTTCCAACGAAATTTCAGGTTTCCCGCTCCTTTAATATCAGTAAGATATTTATAAAAGTTTTTTAAACTATAAGTTTCAAAAAATTCCTTTGAAGTATGTAATTCGGTATGTGCATAAACTTTTGATTCTGTAGAGCAATAAATCTCGAAACCTTCGCGATGAGCCATTAAAGTAAAATCTAAATCCGCAAGTCCTTGAGGAAAATTATAATTGTCAAACATTCCTATTTTTTCAAATACACAGGTAGGAATTAACAACCCTCTACCTATAAAATTTGTTAAGGGAATCAATTTTTGATTTTTAATAATAGGATTTCTTTCCAAAATACTAAATATTTCGCCACGTTTCCAATCGAAGGTAGATCCTATATATTCTAACTGTCTAGTTTTTATATTGTATCCAGAAGATCCAATTAATGCTAAAGGTTTTTGTTCTGACGCAAATTTTATTTTTTCAATATAATCAGGAGCTACTTCTACATCATTGTTTAAACATAAAATATATTCGTAACCGACAGACATTGCATATTTTATCCCAGCATTTGTAGCTCCTGCCCACCATAGATTTCCATTTCCATGCATTAACTTTACTGTAGGAAATTCTTTTTTTACTTTATTTAATGTTTCATCGGTGGAGCCGTCATCTACAACAATTACTGAAAAATTAGTATTTGTTTGGTTTTGCAAAGACATAAGGCATTTCAGAGTTAATTCAACTCTGTTAAATACTGGAATGATAATGCAAATATTGAAATCCATAAATAATTATAATCAAAGTTATTTTTTTAACATTTCCTTAATGTTAAGAGAATAAAAAATAATTAATATATCTTAAGATTATTATTACTAAATATAATAATGATTAGTTTCTCTTATTGAGTCGTAACTATAAAATGACCACTCTTAATACGTAATCTGTTGGCAACTTTTATTGGTGTATTACAATTTAAAGTACCTACTGATCCTTTATCAACAGTCACGTTTGTGAAATTTGTTAAAAATCCATTAATTCCAGTTGTAAGCAAGCTTCCCCAATTACCAGCAAAAACGATTTCTCCAGTGTTTGTTTGTAAAAATGTTCCTCTGTTTTCAAAATTTCCATTTATAGTTACCGTATCGGCAGTATTTATTAATAAATTTCCACCTTGTGTAATACTTATTGATTTTATTTTTACAACTTGATTTTGATCAATTATTGCATCATTAGCAACTCCTACAATACTTACATTATCATTTGCATCTGGCAAACCAAAAGGAATCCAGTTTTTATTATTCAAGAAATCTGAATTTACGGCTCCAGTCCAAGTAAATGAAGTTGCAATGTCGTTTACAGTACCATTAATCATAAGATTTACATTATTTGCATTACCACCTAAATGTGAAATTGTCTCTGAATAAGTCCCAATTCCCAAACCTTCTTTTAATCGTATTATTAATTTTTTATTGGTTATTGTACCTAAAGAATAGTTAAAAGAATTATTACCATAAGTGATACCCTCGTCAACAGAAATTTCAAAATTACTATTACCTGAAATACTTATAACTCCAGAAGAAGGAATTAATCCTGATCCATTTATAAAATAAGTTTTTAAATTGGAAGGTCCAAAGGATTGGGCATAAGCTAAAGAAACTGGAGCTCCTTCAGTTATTGATATTATTGAAACGGATTTTTTTTCAATTGTTTTTAGAGAAAAACTTGGATAGATAAATGCCGAAAAAAGAACTATTGTGATAAATAAATTTTTCATGTTTGAGAGAGAAGAAATTAAAATTAATTACACTAAAATACTACTTCAAACTATTTTAAATCTTTTTTTAATGTTAAGAAATTGATAACTTTTTGGATCTATTATTAAGAAAATGTTAATTATTTATAAAATTTTCTTTTAGGATAGAATTAAAAATAGTGTAATATTCTATTGCCATTTTTTCAGAATCAAATTTTTTAAGAGCTATTTTTCTGCATTCTTCACTCATTTTTAACAATCTCGGTTTATCACCAATCAAATCAATAATTTTATTTGCAAATATTTCATTATTTCTTTCATGAACTACCAATCCATTTATTCCATCAATAATAATTTCATTACAGCCACCAATATCAGAAGTAATGCATGGAAGTCCGCACGAAATAGCTTCAACTAAAGTATTAGGAAGGTTATCTGCAAGTGTTGGATAGATGAATAGATCAGCAACAGAGAAATAATTAGCCATTTCTGTTTCGTTATTTACAAATCCTACTTTTATATATTGAATATTTTTTAATTCATTTAAATAGGATAAATCTCCTTTTCCGATGACTAAAAAAATCAAATCTTTTCCTTTGGCATCTACCATCTTTAAAATTTGTTCTAAATCATTACCACCTTTCCAAGGATTGTTTTTAAGATTTCCGTCACCACTGAATAGAATAACGGATGAATTTATTGGTATTAAATATTTCTCTCTTAATTTATCTTTGTCTTTTGGATAAAAAACAGTTGTATCTATTCCATTAAATGCATGAAATTTATCTTTCCCTTGCAAATTTGGGCTTTGAATAGTTAGATTAAAGAGCCATTTGGATGGAGTAACAATTGAAATATTTGATTTTTTATAAATATGTTTTTTCTGATTAATCAACCATTTTCCATTATTAATTAATGTTTTAGGAGGTGTTTTAAATTCAAATTTACCTGCTTTTCCGCTTTTCCACGATGTATCTTCAAAAGTGTGAGCAGCATTTGCTGTAATTGCCCACATATCATGCATTGTCCAAACTACAGGAGCAATTTTGGACAATTTTATAAGTAAATGTGTGGCAAAATAACCGCCATGTGTATTGTGCAAGCTAATTAAATCAGGTTTTATCTTTCTTGCATGAAGTAAAATTCTATAACTAGATATAGGAAAAAATTGATATTGGAAACCGAGTTTACTACTAATTCTATCGATTATTTTTTCAATAAATATTTCTAATTTATTTTTTCGAGTTGAAGAAATGAAATCATGATTTAATGTTTTGTTTCCAACAATAAAATAATTATTAGTATTAAATATTTTTTTAAGTGCAAGATGCAATCTAAAAGCTACAGTAGAGGCGCCACCAGTTTTATCTGAGGAATTAATGAATAAAATTTTCATATTATTCTCAAAGTTTTTAGCCATTTTTTATTACGCTGTGATATAAAAAACAAGCAAAGAAGAACCATTAAACTAAATAAAATGATTCTGCTATAAGCTGCACCGTTAAAAGTATAGTTAGAAATAAAATATTCGTAAACAAATAGGCTTGAAATTCCGCCAATGATATTTATTATGAATAGTATTTTAGTTTTTTGTAAATGCATAATTATACTACTTAAAAAGGAAAATAAAATAACTAAAAAGAAGGATATAGAGAGTAAATTGGCAAATTTATATGCTTCTGTGTAAATTCCCGCTGTTAAATAATTTAGTATTGTTTTAGAAAAAATAATAAATAGAATTGTTACTAAGAAAAGTATAAGAGAAAACAATCCAACTGTTTTATATAGTGCTTTTTTATTTTTTTCAATTGTAAACTTTGCAATATCAGGTTCTATCGCTTGATAAATAGCAAAGAATAAAACGAAAAGATAATTGGCAGTATTAAGCCCTATATTATAAATGCCTAATAATGGAAGATTATTTAATTTTTCTAAATAAATATTATCTAAACTTATAATTGGAAAGTAGAAAACGCTACTTAATACTAAAGGAAATGAAAATTTCAATGCATTTTTTAATTCTGTTCGATCAAATTTAAATGAAACTATTTTTGATAATATGATAAGGGCGATAAATGCATAAATAAATTGAGAAAAAAACGTAGCAAGCATTCTTCCTTCAGCTCCTAATTTATAGTGAACAACAAAAATTAATGCAAGAATTACATTAGATAAAACTAAGAAGGTTTTGAAAAAAAAATAATTTAAAGCTTTTTTATTGACTCTAAAATTGATTTCAAAAAATGTGGCATAAACATTTAGAAACATAATACCAATTAATAAAAATTGATAAGGATAGGTTGGAATAGCTACTTTTGTGTTCTGGAAATAAAAATTTAGGCCAAAATAAACTAAAAAAGATAAAAGAATATTTGCTAAAGTTGAATATAAAATTAAAGTAGAAAGTAAAATTTTTCTTTGAGGTTCCTTATGTTTAAAGAAATAATTTATGTAATAACTTTGCAATGAAAATGTAAAGAAAATTGTAATAAAACTCTGAATTGTTAAATAATAACCAATAATTGCAAAATCGGTTGATGATAAATTTTTGGCAAATATTGGTGAAGTATATAAGCTAATTAATAGCTGCAAAACAGAAGCCCCAAAATATAAAGCTGAATTTTTTAATTGAAAATATAAGTTTGTTTGACTAAATCCTTTAATAGAATTAATATAACTTATCATTATTTACTTATGAATTTGATAATAGTTTAATTTTTAGGATATGTAATTTATTACCTATTCTTTTAGTTAGACTATTATAAAAGTGTTTTCTAAAATGATATTTATCAAACGAATTATTGTATTTTAAATCTTTTGATTCATTTAAAACCATAAAATTATTATAAACTTTTCGATTAAAATATTTTGTGCTGCTTAATTTTAAATTATTTAGGTGTGTTCCTGAAACTCCTATATTACTTATTAAATTCTTTGATGGGATGATACATAATTTATTATTTATTGAAATCGTAAATTGCCATTGATAATCCCATGTTGTTTTTTTTGTAGATAGAAAAGTATTTTTAAATTTTTCATTCCAAAATTCGAATTCTACTGCTCCTTGAAAATGATTTTTCAATCTGTTTTTTGTTAAAATATGATTCCAAGACTTTAAATGATAATCATATTTATTCCATGCTCTGCTCCAAGTAGCCCAGCCCCAAATATGGGCATATCTACTAAAAAAATAATCTTTTTCTGTGTTAAATTCCTCATTCCACCTTGTTCCTGAAATATGAAATACAGAGTTTTCGTTTTTATATTTTTCTAGCATTTGATCACAAAATATAAAGAATGCTGGAGAAGGCAAGCAATCATCTTCTAAAATAATTGCTTGTTCTTCAAAAGAAAATACCCAGGATAAACCTGAACTAATTCTAAGTCCACAACCTAGATTTTCCTCAGCATAATTTTTTATTACTTCACATTCCCAGTTTATATTATCAATTAAGTCTTTACAACTTTTATTTAGTTCAATTTCACCATCAACATTTTTTCTTGGAGCATCTGCTATTATATAAAGTTTTTTAGGCTTTGCAATTTTTATTTGTTCTAATACTCTTTTTGTTTCATTTGGTCTATTAAAAATAATAAGGACAATTGCAGAATTACACATACTCATAAGTCTGATTTTGTTTAGATATTAAAACTCTTCCTAAATATATATTTTCAAATTTCAAGGCCAATGCTGTAAGAATCCAAAACGTTACCATTGATAGAGATATAATGGATAGAGTTCCGGCTGTGAATGCAAACAATGTAGATCCAATCAAGAATGGCCAAGATATTAATTGCATGTTTTTACCAAATAAAGTGTAAAACTGAAACTTTTTGTAAAATCTAATTAGAGTTATATAAATGGCAATCACAAAAAATAACCCTAGCAAACCTAATTCTGCGAATATTCTTACAAAACCTGAAGATTCATTCACTCCATTATGTTTTTGCATTGCTGGTTTTAATTGTTTTCTTACTTTCCATAATCTATTTTTACCTGCAAAACTAAATTCACTAATTCCAAAGCCAGTTAAAATCTTTAAGGGGTTTTCTTGAGCTTGAAGATCTGCAACATAAAAAAATCCAGCTATTTTGCCCCAGCTCAATACATTTTCAAAAATAGTATGGTAAGAACCAACGTATAGTTTGTTTACATTTTCAATCGTTGTAAACTCTGACTTTTCGTAATATTGTTTCCAAAGTTTATTAAAGCCTACAACAAATAATAACAAAATTACAATAGGGAAAATTATTTTTTTTGCTTGAATATTTAGTTTGAATCTAAAACGATACAAAGAGTAAAAGTATAAAAGGAACATAACTGCTGTAACTGCTAATGCTCCTTTTGAATCTACAACAGCATATTGTAAAAGTGGAACAATGCTTAGAACTTTTATAGCATTTGACTTAATTATAATACCATAACTAAATAGAAATAAGGATATTAAAGAAAGATACCATGATAATTGAGCGGATGCTGCAGCTCCAAAAGTACCTGAAGCTACATCATCCAAACCAGCTTCCCAGTCATAAGTGAAGCCGCCATAAGTAAAATAGGTTTGTGAAGGCGGAATTATTTTATTGAATTGTAAGAAGGCTATTGGAACTTGAATTATTGTTAAGGCAATTATTAAATTCAGTAAATTTTTACATTCGCTTCGACTATATTTTAATTGATAAATAATAAGGAATAAAAATAAATATCTAAGATTCGATATAATAGTTTTAGTTGTTGGATAATTAAAATTTACGAATAAAATACCAAATAAAATAGATAAAGCTAATAAAGCATTCCAACTAAATAATGCTTTTCTAAAAGAAGCAGTATCAATTAATTCATTGCTTTGAAGCTTTTTATCTATTAAAATAAACCCTAAAAGCAATATATATGCTATTTTTTCTACACTTTTTGCATTTTCATATAGTATATAACCTTGCCCTTTAAAGAAATCAAATGTAAAAATCCATATGATTAAAAAAAGTAAATTAATATGTGGTTTTTTTAGAATAATTAAAATTAAAAACAAAACAAAATATATTGCTGTAAAAACTTCTTTAAATAGGACTGCTGAAAAGATAAATACAGTCGTAATAGCCAACCATTTTAGTATCAAGAATGTACTAATTTGATTTTTATCTATTTCAGATATAAATTTATTTTGTTTTAAACTAAGTAAATAGAGCTGATTCATTTTTATTTATTTTCAACTCAAATTAATAATTAAGAAACTAATGCAGCTTTTGTATTTAAATCAGCAGTGTAGAAATAACTGTTTTTATAGGATTTCTTGGATATTTTTACTTTATTTAAAACAATGGAAACATTATTTAATATATTTTGTCTTTGCATTTGTTTAAGTGAATTTAGGCTATTTCTTTTTGTAAAATTATATCTTACAACATATAATATTTTATCTACCCAATTTAATAATTGTAAACCGTCAGTTATAATACCTACTGGCGGGGTATCTATAATTATATATTCATAATTAAATTTTAGATAATTCATTAATATTGAAATATTTTCACCAAGAAACAATTCAGAGGGATTAATTAAATAAGGGCCGCTTTGTATTATAGATAGAGAATTTAAATTTTCATAAGGTTGTATAATTTCTTCTAATGAAGCATTTTCTTGTAAATAATCACCTATTCCTTTTCTAACATCATTATTTAAAAAATTAGAAAATTCTGGTTTTCTCAAATCCATTTCTAAAATGATTGTCTTTTTTCCGGTCAGTGCAAAAGTAATTCCCAAATTAATGGCTGTAAACGTTTTTCCTTCTCCGCTATTTGAAGATGTGACCATAATGGTTTGTAGCGGATTCTCTTTATTTTTTGTTAATAAACTTGTTCGTAATAACCTAAATTCTTCTGCTATAGGACTAGTAACATCCCTACCAGTTACAATTTGGTTTTTATTTATATTTTCACTTATTGTACTAATTACTTCTGAATTTGTAAATTGTCTAAATTGTTTACTGTCTGTTATTTTATTATTCAATAATTCTCTACCATTTATAAATAGAATTGGCAGGACTAATCCTGCAATAAATGCAATTAAGTAAGTTGTGCCTTTGTATGGTTTTATAGGTCCATAAGTACTTCTTGCCTCATCTACTATTTTGCTATCAGCTAATGTAGCAGCAAAAGATAATGCAGTTTCTTCTTGTTTTTGAAGTAGAAAAACATAAAGATTTTGTTTTACAGTTTGTTGCCTTTCTATATTTACTAATTCTCGTTGAGTTTCGGGAACGCCTTTTATTTCATTTTCAAATTTTGCAATTAATCTTTTTAATTCTTTTTGTTTTGTATTTAAACCTGCTTTTAAATTTTGTACATTTTCGAGTAAATTAGATTTACTTACGTTTATCTGGCTGTCATAAGCTAAAAGTCTAGGATTATCGTCTTTTGTTTCTCTCGCTAATTGTTCTCTTTTTGATTCTAAATCACTTAGTTCATTTACTATTTTAATAATTAATGGATCGGTAATACCTAATGTGGTAGGTAAAACTCGTCTTGATTTACCTTTTGTATTGATATATTTTTCAATTTCTGATACAATGTTTAATTGAATTCTAACTTTACTTAATTCTGCATCGTATTCTTTAACATTTGCCAAAAATATAGTTGCTTCGGACCCAATATCTATAGTACCTCTATCAGTTTTAAATTTTTCTACTCCTAATTCAACTTCACTTAAATCAGCTAATATCAGTTTCAACCTTTCATTTATAAAATTTAATGTAGTTCTTGCAATTCTATTTTTTTCTTCTATATCGCTTTGTATATACGCTTTAGCTAAAGCATTTAATAGATTTACTCCCTTTTGAGGAACTTCGTCCTCCACAGATAAACTTAATACTGAGGATTCTCTAGCAACTAAATCCACACTTAATCTACTCCGGTAATCAGCTGCTAAATAATCTCTAGTTCTAAGGAAAAATTTAAAAGTACCAGATTCTCCTTCAAAATCTTTTATTAGATCAGCGAAATTTTCTCTTTTATTAAGCGTAAAAAAGCCAAAAGGTGTAGAAAGGGAATCGTCAAATTGATGATAACTTAAATGAGTTTGATCGAAATCCATTCCATATTTATATGAAAAGGAAAAGGTTTTATCGTTAATAATTCCAATTTCGTAAAAAATATTGTATCCAGTCGGAATAATAGTATCATAACTTACAATAAAAGGATTTCTTTTATAAAGTTCTTTTGTCTTAAATTTTTTAGAATATACATAAGTAACATCAAAATCTAGAGAATCAATGGCCTTCTGCATGAGGGTTTTAGATCTTAAAATTTCTGTTTCATTTTCTATGACTTTTTTGCCACCAAAAGGATCTAAATCTTTTAGAATATCTGAATTAGGAGCTGTTTTTTTCTCATCTTGAACAAGCACGGTAACATCTGCTCGATAAATTGGAGTCGCTGTTTTATTATAGATATAAGCAATTCCTAAAGATAAAATGGTAACAATAAAAAACAAATACCAAAAACTTAAATACTTTTCTAATGATTTTCGTAAATCGAAATCATCTTCCGTATTTTCAAGAAATTCTTGATAATCATTTTTCATCGTACGGTTTTATATTTCTAATTAATTAATATTGGTAAGTATAATTGCTAAAAAGGATAATGAACTTAAAATTATAGGTAAAACTACATATGTTTTATCTGTAAGTGCTGTTTTACCTCTGCTTGGTTCTATATAAACTATATCATTTGGGCGTAGGTAATAATAAGGAGAATCAAAAAAATCTCTTGACGTTAAATCTACTTTTGCGAAAGCTCTTTTTCCGTTTTCATCTCGAATAATTGTTGCATTTACTCTTTTACCAAAAATTGTTAAATCACCTGCTAAGCCTATTGCTTCTGGTAAAGTAATGTGTTCATTAGGAATCGTATAAACAGATGGGCGTAATACTTCTCCTAAAACTGTAATTCTGAAATTATCAAATCTAATTCGTACAGATGGTTCGCTTAAATACCTTTCTAGTTTCAACTTTAATAAGGTTTTTAATTCTGAAATGGTAATTTCTGATGCTTTAAATTCTCCAAGAACTGGTAACTCAATCATACCTAAAGAATTTACCAAATAAGATTCAGGGACTTGAACATTGTTTTTCACTGTAGTAGGATTAAAAATTGCACTACTTTCTGTATTTAAGGAATTTAAACTGCTAATTGTAATCGTTAAAATATCTCCTGGCTGTATTTTAGATTCATAAACATCAGCTATTACTCTACCTATTGAATCATTATCAAAATCTTCTTGAAAATAAGCGATTTTACGTTGTGATATACAAGATGATAAAATAAAGACAATCAAATAAAGTACTATTTTGAATGTTTGCAATCTTTTTTTACGATACATAAAATAATTATTTTGGTATCTTAATTATTCAATTAATATTTTTTTAGCAATATTTATTGAAGAACTTTTTATTTCAAAAACGTGCATTCCTTTTGTTACATTATTAAGTGTAATCTCATAATTACTATTACCAATTTCTGTTGTGATGGTTTCTTTTGAAATATTTTGACCTAATAAATTGTAAAAAGCTATTTCAATAGTTTCAATAATATCAGCATTTAAATTTAACTCTAAATTTCTCTTGGAATTTAAATGAAAAGAGTTTAAGAATTTTTTGGGAGCCATTAGTTCAACACTCAAATTTTTTGAATAATAGATATTGCCATCTGGATTCTCATTTTTTAATCGATAATAAATGCTATTTGCTAATATGTTTGAAACAGAATGACTTGTTTGAAAAATTCCTTGAGTATAATTAGATTCATTATTATTGTTTTCTAAAACCTCAAGCCAGCTTCTAGCATCTGTACTGTATTGTAAATCAAAAGATCCAGAAGGTTTAGAAGTTTCTGTTTGCCAAATAAGTTTTACTATTTCTCCTTCAAGCTTAGCATTAAAATAGATTACTGGAATAGCCACAATGATACCTGAATCTGGTGGAATAGGTTGAGAAAAAACACTCAATGAGTTTAAAAACAAATAGCTAAAAAAAAATAGTAATCGTTTCATTTAAGAGCTGTCTAGATTGGATTGCAATATTAGCTATTGAACATAAATTTAGTGGAAGGCTTATATTATTAAAATATTATTAAATGATTAAGCTATTGTTAAATCTCATTTTATAATTTATTAAATACTTTACCAGAGTGATTTTAAAGTTTATTTAATGTTAAATAATAAGGTATTAATTGTTAATAAAAACTCCTTTCATGAAAATTAAATACTAATTACTTAATTGTTATTTAACGATATGGAAATATTAGAGAATTTAGTTTTACAATCTCAAACTAAACCTGATGAAAAAATTTTACGCTCATTTTTTCACCCTATTTATAGTTGCATTTAATACTTATAACAGTTATTCTCAGAATAATGTGAAATTGTCTGGTTTTGTGCATACAAGCGAAACTAACTTTGCTTTAAAGCAAGTGTCGATCACTTTATTACCAAATGGATTAGAAGTATTTACTGATTATAAAGGATATTATGAATTTAAGAATCTTAGTAAAGGAACATATAGTTTACAAGTTCGAGATGGAATACATAAACCCAAATTAATAAACGAATTAATAATTGAGGATAACCTAAATGTTGTTGTCGATTTCACTCTTAGAGATATCAATTTAAGTTCTGATTTGGATATAAATGATACATCTGCTGCTTTTGTAGAAAATTATTATGCACAAAATAATTTTAGAAGAAATTCAGTAAGTGAAGTGGAAGAGATTCATAGCCGTAATAAATTTTCGTTTAATGATATTTCTGCTGCCGAATCTGCTAGGAGGTTAAATCAGGTTTTGTTACAAAATTCGCAATCTGCTTTGGTTCGTGGAATGAATGAGCGATATACTAGCTATAATCTTCATGGTTTTACTTTTCCAAGCATAGATTTCACTCAGCAAGGTTTTTCGTTTTCTGCTTATCCTACAGAATTATTAAATGATATTAAGGTAATAAAAACCTATTCGCCAAACTATAAAGCGGAATTTGGTTCTGGTGTAATTGAAATAAACACGATAAAAATTCCTGCTAAGAACTTTACCACTATAGCTGTGCAAGGGAGCAATATACCTAATACTACCTCAAAAGATTTTTTATATAATAGAAAATCTGAAAGTGATTATTTAGGATTAGACAAAGATGATTCTCGATCTTTACCCAATTCTTTTCCAAATGTTCAAACATTTGTAGATTCTGTAAATAGTGAATTATCTTTAGTGAAAGGCACAGATGAAATAAGGAAATTAAATGGTGATTGGGGAATTAAAAAGAGAAATGCAAGTCCTGATTTAAATTTGCAATTAACTAATGGAACTGTTTTTAAATTAGGAAAAGACGCAATTGGTTTAGTACTTTCTTTAAATTATTTAAATGCAAATAGAATTGCTAATAATACTACACAGAGAATAATAAATGACACTTTAAAAAGAGATAGTATTGGAAATGATATTTATTCAAATAAAGTAGATTGGGCTGGAACCATTAATTTAGGATATCAAATTGGAAAACATAGCACCATATCTTTTAGAAATCAAATAGGAATTAATTCTTTAGATCAAACAAAAATTTCTGATGGTTCTAGTTTTGTAAATAAAACACGAACAGATTTTGTTCAAAATTATCAATATCAATATCAAACACATCAAAGTTTCAATTCTCAATTAGATGGTGAACATAAAATAGGAATTAAAAATTACCAATTTGATGTAAACTGGGCAGTTAACTATAATGATGTTTATAGAAATGAACCAGATACCCGAACCATAAATTCATTAAAAGATACAATCCCAGTTTTTATAGATGATACAGTTTTAGTAAAACCTAAATTTAAAGTAAGCCCTAATGCAACTAGAGATTTTAGATTATCTTATGAAAAAGTTAAAAGTGGAAAAATTGATTTTAGGCTTCCCATAAATTTCATCAATTCCAGAAATGCTTTAAGTTTTGGAGCTTTTTACGAAGAAAGAAAAGTTGATTTTAGGTCTAGGAATTTCAGGTATGAACAAAATTTAGTTGATGATGTAAATGTAGATTCTGTTTTTGCTTTGCCTTTTGATTCTATTTTTCAAAATCAAAATATTAATTATCAAACGCTGATTGCTAAAGAATTACCTTTTTCTAAAGCGTTTAAACCTGAAACAAAAATAACGGCTTTTCATGTTTCATTAGAAAACAACATAACAGATTTTATAAAATTAAATTACGGTTTCAGATATGAGAAATTTGAACAAAAATTTAATTTATTAAACTCAAAAGATTCTTTAGATATCAAGCAAAACATATTGGTTTTTGCACCAGAGGATTCTTTGAAAAATGATACGAATTTTGTTCAATATGGTGACACAAGTTATAATCGTTTTTTCCCATCCATCAATATTCAGTTTAAAATTAATGATCGAGAAAGATTCCGAATTTCTTTTTCAAGAACAATAAACAGACCCAATTTCAATGAATTGTTTACTCAAGGTTTTTATGATTTTAATACCGCTTTTACAAGTTTTGGTAATCAAAAATTAACTTTTGCTATTTTAAATAATTACGATTTCCGATATCAATTATATACAGCAAATGGAGATAATTTTACCATAGGAGCTTTTTACAAAAAAATTGATAATCCAATTGAATTAGTAGAATTTGTGAAACCAGGTGGGCCAATACCATTTTCTACAAGCCTTATTTGGGTAAATGCTGCAACTGCCAAACAGACTGGATTAGAATTAAGTGCAAATAGAAATTTGAAATTTATAGATAAAGCATTTGGATCTAATTTCTTTAAAAATTTCATGGCATATGCAGCTATTCAAATTTCTGAATCTAAAGTAAATTATTCGGGGACTTTGTTGAAAACTGGGCAAAATTTAACCAATAAACCCATGAATGGTCAAGTACCATTATTACTGAATGCAGGATTAGTTTATGATTGCCGTCCGCTGGGGTTGAATGCAGGTTTTATATTTAATTCTTACAGCAGAAGACTTTTATATGTTTCTAATAGAGGCGGAGATGTATTCCAAAGTGCACAAAATTTATTAGATCTGCATGTGGCTAAAGATATTGGAAGATTAAATATTCGTGCGGCAGTGCAAAATGTATTTGCGCAAAATACTTACTACTATAGAAATTTTGTAAAAGAATTTAATTCAGATAGTTACCAAAGTAAAGATCAAGCTTTACAGATTTTTAGAACTACACCTATTTATAGTTTGCGTTTAGCATTAAGACTTTATTAATTCAATTATTAAAATTATTTCTGATTAAATTATCTATTTAAGAAATCATGAATTACATCTCAAAATATTTTTTTCATACACTATTTTTCTTATTGATAAACAGTGTAGCATTTGCTCAAACCACTGGAAAATTAAGTGGAAAAGTAAAGGATAAGTTTACTGGCGAAACGTTGGTAGGATTGGCAGTAACTATTCCCGGCACCTCAATAGGTGTAGGAACTGATTTTGATGGAAATTATACATTAGCCAATTTGGACCCTGGCGTTTACACTATTTTATTTAAATACATCGGCTATGCGAGTAAATCCATAGCAGGAGTAAAAATTGAAGCAGGAAAAACCACAGAATTAAGTGTGATAATGGAAGAAACTGTTTCTACAGAAGTGGCTGAGGTTGTGATTACTTCTACGTTCAGCAGAGAAACAATTAATGCCTTGTATAGTGTACAGCAAAATGCAGTGTCTGTATCAGATGGTATTTCTGCTGATGTAATAAGAAGATCACCAGATAAAAGTTCCGCAGATATTTTGAAAAGAGTAAGTGGAGCAAGTATACAAGAAGGTCGTTTTGTAATTGTAAGAGGAATGAATGATCGGTACAATTTGGCTTACTTAAATAATTCTTCCTTACCTAGTACCGAGCCAGATAGAAAGGCATTTACCTTTGATATTTTTCCCGCAGCCATTATTGATAACATTACAATTATCAAAACTTTTTCTCCAGAATATAAAGCAGATTTTGCTGGTGGTATTATAAAAGTTAATACCAAACAAATTCCTGAAACTAATTCGGGTTCTATAACTTTTACAGGAGGGTATAATCAAATTACTACTTTCAAATCTTTTACTAAGTATAAAGGAGGAAAAACAGATTGGTTAGGATTAGATGATGGAACAAGATTACTTCCAAACCAGTTCCCAACCCCAACAAAATTTCTATCGACAAATAATGCAGAAAATGAATTTAATACAGAATTAGCTAAAACTTTAAATGATGATTATTCTATAAATAATAGAAATGCTGCTCCCAATTTTAGTTTTCAAGCAACGAAAGCAAATGTTTTTAAAGTTAGAAACATTGCTATTGGAACCTTTGCAGCAGTTTCTTACAGCAATTCTAATAGATTTTCTAGTGATACTCGTTTCAGTAGAGACCCTTTTAATTTATTAGCATTAGATAGCATCGAAATTGAAAGAAGTGGCAAAAACATTTTATGGGGAGGTATTGTAAATATTGGTCTGAAAATTAGAAATCATTCAACCATCTCAATTAGAAATTTATATAATGTAAATAGCGAAGACAAAACATTTGTTGGAAAAGGATACAACTACGAAAATCAGCAATTTTTTAAAAATTGGGTTTATTTATTTTATTCTAACCAAATGTATACTGGACAATTGGAAGGAGATCATATAATCAACATTAATGATTATAAACCAAAAATTAATTGGAATTTCAATTATAATGATATTAAAAGAAATGTACCAGATTATCGACAAATAGCTGCAGGAAGTTCCAATGATAGTATTTATAATTTTAATAGTCAGTCAACTACTCGATTTTTCAATTCACTAAATGAAAAATATTATAGTTCAAAAATAGATGTTACACTACCTTTGAACATAAAAAAAGTACAAAACGATTTAAAAATAGGATATTTTTATGAAGACAGAAAACGGGATTTTTTCTTAAGGGACTTTAACTACAGATTTTATCCTTTAAATAGTTTCAATGATTCTATAAAATTTTTACCTTTAGAAAGCGCCTATTTAAATGAGAATATAGGAGAACAAGGTTGGAATCTGAATGAAGCTGCCGCTTTAGTAAATTCCTATGATGCTAGTACAAAACTTAATGGCTTTTACTTATCTATGGATACAAAGATTGGTAATCTGTTGAGGGCAAATTATGGTATACGATCTGAGAGATTTAATTTGTTTATTGCAACTAGAGATGGAGGAGATACCATTGTAGCAAGCAGTATAATAGATACAACTACAACAAGAATATTTCCAGCAATAAATATTACGTTTCCAATCACTGTAAAAGAAAATCTTCGTTTTTCTTACTCGGAAACGATCAATAGACCAGAATTTAGAGAAGCCATTGCCGTTGGTTTTTTAAATTATGAGACAAATATTTTCACATTTGGCTCTAAAATAATTAAAGATGCATTCATAAAAAATTATGATTTTAAGTATGAATATTTTCCTGCACCTGGGGAAGTTTTCTCTGTCTCTACTTTTTATAAATCGATTACAAATCCAATTGAATTTGTAGCATTTCCATCCGCTTCATCCAGTAATCAATACACCTATGTGAATGCTTCCAAAGGTTTTGCTTTTGGTTTAGAATTAGAAGGCAGAAAGAACTTAAGATTATTTGATGATCTACTTAAAACAAAGTTTTTTTATAAACTTACTTTGTATTCTAATCTTGCTATTATAGAATCAGAATCAAATTATCAAGGTACTGATCAAGGAGTTACCGGATTTTCTGGTAAAAGAGTTTTTCAGGGCCAATCACCATTTTTATATAATGGTGGTTTGCTTTACGATGACTTGGATAAAGGTATTACAGCAGGAATTTTAGTAAATTATACCGGACAAAGATTATTTGCCGGCGGTGGAGCTGGAAGCACTTTCCCAGATCGGTTTGAATCTGCCAGAACAGTTGTTGATCTTCAATTAGGAAAGAGAATTAAAAGGTTTGAATCAAGAATTACAGTCAATGATTTGTTTGCAACTAATTTGATTTATTATTTAAATAGTTCGCAAAAGACGAATACGCTCAATTACGAAAAGGAAACGGATGCTACATTAAATGTTTTCCGATTCGGAACGCAAATAAACCTTCGTCTAGGATTTAATTTTTAGTTAACAGTTAAATCTTCCAAACCCACTTT
This sequence comes from Sphingobacteriales bacterium, assembly GCA_038209155.1. Taxonomy (GTDB): domain Bacteria; phylum Bacteroidota; class Bacteroidia; order Sphingobacteriales; family Sphingobacteriaceae; genus JBBQYA01. Next base: position 400 of record JBBQYA010000035.1, on the reverse strand, counting down.
TCGAGTTTGTTTTTTAACGGATTGTTAATATTCCCATAACATAGCCCCTCTACTTTTAGGAAAAATTAAACCCTTTTTACCAATCAAATTAAAAAATCAAAACAATGAAAAAAATTTACGCATTGATGCTTTCTTCCTTATTAGCTGTAGGAAGTATCGAAACAAAAGCGCAATTTTTCGAACAAACACCCTACATAGGTGCATTTGGAACGGAAAATTGGATGGCGGGCTGGACGAGTTTTAGTGCTCAGTCAAATGGCTATCCAGCAGTAACCAATAGTACTACATTAGTAAATGGAAATGGAACTTTAACTAGCATTGGAACTAATGTAATCTCAGGAAATGTAACATTAGATGCATCCCAAGTTTACTTGTTACAAGGAGTAGTATATGTAGTAAG
>JBBQYA010000034.1:0-27213 GCA_038209155.1 Sphingobacteriales bacterium | reverse complement strand
AAATTTGAGTTTTTTATTTAATAAATCTTTCTGATTTAAAAATACTTAGTCAATAGTGACGGTTAAACCCTCGAACAATAAAATATTAAAATATTCAACTAGGTCTTTTCTTTCGCCTTCGCAAATGATGCATTTACCTCTATTATGAACTGTAAACGCTATTTTCGTAGCCTCATCAGCATTTTTCTTTAAATATTTTATCATGCAATTAATAACGTGGTCAAAAGTATTGTGGTCGTCATTCCACAAGGTTACACTGTTAGAAATTCCATTTTCTACATTTACTTCTATTTCAGGATCTTCTAGTGTCTGTATATTATTCATATTTTACTATTATTGTTATTCTTGTAAATTAATAAGGTTGGCAAATTTAAATCATATTTATTAAGTTTTAGAATGTCTAAAAAAAATAATTTTCAAATTATTTCAAAATATAAAGTATGGCACAATATTGTATTAATTGAAAAATCTATTTATTTAACATTTTGAACAAAAAAATACCAATCGATTTCAGTAATTATGAATAAAATACTGGAAAGAGAAAATCAAAATTTGTATGGCATCTCTTATCGGATATTATTTTCGGTTATAATTCTATGCCTTTTTCCTTCCATCCTAAATATTTTCGGATTTAATTTTCAAATAGATATAGTTCCTTTAGATTTAAGTGTGTTTGAAATTGCTGATTCAAATACCGAAAAAAATATGCTTTATGATGTATTCAAAGGCAGATTTGTTCATGTTTTAATTGTGAGCATTTCTATAAGCATTGCCTTAATTACGGCATTATTATCTTTTGTTGATTACCGTATTTCTCGAGACATAAGCACACCAATAATCGGAATTGCCTTGCTTTCTGCTGGCGTTTTTGATACTTTTTATTTGTTAACTGTAACTAGAATAATTGATTTATCACCTAATATTTCAGACATCACTGCATTTTCTTGGGCTTTTGCTCGCACTTTTCATGCTCTTACCCTCATATCTGGTGTTTCTGTTTATCTTTTTGCAACGAATAAGAATAACCTTTTAAGCCACAAAGAAAAAAATAATTTAATTCTACTCATCTTATTTATTTTTGTTTTACTTACGGTTTTCTTTATTAATTTAATTTTATCAGTCGATAAAATTCCACAAATGGTTTTTCCTAATAATTGGATAAGCAAACCTTACGCATTAATTCCATTGTTTTTTTATGTTTTTGCAGGAATTTTTTTACTTCCTAAATTTTATCAATCTAATCCAACTAGGTTTTCTCAAATGTTAATCATTAGTCTAATACCTGCTGTGTTTTCTCAAATTCACATGGCATTTGGGTCTGAGGGCTTATTTGATAATCATTTTTTTATTGCGCACTATTTGGAAGCAATAACTTATTTTATTCCTGTTTTAGGTATATTAATGAATTATACAGAAAACTACAAGAGCGAAAAAGCGATAAGCATAAAACTAAATGAAGAAATAGAATTCAGAAAAAATGCACAATTAGAATTAAAAAGAAATGAATTACTTTTAATTCAAGCTCAAGAAATAGGTAAAATGGGGAGTTTTGAATGGAATATAAAAACAAACGAGGTAGTTTGGAGCGAAGAAATTTATCGAATTCATGAATATAAACCTTACGAAATAGAGGTTAACTTTCAAACTTTTATGGATCATTTAGAAGGTGATGAAAAAGTAAGAGTTTCTCAATTATTGCAAAATGCTATAATTTCCAAAAGTGATTTAGCCTACGAATTTGAATTTATTACTAAAAATAAAAACAGAAAGTATGGAAGTGCAAAAGGAAAATTTTTTTATGATTCGGATGGTTCGCCAATTAAATATGCTGGCGTTTTGCAAGATATAACGGAGGCTAAAAAAGCTGAAATTTCTTTAAAAGAAAGTCAAATTCGTTTTCAATCGGTTTTTGAGCAGACTTTTCAAATGGTGAGCTTATTGGATTTAGAAGGGAATTTATTAGAAATAAATCACAAAGCATTAGAAGTATCTGGATTAAGTAATTCTGATAAAATACTCGGTACAAATTTCGGTGACTTTCCAGCTTGGAAATCGGGAAGTGCAAAAGAATTAATAAAAATTGGTATAAATGAGGCTAAGAATGGTAAAACTTCAAATTTTGAAACGGTAATTTTTGATTGGAAAACAAACAAAATAGATGTAGCAATGGTGATAAAACCAATTTATAATTCAAAAAAAGAATTGGTTAATATATTAGTAGAAGGCAAAGATATATCTGATATAAAAAGATATGAACAAGAATTAGAATTAAAAATAAATGATTTAAATAGGTCTAATAAAGAACTTGAGCAGTTTGCTTATGTAGCCTCTCATGATTTGCAAGAACCTCTTCGGAAAATCCAATCGTTCAGCGAAAGATTGTATGGAAAATATGCACCTTTATTGGAAGGGGACGGAAAAGATTATATGGATAGAATGCAAAATGCAGCTCTTCGTATGCAAATTTTAATCAATGATTTACTTTCGTTTTCTAAATTGGCTAACGTAGCCGAAAAGTTAGAAACTATAAATTTGAATGATATAATAAATCCTATTCTAAATGATTTTGAAATCGAAATTGAAAACAAAAAAGCGATAATTACCGTCAAAGATTTGCCCACCATTATGGGAATTTCTGCTCAGATGAGGCAATTGTTTCAAAATTTATTGAGCAATTCGTTAAAATTTAGTAAAGAAGGTATTGTACCTGAAATTGATATTTGGTCAGAACCAGCAGATTTAAAAAATCCAAAATTTTCTACTTTGGAGAAATCGGCTTATACAATATTTTTTAAAGATAATGGAATTGGATTTGATCAAAAATATAGCGAAAAGGTTTTTGTTATTTTCCAACGATTGCACGGCAGAAGTGAATATGAAGGTACCGGTATTGGGTTATCTATTTGTAAAAAAATTATTGAAAATCATAAAGGATTTATAGAAGCAATCAGCGAATTGGGAAAAGGAACCACCTTTAAAATTACTTTGATTGCTGCCAATAATCCATTCAATGGACAAATGAAAGACATAGAATTATCTTCATAATAAGAAAATCTTAAGGAATTAATTATATTTTTGCTAATCATTATTGAAAGAAATGACAAAGGGAACTGAGATTTTAAAGAATTACACCATTCTTATAGCTGACGATGATGCAGATGATAGATTGATGGCAAGTGATGCTTTTCATGAAAATTTCCAAAATACGACTATAAAATTTTTAGAGGATGGAGAGGAGTTAATAGATTATTTGACAAAAATCTATGGAGATTTTAGTCAAAAAGAAAATGAGAAACCTCAACTTATACTTTTAGATTTAAATATGCCAAGAAAAGACGGGAGAGAAGCATTGGCTGAAATAAAACAAAATAAAAATTTTAGGAAAATTCCAGTCATAGTCTTTAGCACAAGCAAAGATGCGAACGATATCAAAAATGCCTATGACTTAGGAGTAAATTGCTATATTACCAAACCCAATTCCTACACCGAGTTGCTTTTGTTAACAAAAAAATAGGTGATTATTGGTTTAAAACAGTTGAATTACCAATGGTATGATAAATAATTCAGAAACTTTTATCCGTGTTTTAGTAGTAGATGATGATGAGGATGATTTTGTATTAACTAGAGATTATTTTAAAGAAATACATCCAAATAACTTTAAAGTAGATTGGGTTTCAAATTTCAATCATGCAATTGATGCATTAGATAAATGCGAGCACGATATTTATTTGATAGATTATCGGTTAGGCGAAAAAACAGGATTAGACATTCTAGATTATGCAGCCAAAACTAGTTGCAAACAGCCCATCATTTTATTAACCGGTAAAGGAGATCAACAAATAGATCTTGCAGCTATGAAAACAGGTGCAGCAGATTATTTAGTCAAAGATAAAATTGATTCTTTTTTGCTCGAACGATCTGTACGATACGCACTAGAAAGAAGTAAGTCTATTTTAGCCATTAGACAAAGCCAAGAAAAATATAAAGCTATTTTTCAAAAATCTAGAGACCTCATTTACATTACAGACTTGGAAGATAATTTTATCGATATCAATCCTCGTGCAACCCAATTACTAGGATACAGCAGAGAGGAACTATTAACCATGAAAAAAGGTGATTTATTTCTGAATAAAGAAGAATGGGAAGAATTTGATGATATACTCAAAGAAGATAATGAAGTAGTGGAATATGAGGCCGTAATCAGAAAAAAAGACGGAGGTAAATTATTCTGCTTGGTATCTTGTAGTAAGCAATCAAGAATAGATGATAATTTAGAGTTTTTTCAAGGTATTATACACGACATAACCAAGCGGAAACAAGCGGAACAAGAACTTATTAATATAGAAAAGATTGCAGTAACCGGGAAGATTGCTCGCACCATTGCACATGAAGTTCGTAATCCATTGACTAATATAAATCTATCTCTAGAACATTTGAAAAGTGAGTTTAAAGTAGAAGATGAATCTTTTGATTTATATGTCGATATTATTAGTAGAAATAGCCAAAGAATTAATCAATTGATTACAGAATTATTAGTGTCTTCCAAACCTGGTGAATTAAATTCTACCTCATTCTCAATAGATACTGTTATAGAAGAAACCTTAAAGATGGCTAACGATCGCATTCAACTAAAAGGGATATCAATTGAAAAAGATTTTAAATGTAATTTAAATATAGAAGGTGACAAAGAAAAAATCAAAACTGCTCTAATTAATGTAATTATAAACGCTGTAGAAGCAGTAGCTGATAATGTAGGTATAGTAAAAATAGCTTGCTATAAAAAAGATGAATTCTGCGCAATAGAAATTTCAGATAATGGCATTGGAATTAACAAAGAAAATTTAAATGATTTATTTGTTCCTTTTTATACTAATAAGCCAAAGGGAATGGGTTTAGGTCTTACTACAGCCCAAAATATATTAATTAATCATAAAGGAAATTTGAGAGTAGAAAGTGAAGAAGGGAAAGGAACCACTTTTATAATTAATATTCCAATAAAATCTAAATCCCTATTTTAAATAAAAACCTTATTTTTAATAAAAAAAAAATCAATAATATACTCGCAATGAAAATACTAATACTAGAGGACGAAAAATTTATTCTACATTCAATTGCAAAAAATCTAACCCAAGAAGGGTATCAAGTAATCACATCTGAAAATTACAAAAATGCAATCGAAATCATAAAAAGTAAAGAATTAGATTTAATTATTACTGATCTAATGTTGCCTTTTACCGGAGGATTAGATGTTGTAGAGTTTGTAAAAAATGATCCGCTTCGTTCACATATTCCAGTAATAGTGGTAAGTGGTATGGATCAGGAAATTTTATCGGCTACCAAGAAATTAGCAGATGCTTATTTGGCTAAACCATTTAGTATAGACGAACTAAAAGCACTTGTTAAAAAGTTTTTGCCCCAATCGCAGCCAGAAATTTGACTTTGTTTTTGTTAAATAACGATAAATAAATAGTTCATTTTCTTTGTTTTGAAAAATGCAAATAGCTATTTAATTTAAATTAAAAAAAATATATTGTAACAAAACTGTTCATTTTTTTTTAAAGAGACTTTATTGGTATGGATTTTAATAGATGTATTTTAATTAATACACATATCATGATGCCAAACTATTCAAAGAAAAACTTTATTCTAAGCAATACAGAATTAGAAAAAGAAAATTATAGCAATAAAGAATATAATCCTGAAATTATAGGGCAATTTGTAATCGAACCAGAAGATGTAATTGCCATCGAAGAATTATTCCTTAAAAAAGAAAAATCTCCATATTTGTATGATACTAATTTGTTTTCTTTTATAAATAATAAAGAAGATGAAATAATTCCAGAAGACCAAAATCTGGATATTATAAAAATAAATGATCCTACCATAGTTTGGGGAGTTGGAAAATATTACCAAAAAGTAGGATAAAATATAAGATAATTATAGTTTTAAATTTTTCATCCAGTCCTTTCGTATTAATTAATAAGTCATATTTCAAAAATATAAATTTTGTTTATTGATAGTATGAAAAATAAGTAAAAACAATGTTGACCTTAAAAAATGAAAATCATCTGACGATAAATTTTCAAGATCTTTTATTAAATTCTATTCCCTTACCCTCTTTACTACTCAATTTTTCGGATTTTACGATTATCTATTCAAATGATTTATTTTTAAAACTGATTAATTTTAAAGAAAAAAATAAATTTGATAACTCAATTTCAGAATTGCTGGATGAATCACTTTTTTTAGATTTAAAACATTTTTATCAAGACAAAGAAAAAAGTCTATTCTCAAAAACTGGCAAACTAAATAAAACTAACAATGAATTTTTGCAAATAGAATTACATGCAAAATCAATTGACTATGAAGGAATTAGATTAATATTGATTACGATAATAGATAAAAGTAACTTTTTCAAAGAGCTATCAATAGCTCGACAACAAAATCAATTAATGGGAAATGTGCTGAACAATTTTCCCTTTATTACTTTCACTACCAATAGCTTTTACGATATCACCTCTTGCCAAGGAATGGGGATGGTAAGACTGAATAAATTTTCAGATAATCTAACCGGTTTAAGTATCAATAATTTATTTGGGAATATTGAAACCCATATTGAGAAAGTTCAAAAATATGGATCAATTAATTTTGAATTATATGGTTCAGATAAAGGTGAGTCTTGGTGTTTTGATATATTTATTATTGGAATAGCAGAAACTGGATTAATGGGCTTTGCTATTGATGTTACGGAACAAAAAATTGCAGAAGCTGCACAAGAAAAAATCAAAAGACAGCTGCAACAAGTAACTTTTAATATTCCTGGTGCTGTTTTTCAACTTTTTATGAGTAAAGAAAAAGAGTATAAATTAGTTTATGTAAGTCAGGGTTTGGAACAATTATCTGGAATAACTCCAGAAAATGCAATGAAAGATCTTTCCGTAATTTTTCAAAGATTAGGTTCTCGTAATCTTAGAATTTTGAGATACATGTTTAGGAAATCTGAAAAAAATATGGAGTCCATAAACTGTGAAGCTCAAATGGGTGCTGAGGGAAACAAACAAAATAAATGGATTCGTATTAATGCAATGCCAACTTTAAACAACGACGGATCTGTAGTTTGGTATGGAACAGCATCAGATATTACTCACTCAAAAAATATTGAAACCGAACTTATTGAAAAGAAAAGATTTATTGAAAGAGTAACCGCATCCACACCAGATGTAATCTATGTATATGATGTTCAATTGCAAAAAAATATATTTTGTAATCGAGAAATAGGAGAACTTTTAGGATATACTGAGCAAGAAATACACGTTTTACAGTCGACTCTTAAAAATGAATTAATTCATCCAGAAGATATTGAAAAATTGAATCAATATTTTGAGAATGTAAAGAATCTAAAGGATGAAGAAATACTAGAATTAGAATATAGATTTAAAAATAAATCAGGAATATATACATGGTTTCTAACTAGAAACACAATTTTTTTAAGGAATAAAAAAGGTATCGTTATTCAGTTTATGGGCACCATTGTAAATATAAACAGAAGAAAACTTGCTGAGCAACAAACATTAGAAAGAAATCTAGAATTACTGAAAATTAATAGTGAACTAGATCAATTTGTTTATAGTACTTCTCATGATTTACGCTCTCCTTTGACTTCGATTGAGGGTTTATTAAGTTTAATAAAAGAAGAACAAGATCCAATAAAAAAAGATGAGTTTATAGAACTCATTCAAAGAAGTGTGGGTAAATTGGATGTTTTCATTAAAAGAATAATTGATTATTCTCGAAATTCTCGCCTACCAACAAATATTCAAAAAATTAATTTTGATTATTTATTTAATGACATAATTGAATTATTAAAATTTGGGGCAAACGCATCTGCAATAAGATTTGAAGTAGCCGTAAAAGGAGATTTTGATTTTTATTCTGATTACGATCGACTTCATATTATTATTTCCAATTTAATTTCCAACGCTATTAGATATCATAATCCAAGAGTTATGGATAATTATATTTTAATAAAAGCTGGATTAAGTGAGAATGAGGTTGTTATTTCAGTAGCAGATAATGGTTTAGGAATGGAAGCATCTAATTTGGATAAGATTTTTGATATGTTTTATCGAATATCATCAAAATCAGAAGGTTCAGGATTAGGACTTTATATTGTAAAAGAATCTGTAAATAAAATAGACGGGACTATTAAGGTTGAATCTGTAATTAATGAAGGAACCCAATTTACGATTCGAGTTCCCAACTCAAAGCCAGAATAGATCAAAATTTATTGTTTAGTTTTATTATAAAAAACTAAATATTTCAGATTTTAATTAATGAAAATGGTTTTAATGTATATTATTTTATTCAGCCGATTTAAGATAAATTTTTAAATAAATACATGAAGGAAAAAATTACCAAAAATTATATTTCTTCTATTATTAAAAAAAGAAATCCTATTTCTCACAAAGGAGATTATGGTCATGCATTAATTATAGCTGGAAGTTATGGAAAAATAGGAGCAGCAGTCTTAAATGCAAAAGCTTGCTTAAAAACAGGCGTTGGATTGCTCACTATACATATTCCAAAATGTGGATATGAGATTTTACAAAGTACTATTCCAGAAGCAATGGTCAGTTGCGATGATCAGTTTAAAATAATAAGTAAATCCATTATACTAGATCATTTTAATGCAATTGGAATTGGTTCAGGCATTGGGACTGCTTCAGAAACCGCAAATGTTGTAAAAGAAATTTTGACTATCTACAAAAACCCAATGGTAATAGATGCAGACGCCATTAATATTATTTCCCAAAACAAATCATGGCTGAAACTTATACCTAAAAATAGTATTTTCACACCGCATCTTAAAGAATTTGAAAGACTCGTCGGAATAGGAAAAAATGAATTGGAAATTGATAATTTGCAAATAGAATTTTCCAAGAAATATTCTGTTTATACGGTTTTAAAGGGTCATCACACCTGTATTTCTACTCCAAATGGTAAGTGTTTTATAAACACTACCGGCAATGCCGGAATGGCAAAAGGAGGAACTGGAGATTCATTAACTGGAATGTTAACCTCTTTGCTTGCACAAGGTTATTCATCTAAAGATGCCAGCATTGCTGCTGTATATTTACATGGTTTAGCCGGAGATATTGCTTCAGTTAAAACTGGCGAATATTCCTTATTAGCTTCTGATTTAATTGACTGCATTGGAAATGCTTTTTTAAGTATTTTGGAACAATAGAATTTAATTTAACTATTTCTAGAGTAGAGATAGAAAATTAACTTTTTGCTGTTTTTTTTAATTAAAATATCCGAACTAAATTGAAAAGAATATAATTTGTAAAACAAATCATTTTAAAATTAGGAACACGAAGCCTTTCCGCTTATTTTCGCCGAATTATATTTGATAATAAGATGGTCGATAGCAAAGTTGAATTTGATGAAATTTCCTATAAAAGCCATGAAGCTAATATGGAAAAAATGCTTCAGAACAGCGAAAGAGCATTATTTAGATTAAAAAACCAAAATAATATCGATAATTGGAGACATACTAGAATGATTGATTTGGCAAATCCTATATTTAAAGCTGGCGAAAAATGGCTAACTGTTGGAGATGGAATAGGAACGGATGCTAATTATTTATTGTCAAAAAATTTGGATGTTACTGCCTCGGATATTTCAGATTCTGTTTTAAAAATTGCTGCAAAAGAGAATTATATAAAAAACTTTGCTCAAGAAAACGCTGAAAAACTTTCATTTGAAAATCAAACTTTTGATTATGTATTCTGCAAAGAAGCTTATCATCATTTCCCAAAACCTTATATTGCATTGTATGAAATGCTACGAGTAGCCAAAAAAGGAGTTGTGCTTTTTGAGCCTCAAGATCCAATATTAAAAATGCCTTTTTTACTTTTCTTAAGTAATATTTTGAATAAATTTAATAATCAATTGTTAAGAAAATTTTGGAAAAACCAGTATTCTTACGAAACTGTAGGAAATTTCGTTTATAAAATATCTGAACGTGAAATAGAAAAAATTGCACTTGGAATGAATTTTAGATTTCTGGCTTTCAAAGGTTCACATGATTTTTTTGATGCTAACCCTAAATTAGCGGAAACACCAATAGATCAGTCTTATTTTAATTCAATTAAAAGGAAAATAAATTTTAAAAACACCCTAAGCAATTTAGGTTTATTCCCTTACCAAAATTTGTGTGCAATTATTTTTAAAGAAAATCCAACAGTTGAAACCATTACAAAATTAAAAAATGACGGATTTGAAGTTTTGCAATTACCTATTAATCCGTATATATAAATTCCTTTTATAAAAATTAATTTACATTTTTTGCCAATTTTCTTTTCAGCATCGGATAGGAAAAAACAGCTAATAATATAATAAAAGCGCCAATATAAAACTGAAACGTCATTTTTTCATTATCTCCGAAAAAGAAAAATGCCATCAGAATTCCATAAACAGGTTCCAAATTTGTAGTTAAAATCACGGTGTAAGGAGATAATTCTTTCATAACTAAAACCCCCAATACGTAAGCAAAAGCAGTACAGATAGTTCCTAAAATAAATAAATAAATCAAATCTGAAATTGGAATTCTTGTGGTAAATATTGCAGTTCCTGAGGTAAAAAATAAATATAAAGTTAAAAGTAAAAAACCTCCTAGCATCTCATAGGCAGAGATGGTAACCGGGTTTATTTTTCTAACTTCTTTCGCATTTAAAATAGTAAATACAGCTGCCAAAAATGCAGATGCTAAACCAAATAAAATTCCAGAAGTATAGCTTGTTTCAAAACTAAAAATGATAGCTATTCCGATTATTATAATTAAAGAAACGAAGATATCTATTAACGATATTTTTGTTTTATTAACCAAAGGATCCAAAATTCCGGTAAACAATGCTGTAGAAGATAAGCTAACCAAGGCTACTGATATGGTACTGACTTTTATAGAATGAAAAAAGCAGAGCCAATGTAAAGCTACAATGATTCCTATGCCACCAAGTTTCAGAATGGAATAAATACTTATTTTCTGATGTTGCCTTTTAATCAACGAATAAAGAAATAAAGATATAAATGCAATTAGCATTCTATACCAAACCAATTGTAAAGCTGGTAATGCAATTAATGCACCCAGAATAGCAGTGAAACCCCAAATAAAAATGGTAAAATGAAGTTTTAAAAGATTTTTATTTAGGTGCAATTTTTAAAAGATATAAACCGATAATGCCAAAAGTTAAATTAGGAATCCAGACCGCAATAATAGGTGGTAGCCCACCTTTTGTGGCAAAAGTTGTAGAAAATTTCATTAATAAAATATAAGCAAAACATAAAGTTATGCCAACCAACAATGGGGTTCCTATGCCTCCTCTCACTTTTTTGGAGGATAAGGAAACTCCAATTAAAGTAAGAATAAAAGTAGAAAAGGGTACAGCATACATTTTATTTTTCTCAAAAGTGTAAATGTCAATACTCTCTGTTCCTCGTATGTTAGCCTTTTTTATATAATTATCCAATTCAGTCAAAGTCATAGTTTCTATGATATTATCTTTTCGTTGAAAATCTTTAGGAGAAAAATCCATTATCGTGTCTAACTTTTGTCCATATATCATTTTCTCACTCATAGGATATATATACCGAATACTGTAATCATGAATTGACCATTTAGACGAAACAGAATCCCAAGAAATTGAATTGGATAATAATTTATAAATTAATTCATCATCTTTAAATTTCTCGATAGAAAATTTATATCCAACATTTATATCGCTACTATAATTTTCCATGTAAATGAATGTTTCTTTATCCAATTGCATATGAAAATTTCGTTCTTTAAATTCAAATTTGTGTCTAATATATTTATTTTCAAATTCAATTCTAGTTTTAGATGAATTTGGAATTACATAAGCATTAAATACAAAAGTAATAATGGCTAGAAAAAAAGATGCAACAAAATAAGGATATAATAATCGCTTAAAACTTACTCCACTACTCAAAATTGCTACTATTTCTGTTTGATCGGCCATACGAGCTGTAAAAAAAATAACAGCAATAAATAAAATCAATGGACTTAAAACACTTGCCCAATAAGGCACAAAATTTAAATAATAATTAAATACTATTTCTTTTAACGGTGCATTTCTATTCAAAAAATTATCTAATTTTTCTGTAATATCAAATACAATTGCAATAGCCACAAAAATACCCAGAGTAAAGAAAAAAGTACTTAAATACTTTTTTATTATATACCAGTCTAACTTTTGTAATTTATAATTTGCCAATAGAGTTTATTTAAATTAATTTCGATATAAATGGAATTACAATTTATTTGCCATTTGCACAACCATTTTATTTTTCCAATTACTAAATGTGCCTGCAAGTATCTGTTTTCTTGCTTCTTTCATAAGCCAAAGATAGAAATGCAAGTTATGTAAAGAAGCAATTTGTGAAGCTAATAACTCTCCAGAAATTGATAAATGTCTTAAATAAGCTTTTGAATATTGTTGATCGGAAAATAAATCACTTTTAGAATCTATCGGACTAAAATCATCTTTCCATTTCTCATTTTTAATATTAATAGATCCAAATTCAGTAAAAAGCATTCCATTTCTAGCATTTCTGGTAGGCATCACACAATCAAACATATCTATACCCAATGCAATGTTTTCTAGTAAATTTATAGGTGTTCCTACTCCCATCAAATATCTAGGCTTCTCTTTTGGCAAAATTGCACACACTAAATCTGTCATTTCATACATTTCCTCTGCTGGTTCTCCAACGGATAAACCTCCAATTGCATTGCCCTCTCTATTAAATGACGCAATTTTTTCCGCCGATTGTATTCTCAAATCCTTGTAAGTACTCCCTTGAACAATAGGAAAAAGTGTTTGATCATAACCATAAAGTGGATCAGTCTGGTCAAATTGTATGCAGCATCTATCCAACCAGCGATGCGTCATTTGCATCGACCTTTTTGCATAGTTATATTCGCAAGGGTATGGAGTGCATTCATCAAAAGCCATAATAATATCTGCACCAATTACGCGCTGTATATCCATCACATTTTCTGGCGTAAATAAATGTTTTGAACCATCTATATGCGACTGAAAAGTAACACCCTCTTCTTTGATTTTCCGAACATCCGAAAGTGAATAAACTTGATAACCACCACTATCTGTAAGTATGGGCATATCCCAACCAATAAATTTATGCAAACCACCCGCTTTTTTTATTATATCTAAACCAGGTCTTAAATATAAATGATAGGTGTTGCCTAAAATTATTTCTGCCTTTATATCATTTTTAATTTCACGCTGGTGAACAGCTTTTACCGTTCCAGCAGTGCCCACAGGCATAAAAATCGGTGTTTCAATTTTCCCATGTGCAGTAGTCAAAATTCCTGCACGCGCATTCCCAGAAGGATCTGTTGCCAGAAGCTCAAATTTCATATTATTTCTTGTTCCTAAAATATAAGGAGGTCAAAGGTATAAATTTAGCTGAACTCCATATTTTGAACTGTTTTCGTATCAATAGTTTTGGTGTTTTTTTGCAGTGGCGTTTTTTCCAGCTTTCCACTAAATCTTTTTTTGCCAATAATTTCGCTTCCAAATATAAACTATATCTTAGGCAAGAAAAGGATGTTGTTTCAATCTGGAACGCGAAAGGTTCTTTGAGTTATTTCGTCATTTTCTTAATTAGTCTAGAAAAATTTTACAATTTTTCAAATAATTAAAGAATTATCAACACTTAGATTACTTTTGCAAAAAAGTTGTTATTTTTTGTAATTCTTACCATTTTTATTTGTTAATGCTTATTTATTTTCTTGCTGGGGTTTTTGCTATTGTATTTCTCACCCAAGTATATTATTATCTTTTCGTTTTTAGTAAATTAGCTTGGTACAAAAGTAATCCTGTACTTACGCTAAATCCAGAACCTGTTTCTGTGATTTTATGTGCGAGAAATGAAAGAGAAAATTTAACTAATTTTTTGGAAAATATTCTTAACCAAGATTATCCAGAATACGAAGTTGTAGTAGTAAATGACTGCTCTTATGATGGGTCTGGAGATTTATTAGAAGATTTTTCAAGACGATATTCTCATTTGAAAGTGGTAACAATTGAGGAATTTGACAGATTTAAACATGGGAAAAAGTTTGCCTTAACAATGGGAATTAAAGCCGCAAAATACGAGTTGCTTCTAAACACAGATGCTGATTGTAATCCAGTAAGTAAAGATTGGATATCACTAATGCAAAGAAATTTTAAGTCAGAAAAATCCATTGTTCTTGGATATTCGCCTTACAGAAAAGTGCCAGGTTTACTAAATGCTTTTATTCGTTTTGAAACCTTTCATACAGCATTACAATATTTTTCCTATCATTTATCGGGTAAAACTTACATGGGTGTAGGCAGAAATTTAGCTTATCGCAAAAATTTATTTTTTAAAAATAAAGGATTCGCATCGCACATGCACATCCAATCTGGAGACGATGATTTATTTGTAAATCAACATGCTGATAAGCAAAATACTACTCTTGAAATATCTCCAAAAAGCTTTACCATAAGCGAACCCAAAAGTACTTTTGCTGAATTTTTTAAACAAAAACTACGACATACCCAAGCAGGTAAATTATATAAAAAAGAACATAAGAATTGGTTAGTTATTTATGCGATAAGCGCAATGATGTTTTACACTTTATTTACCACCTTATTGATCTTCAAGTTTTTACCTATCATTTTATGTTCGATATTAATCGTTCGTTTTATGTTAATTTATATAGTATTCCAACCCGCAATGAAAAAATTAGCATCATCAGATCTGATTTATTTTGCACCTATATTAGATATTTTTTATCAATTTTACCTTCTCAGTCTTACGATGGCTGGCATATTTAAAAAACAAACAAGATGGAAGTAAATCCCGGTTTTTCTGACAATGCAAAAAAAGATTATAACCTTATTAGGCTTGCGCTTGATAATGGAGATCAGAAAGCGTATGCAGAATTAATGACAAGATACAAGGACGCAATATTTTTTATGCTTCTTAAAATGGCTTCAAACCGTGATGATGCCACCGATCTTACCATCGAAACGTTTGGAAAGGCATTTCAAAATTTAGAAAAATACCGTCCCGAGTTTGCTTTTAGTACTTGGCTTTTCAAAATTGCTACCAATAATTGTATTGATTTCATGCGTAAAAAACGCTTGAGCACTTTCTCTATTGATAATATGAAAGGAAGTGATGGTGAAGAAATGACTTTTGATTTACCTTCAAATACTGCGGATCCAGAAGAATTAATGATTAAAAAGCAAAAAACTTTATTGATTCGTGAAATAGTAGATAAACTTTCACCGAGATATAAAAGATTGGTAACGCTACGATATTTTGAAGAGAAATCCTATGAAGAGATTGCGGCAGAATTAGATATTCCACTCGGAACAGTAAAAGCTCAATTGTTTAGAGCAAGAGATTTATTATACAACGTTTTGAAAAAATCTGGTGAAGCAAAAATAAAATAACAGTCTTGGATATTATTAAAACCTATTTTCCTGATTTAACTGAATTACAGATTGAGCAATTCTCATCTTTGCAAAATTTATACTCAGAATGGAATTCAATGATTAATGTAATTTCCAGAAAGGATATCGATCATCTTTATTTGCGTCATGTTTTGCATTCTTTGGCCATTGCAAAAATTATTTCTTTTGTTCCAAATACATCTATTTTAGACATTGGTACTGGAGGTGGATTTCCAGGGATTCCTCTGGCAATTTTGTTTCCCGAAGTTCAATTTCATTTAGTAGATAGTATTGGAAAAAAGGTGAAAGTAGTGCAAGAAATTTCAAAAGCTTTGCAACTAAAAAACGTAAATGCGGAAAAATTAAGGGCTCAAGATATATCTCAAAAATACGATTTTATACTTTCTAGAGCAGTTTGTAGACTTTCAGAATTTATTCCTTGGGTGATAAACAATATCAATAGAACCAATAGAAATGAATTGGCAAATGGTGTTTTATATTTGAAAGGAGGAGATTTAAAGGAAGAATTATCAGAGATTAACTCACCAGTTACAATTTATTCAATCCAAGAATTTTTCAAAGAAGAATTTTTTGAAACAAAATCAATAGTTTATATACCAATGAATTAAAATTAATTTTTAATTTCATGCATGCCAAATGAATTAATTGAGAAAATTGCTTTAACCATGCTGCCGGGTATTGGTTATGTCACAGCGAGAAATTTGCTGAGTGCATTTGGTTCAACTTCTCAAATTTTTAAAGAGCGAAAAGGGAATTTGATTAAAATTCCTGGAGTTACGATGAATAACGTAGATTCTATTTTAAATAGACAAATTTTTACACGTGCAGAGAAAGAATTAAATTTTATCGAAAAGCATAAAATTTCTCCTTTGTTTTATACCGATTCTAAATTTCCAAATCGGCTAAAACATTGCATAGATGCACCTTTGCTATTATATTTCAAAGGAAATGCTGAATTTAATTGCAGAAAATCTATTGCCATTGTAGGAACCAGAAAAAGCACAGATTATGGCAGAATGCTTACAGAAAAATTAATTGAAGATTTATCTGTTTTTACTGATATTAATATTATTAGCGGTTTAGCTTATGGAATTGATATTGCTGCTCACACTTCCTGTTTGAAATTTAATGTTCCCACCATTGGAATATTAGGACATGGTTTAGATAAATTGTACCCAACTCAACATAAAAACACTGCGATTCAGATGATTGCCAATGGTGGTTTATTAACTGAATTTATAAGTGAAACGAAACCAGATAGAGAAAATTTTCCGATGAGAAATCGGATTATTGCAGGAATGGTAGATGCAGTCGTAGTAGTAGAAGCAGGTCTTAGTGGTGGTGCATTAATTACTGCAGAAATAGCAAATAATTATAATAGAGATGTATTTGCTTATCCTGGTAGAGCAAATGATGAATATTCTCAAGGGTGTAATTTGTTAATAAGAAATAATAAAGCAAATTTAATAACCAGCGCAAAGGATATTATTTATTTATTGGGATGGGAGCAAAGTGTAAAAGAAAATGCAAGACAAACAAAATTATTAATTGATTTATCAGAAGATGAAAAAGTACTGGTTCAACTATTAAATCCTAATCCTAAATCAACTGATGATTTAAGCATGTTAAGTAAAATGAATATGAGCAAACTAGCAGCTGTTTTATTGCAACTAGAAATGAATGGAATGATTCGTTCTTTGCCAGGAAAAATGTATGCTCTGAGTTAATCAGAATTTAATAATTTATTAAATAATTTAAACAGTCATAATACTGATTATTTTATTTAATATTTATTGATCCATTAAATTTTTACCATTTTTTGGAGCCAACAAAATGCAAAAATAATATTTATAATAGGAATTTGGATTGTAAGCAATACCAATACCTACGTGAGTATTATTAGAATAAAATTCATTCATGGATAAAAGATGAGTTCTGTGTCCTTTATCGCTAACTCCTTTATCTATAATTAATTGATTGATAAAATTGTCTGGTCCTAAACTATTGGCACCGAGTGATTCTACCTGATTTCCTGTTTTATCTGTCAACCAATAGTCGGGTAGTTTGAAGCCAGACTTGTTTACATAATAATTCATTCCATACCCATTTTTATCAATATGTGAAAAATAATTATTTGTTGCCATATCTATTGCTTTTCGTTCTGCTTGTGCAGCTAATGTTTGATCCCAAATTAGGTTTTTTGATTCTTTCACTTTCGATAAATCTAAATCTATTTTTTCTCCAAATTCTTTTGGATTACTTCTGAAATTATTTAAATATTCAAATGAATTTTTTGCTTCATTTTTAAATATTTTAACATTTGAATTTTGAGCAAAAGCAAATGGAGATAAAAGTAAAAACGCAATTATGTTTTTGAAAATCATAGTTAGGAAACGTAAAAATAAAGAAATTAGTTTTGGACTATTTATTATTTGAAAAGTCGAAATAAATCAATTTTCCTGAACTTTTACTAATTAGATTCCATTTATTTTTTTGGAATTCTAGTTTTGCAATGCTACATGTTGGAAAATCGTGAACGCTGGTAGGATTTAAATAATTGACCAAATCAAAAAAAGTTGGATTATGTCCAAAGATCATTAATGAATTTATTTGTTCTGTTTGAGAATTTATAATTCTTAATAAATCAGAAACTTCCGATTCGTATATTTCTGGATCTTTTTCTATCTGTGTGTTGTTTATTTCAAATTTCTTTGCAAAAATCTGGGCTGTAGTCAAAGCCCGCATTGCTGGGCTGCTAATTATTAGTTCAGGTATTGGATTTTTATTCAGAAAACGCCCAGCCATTTCATTGGCGTTTTCAATACCTCTTTTCGTTAAAGGTCGTTCAAAATCTGGAAGTTTATCATCATTAGAATCTGCTTTTGCATGTCTAACTAAATAAAGTGTTTTCATAAATTTGATTGGCGGTTTCTGCTATTATGTTTGTGTTTTGCAAATTCATACAATTAAAATGCCCTTTCGGACATTTATCAAATCCGATTTTACTGCACGGTCTACATGGTAAATTTAGCACTTCTGATTGTAGTAATTCTTTGGTTTGGTAAGGTATCATACCAAATGCAGGGACAGTATTTCCCCAAATAGAAATAATTTTCTTTTTAAAAGCTGCCGCAATGTGCATCATTCCAGTATCATGACTTATCACGATTTTTGAATTTTTTATTAAGATTGCGCTTTGATTAATACTCAGTTTTCCACAATAATTATAAACTGTTTTAACTTCTTTTGAAATAATGTTTCCATTTAATTCATCCTCAACACCGCCTATTAAAATGATTCTTAAATTAACTTTCTTACCTATTTCTATAATTTTTTCGACAGGTAATCTTTTTGTAAAATGTTGAGCTCCGATTGCATAAACTATATAGGGAATCTCAGCTATTTCATTTTTTATTTCCAAAGGTAAATCAACATTTTCTGGAATAAAAAAATCAAGTCCCTTTTGATCATTTATAATTGATAGAAATTTTGTTGTTTCAAAATACCTATCCACAATATGTAAATTCGGCATTTTGTTGATTTTCAAATTAACGAAATACCATTTTTTGAAATTTAACTTATTAAAAGAATAACTCTTACAATTAAGTGCTAATTTAATTCTTAAGGATCTTAAGTTTTTATGTAAGTCGATGATGTAATCAAATTTTTCTGATTTTAAAATTTTTATTGTTTCTTGAAAATAATCGTCTAAAACATGAACTTTATGTACATAAGGATTTGAGTTTAAAATGGAAACAAATTTATTTTTAGTTAAATAATGAATTTCAACATTCGCTTGTAATTTTAAACACCTTATTACTGGAGTAGTCAAAACAATATCTCCAATTGAACTAAAACGAATAATAAGAATTTTCATATTCTTTTCAGTATTCATTATTTTTGTACAGATAATTTTCGGTTCGTGAAATAACTTTCAATTTCATTTACATTCATCGTATTCAAACACATTTCTGCCGAAAGTCCACCTTTTCTTCCAATTAAAACTCCATATTTCATATCTGCTATTGTGCTCGTTTTATGAGCGTCTGGATTGATAGATATTTTAACTCCTTTTTCCAATGCATAATGGATCCATCGCCAATCTAAATCTAATCGTAATGGATTCGCATTTAATTCTATCACAACATTATTTGCAGCGCAGCTATCTATAATAAACTGATGGTCAATTGGGTAGCCTTCTCTTGATAATAAGAGTCTGCCAGTAGGATGACCAAGTATGGTAGTGTAAGGATTTTGAATTGCCTTTTTTAATCTAGTAGTTGCTTTTTCTTTATCCATTTTCAAATTGGAATGGATAGAAGCAACTATAAAATCAAAAGTTGATAAAACGTCATCAGAATAATCTAAAGAACCATCATAAAGAATATCGGATTCAATTCCTTTGAATATTTTAAATGGTTTTAATTTTTCATTTAGTTTATCAATCTCAGCATGTTGTAAAACAACTTGTTCTTCTTTCATTCCCTTCGCATAAAACGCAGCTTTAGAATGATCGCAAATTCCTAAATATTGAAGCCCCATTTTTATACATTCATTTGCCATTTCTGACAAAGTATTTGCACCATCGCTGTAGGTGCTATGATTGTGTAGTGTGCCTAGTAAATCTTTGTTTTCAATTAATAAAGGAAGTAAATGATTTTTTGCTGTATTTATTTCAAAAGTGTTTTCACGTAATTCCGGCTCAATGTAATTTAACCCAGCTTCTGAATAAATTTCTATTTCGTTTTTGTATACTTTCTTATCTTTTGATGGTAAAAGATTTAAAATTGCATCAACATGCTCGTCTGAGCCTGTTTTTTTAAATAATTCAAATGCAAAATGATTGTTGGAAATAATATGTATTTCAATTTTTATTCCTGTTTCATCAGTAAAATTATATTGATTTTCATTTATTATTAAGTCTAAAAATTCGGAAGTAAATGTGTGAATAAAATCATTTACAGGTTTTAGATCTTCAGTTTCTATCAGAAAAACTAATCTGTCTACTATCTCACAATTTCTTCTAAAATCCCCTGCAACTATTATTTGAGAAGCAATTTTATTCCTAATTATTAATTCATTTTTCAGAATAGTTAAAATAGATTGTGCTATTGGTTCAATGGAAGCATAATGAAACCAACCAGAACCGGCCATTGTAAATTCTATTTTCTTTCTGATTTCTTCTTGCGTTTTAGCACCAAATCCTTTTGCTTCCACCAATCGATTTTCATTGCAGGCATAGTATAATTCACCAACGGTTTCTATATGTAAATCTTTCCAAATAGTGTTCACTTTTTTGGGTCCTAATCCTTTTATTGCTAAAATTTCTATAACTCCTGCTGGTGTAATTTCTAATAAATCTAATAATTCTGTAAGTGTGTTTTTTTCTATTAGCTCATTTAATTTTGCAGCAATTCCTTTTCCAACTCCGGGTAAATTTTCAATTTCTTTTGTTGATAAAGTAGAGAATTGAACCGGGTATTTGTCTAAATTAAAAATAGCATTTTGAACTGCCTTTACTTTGAATGGATTCTCTTCATGAAGTTCCATTAATTTTGCTAAAAGCTTTAATGAGGCTATAATTGCCCTATTTTCCATGTTATATCTTAGGTTTTATAATTGATCTTTTTTATTTATTTAATTTTTAAATTAATAAAAAATCAAATTTTATTAAATAAAAAATAATACACATTGGCTTATACTTAATTTATCAAAACCAACATGTAAATAAAATTTATTTTATTTCTAAATCAAAAGGCATTCTAGCTTGCACACCCCTCATTTTCATCAATTTTTCAAACTGCTGATAAAACTTTTCGTTGTCAGGTCCCATTTCTTGTTTTATAAACCAAACTTTAGCGTTGTCAGAAACATTTTTCATGATTTCTTCCAATGGATCTTTTTGAACAGGGTAAGAAATTATGCGATAAGAATCTATTTTTGCTTTGCTAGCAGCAGCTTTTATTGCATCTTCTATTCCACCTATTTTATCTGCTAATCCAATTTTTATTGCCTCTTCGCCACTCCAAACTCTTCCTTGTCCGATACTGTCTATTTCTGCTCTTGTTTTATTTCTACCATTCGCCACTTTCTGGGTGAAATCAATGTATATTCTATCTACTTCTTTTTGAATAATTAATCTTTCTGATTCAGTAAATGGTCTAATTGTAGAACCTATATCAGCATATTCTCCCGTTTTAACACCATCGAAGGTAATTCCTAATTTATTGTTAAAAAATTTCTGAGCATTGGGAATCACACCGAAAACTCCAATAGAACCTGTAATAGTATTGGGTTGAACAAAAATACTATCTGCAGCGCAAGCGATATAATAACCTCCAGAAGCCGCAACATCTCCCATAGAAACCATAATAGGTTTAACTTTCTGAGTTAATGAAACCTCCCGCCAAATCACATCTGAAGCTAATGCACTTCCACCTGGAGAATTTACTCTTAGCACTATTGCTTTTATTTTTGTGTCTTTTCTTGCTTTTCTAATCGCTGCAGAAATACGATCTGAACCAATGGTTTGATCATCTCCTTCGCCACTAGCAATATCTCCATTTGCATATATTACTGCAATTCTATTTTCGGATGTAGATGCTGATCCAGCATCAAAATAGGATCCGATTTTTGTGAGTTTTACTTCTTTTTCATCCGTACTACCCGATAGTTTTTTTAACTCTGCTTGAACTTCATCATAATATTTTAATCCATCTGCTAATTTATAGTTGACTGCGTCTTGTGCAGTTTTTACTTTTAATAAATTTGAAATTGCGTGTAGAGAATCTACATTAATTTTCCTTGAATTACCAACATTCTTTAAACCATTTCTATAAATAGAATTTAAATAAGAAGTTACCTGTTTGCGATTTGCATCACTCATCTTATCTAATATTAATGGTTCTATTGCACTTTTAAAAGTTCCAACTTTTACAATTTGTGGTTCTATTTCTAATTTATCTAAAGCACCTTTAATAAAAACACTTTGAGAACTTAATCCATTAAATTCTAACAATCCTTCTGGATTTAAATAAATTTTATCTGCAACAGAAGCCAAATAATACCCTTTTTCTGTATATATTTCTGAGTAAGCGATGATAAATTTACCTGATTTCTTAAACTTCAATAATTCATTCCTTATTTCTTCTGTACTTGCCATTCCAGCGCCTACATCTGCAAAATCAAGAAAAATACCTTTTACATTTGCATCTTTGCTTGCTTGTTTGATGGACGCAAGCAAATCATTTAAACCTAATTTTGTGCTACGTTCTGAAGATAAAAAGGGAATTTCATCAAAAGGATCTTTTTTTGTTCTTTCTTCAATTTGATAATCTAATTGTAAATGTAGAATGGTATTGGGTGTAGAACTAACAGTTTCTTTACTTTTACCTGAACTTATAATTCCAGAAAAAATAATTCCAGTTAGTATAAAAAAGAGAATAATCGCTAAAAAGAATCCTAAAATACTTGCGAAGACGAATTTGAAAAATTGACTCATTTTGTTTTGATTTGTTTTTTCAAAAATAGATAATTAATGAGATTAAAAGGAGACAATGAGGAGTGTAAATAAAATAATGGAAAACAGGGTGGTTTTGGGTTTAGGCGGTAATATGGGAGATCGAAATCTTGCGCTAAAACAAGCCAGAGATCATATTCAAAATGAAATTGGATTTATCATTCAAGAAAGTAGTCTTTTTCAAACTTCTTCTTGGGGAATTACTGATCAAGATTATTTTCTGAATCAAGTAATTATAGTTTCCTCTTTATTAAATGCTGAAAAAGTTCTTCAAAAATGTATGGAAATAGAATTGAAATTAGGTAGAATAAGAGCTGAGAAATATGGTTCTAGAATAGTTGATCTTGACATTCTGTTTTTCAATAACGAAATAATTGAAGAAGAAAACCTAATAATTCCACATTTATTATTACACAAAAGAAAGTTTGTTCTTGTACCGTTAATGGAAATAATTTCTGATTTTGTACATCCAGTTTTGAATAAAACTATTGAGGAACTTACAAATGAATGTGAAGATTCTGGAAGCATAAAAATTATTTTATAGTTTGATTAACTAATTACTAACTTGCTGCCATTATATAATGCAAAATTGATCGTAAAAATGCGTATTTAAAGCATACTAAACGATTTTATCACTTTCAAAATAAAGATTAACTATGCACACCGACCTAAGTTACCTGAACGAAATAGCAGATGGAAACGATGAGTTTATTGTAGAAATGCTTGAAATGTTCATTGATAAAACTCCAGAATATTTTTTTGAAATTAAAAAAAGTCTAAGCGAATCAAATTATGAACAAATAAAATCAGCTACGCATAAGGTGAAGCCGACTTTTGCCTTTATGGGAATTGATAAGGCAAAACCTTTAATTGTAGAAATAGAACGCAATGCAGTGGAAATTAGAAATCCAGAATCATTAAATGAGCTAATTGTAGAATTAGAAACTATGACTACAGAAGCAATAAATGAATTAGAACAACATAGAGATAAATTAAAAACAAATTAAATAATAGTAAATATGAAAATATTAGTGGTTGATGATGAAGAAATGATGATAAAAACGATTGAATTTCATTTAAAGAAATTAGGTCACGAAGTCGTAACTTCTTCTGATGGTAAAGAGGCAATGGACAAAATTGAGCAGGAAAATCCTGATTTAATTATCTCTGATATTATGATGCCTTTTATGTCTGGTTTTGAATTACTTAGCTTAGTAAAAACAGATCCTAACAGAAAAATTCCCGTAATGTTGATTTCATCTTTAGACGAAATTCAAGTAATTGATACTGCAATAGAAATTGGTGCAGATGATTTTATCATAAAACCAATTAACCTAAACGAGCTTACTTTACGAGTGAATCGTTTTAGCCACAAAACTGAATAGAATAATCTATTATAAATATCCCATCCAGACAGATAATCACTGTCTGGATTTTTTTTTATCCTAATAATTAGTAAAATCATGAATTCAATTAGACTTTTTTTTTCAATCACTATTTCTCTAGCGCTGAGTCATGTGGCTGTGTTTTCACAAAATAAAAATATCACCTTTAGAAGCCAACTTCAATTCCCAGGCAAAAGTTTATCTAATATCTGGGGCTATAAAAGTCCAGCTGGAGTTGAATATGCCTTAGTTGGAACTTCTACAGGAATTAGTATAGTAGATGTAAGCAATCCTGCAAGTCCAGTTTTATTACATGATATTCCAGGCAATAATTCTGATTGGAGAGAGATTAGAACTCAAGGAAATTTTGCTTATGTAACCACAGAAGGCGGAGGTGGAATAACCATTATTAATCTTTCTAATTTACCCGCTGTTCCAGTTTTTAAACAATTTACCAATGCCGGTTCTGCTGGTACGATTAATAGAGTACACAGTTTGCAAGTAGCGGATGATAAACTATATCTGCATGGAAGTACTTTGAGTAACGGTGGATCTTTAGTTTTTTCATTAGCAGATCCTTATAATCCTGTTTTTTTAGGAAGTTATTCTACAAGATATGTTCATGATGGTTTTGTGAAAAACAATATTTTATATGCAGGCGAAATTAATGATGGACTTTTTACCATTATTGATTTTAATAATCCTACTGCTCCAGTAGAATTGGCATCTTTAACTACTCCCTCCTCATTTACTCATAATACTTGGATGAGCACTGATGAGAATACCATTTTTACCACTGATGAAGTAAGTGGTTCTTTTGTAACTGCTTATGATATTAGAAATCTAAACAACATTAAAGAACTAGGCAGATATAGACACAATAATTCTGGTTCAATTGGTCATAATACCTATGTTTTAAATGATTCTTCCGCTACCGGATTTAAAAAAGATTTTGTAATAACCTCTTATTATACTGATGGGGTAACTATTGTAGATGCTACCGACCCAGCAAATATGATAGAGATTGGAAATTATGATACTTCTCCATTTTCTGGAAGTACTTTTAATGGAGCTTGGGGTGTTTATCCATTTTTACCTTCAGGTAATTTATTGATTTCTGATATCGAGGGAGGACTTTTTGTACTTACACCTACCTATGTACCAGCATCTAGAGCAGAAGGAATTGTTACCGATTCTATTTCTGGAAATACACTTTCAAGTGTAGACGTTCAAATATTAACTACCGCTATTAGCACAAAAAGTAATTTAGTCGGAAAGTATAGTTTTGGTTTAGCAGTATCAGGATTATTTGATATTTCTTTTTCTAAAAATGGTTTTGAAACCAAAATTCTGAAAAATGTATCATTAAATTCAGGAATTCTAAGTGTAAACAATGTTCAGTTAAAACCATTACAGAGCTTCCAATTCAATGGAAAAGTTTTTGGAAATAATAATCCATCAGTTCAAGGAATTAAATTAACCATCACTAATGCTTTAGTAAATGAAAGTGTAAGTACAAATATTAATAATGATTTCGTTTTTCCAATCGTTTTTCCAGGCACTTATTATTTAGAAATTTCTAAATGGGGATTTAGACCCATTTTGGATACCATAATAATCACCTCATCATCCAAAACAGAAAATTATTTATTAAACAGAGGTTATTTTGATGACTTTAATGAAAACTTAAACTGGACAGTTTCTAGTACAGGAACTTCTGGAGAATGGATTCGCGATGTTCCAGTTGGTACCACATTGGGTGGAGCATTTGCAAATCCTAATGTAGACGTTAGCTCAGATTATGGTAATATTTGTTTCATTACTGGAAATGAAGGTGGTGGTGCTGGATTTGATGATGTAGATAATGGTGGAACTCGTTTAACATCGCCAATTTTTGATCTTACCGATCATATAAATCCAGTAGTAAATTATGGTAGATGGTTCGTAAATGGAGGTGGACAATCCGCTCCGAATGATGTAATGACGATAAAAATTTCCAACGGAATCACAAGTGTAGATTTGGAAGTAATAGACAATAATACGCTTGGAGAAGCAAATTGGATCTTTCAAAGTTATCCTCTAAATGGCTTAATCGATTTAACATCAACAATGAGATTGGAAGTTTACATTGCTGATGATGCACCCGGTCATGTTTTAGAAGGTGGCTTTGATCAATTTGATATTTCTTTTGATGCCTTAACTTCTAGTGTCAATGAAATTTCAAACACTAATTCTATTCGTTTTCAATTATTAGAAAATCCATCAAATGAATTTATCGCTCTTAAATACTCTTTGGAAGCCAACCCAAATGAGAATACAAGAGTAAAAATCTATAATAGTTTAGGACAATTAGTAGAAGAAATGAAGATTATAGATAAGGAAGGAATTATTAAATCTTCTAATAATTTGCCTTCTGGTATTTATACTGTAAGTTTATTCTCCAATTCTAATTTCCTTACCAAAAAATCAATTCTTATTAAATAAAATCATGTTACCCAATCCAAAAAATCAAAAAGTTTCACTTTTATTATTCTCTTTATTATTTATTTTTAATACAACTTTTGCACAAAACGATTTTAATTTACCACTGCTAGGAAACAAAACCTATGGCAATCAAACCTTAGCTGGAACTTGGGGCTATGTGAAAAATGGTGTTGAATATGCATTAGTTGGAACCAATACAGGAGTTTCAATTGTCGATATTACCAATCCAGCAGTATTAAATGAAGTTCAATTTGTTCCAAGCTCGCCTTCT
>JBBQYA010000033.1:0-27677 GCA_038209155.1 Sphingobacteriales bacterium | reverse complement strand
TCAGCAGCATTTTTTTTATGGTTTATTAATATTATTATTCCCTCCATTGTCGGTTGCATTTTTATTCTTAAATTAAAATATAAACGTGTATCCTATTCTTAATTTAGCAACATTATTATTTTCCATACTGTATATAAGCTTAGTTATGTGGTTTATAAGAGGCTGGAGAAAACTTTCTCATTCAAAAGTTTCGCATGATGATTTTACTACTATGGTTTCAGTAATTATTCCAGCAAGAAACGAAGAGGATACCATTCAACTTATAATGGCTGATGTTTTAAATCAAAATTATCCTTCACATTTGGTTGAATTAATAGTTGTTGATGATCATTCAACAGATTCTACTGCCGAAAAAATTATACTTTCTAGCAATTCCAGAACTTCTATTATAACTCTAAATGAGGCAGAGAAATTAAATTCTTATAAAAAAATTGCTATTTCAAGAGCTATTGCTATAGCAAAAGGCGAATTGATTATAACTACCGATGCGGATTGTAGATTAGGTACAGAATGGCTTCGCACTATTGTTCATTGCAAAAATAAAACAGGTGCTGAATTAATTTCTGGGCCTGTAAGTTTTTTCTCTTCAAGTAATTTTTTTGATCGAATACAGCAAGTAGAATTTATGACATTAATAGGAGTGGGAGCAGCATCTGTTGCCAATCACTTTCCTGGAACTTGCAATGGAGCCAATTTGGCTTACACGAGAGAATTATTTTATAAAATGAATGGTTTCTCTGGTATTGATGATATTGCATCTGGAGATGATGAATTATTTTTGCATAAAGTATTCAATTATTCTCCTTCTTGTATTCAGTTTTTAAAGCATAAAGATGCAATTGTTTACACTGCTGCAAAAAGAAATTTATTCGATTTTATACAACAAAGAAAAAGATGGGCTAGCAAAAGTACCAAGTATAAAAACAAATGGTTGGTAGCATTAGTTTGTTCAGTTTTTTTATTTAATCTATTAATATTAATTAATTTAGGGAATAGTATATTTAAAGGAAACTATGAATTAGTGTTCATTCAATTTTCAATTAAAATTATTTGTGATTACTCATTTTTGTATTTAATATCAGATTTTTTTGAGAAGAAAAATTTAAGATGGTATTTAATTCCAACAGAAATATTTTATGTTTTTTATATTGTAATGATTGGAATTTACGGTAATCTGGGTGGCTATACTTGGAAGGGAAGAAAGGTAAAATAAGGATGGAAGAAACGCATAAAACAATTTACTATTCGCCAATACAGATAACTTGGAATAGGTTTAAGAAAGATAAACTTGCCTTTTTTTCTTTAATTTTTGTCGGTTTAATTTGTTTAGCTGGTTTGTTTGCTTATTGGATAATTCCGGATAATACTCCGAATGCCAATCGGATTATATTACAAATAAGCACAAGTAAACCATTAAGTAATTTTACATTTTTAAAAATTACTAATGAAAAGGAAGCAGAGATATTAAATCCAATTAATATATTATTAAACGGGCAAAAAGATCGTTTTACTTATTTACCGATAAATAGGTTTAGTTTAAAAAATGACACTATTATCATTGAAGAATATACTGGAATAGCCGAAGATAAAAATGTAGAAATTAAATATAGTTTATTGGATTTAGATCCATTTAATTACTCAAAGATTAATAATAAATATAGAGTAAAAGGCATAGAAAAACCTTTTGAATTATCTGGATTTGTAAATTACATTCAAGATAAGCATATTGTAAAAAAGACCTTTATACTGGGCACAGACAGGTATGGAAGAGATATGTTAAGCAGATTGGTTTTAGGCGCTAGAATTTCTATTTCGATAGGCTTGATGGCAGTTTTTATATCCATGGTTATTGGTGTTACCCTTGGCGCATTAGCCGGATATTATAGAGGTTGGACAGATCATTTAATTTCTTGGTTGATTAATGTAATCTGGTCATTACCAGCATTATTATTAGTTATTGCTGTTTCATTTGCACTAGGCAAAGGCTTTTGGCAGGTTTTTGTAGCAGTAGGTTTGAGCATGTGGGTAGAAGTTGCAAGAATAGTAAGAGGGCAAATCTTGAGTTTAAGAGAAGTGGAATTTGTTGAAGCAGGAAGAGCTTTAGGGTACAAGACGAGTAGAATTATTTTTAAACATATTTTGCCAAATATCTCTGGACCTATTTTGGTAGCCGCAGCTTCTAATTTTGTATCTGCTATTTTATTAGAAGCAGGATTAAGCTTCTTGGGTTTTGGGGTACAACCTCCATTTCCATCTTGGGGAGGAATGATTAAAGAACATTATGGGTACATTTTAGTTGATGCAGCTTATTTAGCTATCATTCCCGGTTTAGCAATTATGCTTTTGGTTTATAGTTTTAATTTAGTTGCAATTGGATTAAGAGATGCTTTTGATTTAAAGGAGGGGAATACTTTTAGCTGATTTTATTTCCTCTTGGTTTTTAATATCAAGAATACAAATAATGGCTATAAAAGCCCAAAGCGGTACTGCACCCTTGTCAAGATCAGAAAAATTATTTATAAACCCGTGAACAAAATAACTCACTAAGCCGAGCAAAGCACCCAAATTAATGTATTTAATTTCATTATTTTTTGCTGAATAATGCACTTTCATTCCAGTGTAAATTACGGTTAAAACTAAAATAATAAAACTCACAAGACCAAGAAATCCAGATTCTGAAAGCGGCATCAGATATTCGCTGTGACCATTTCCTGCATCGCCAAAATTAGAGCTAATGTCTGTTATTTGATCTAAACGTTGAAACCGAGTGTAAAAAAATGAGTAGCTCCCAGGTCCATAACCAAAAAATGGTTTCTCTTTAAACATTCCTAGTGCAGAATTCCAACGATTTATTCTTTCCAAATTTGATACATCGGAAGATATATTCGTAATAGATTCAATATGAGTTGATACTTTTTCGGTAGTCTGTACTTCACTGGATTTTAATTTCACATAAATTTCATCTTTTTTTATGAGTAATACTATACCAAATAGAAAAATCCCAATTAATAACTGATGAAATTTTATTCTAAATACGAGCAATAAGTAAAAAGCAATTGCAGCTACTGTTCCAATCCAAGCTCCTCGAGAGTAGGAAAGAAATAATGCCACACAAAAAATTAAAAAAAACAAAAAGGAATATAATTTTAATTGAAAACTAAAATTAATAGAAGAAGAAAAGCTAAATGCGGCTAAAATAAAAACAAAAAAGGCAATCATAGCTCCATAAAGGGTATGATCTGGAAAAAAAGGCATCATTACATTATACGATTTTATTTGAGAAAAATCATATTCTGCATGTTGAAACCAGGTATAAATAATAACAATTGTAAAACCAAAAACGTAAGCCCAAATAAATCTTTTAATATTTGAAATATTCTTGAAAAGATAAATAATGAGAAAATAAAATACGATAATGAACCATAACTTAGCAAGAAAAGCTTTTGTAGAAACGAAAATCAATTGACTAGTTAAGGTTGTGACAAAAGTCCATACTAAAATAAAGCTGATTGCTAACGTAATTGGGTGCTTAATTATTCTACGATCTGGGAATCCCTCGATAATTAATTTTAAAAAAAACAAGATCATTAAACCAACCATAATTGGTTCAGATGGAAAATTGAATCCTAATTTTAATCCAGAAAAATAAAAGTTTACCGAAAGTGGAGTTGCAAATGCGACAAAATAAATCAAATAATCAAATCGGAATAAGAATATTGACAATCCGATTATTGAGAATGCAATAATGGCTAATATAGGAATATTGTTTTCTAAAAAAAAGGAATTAATTCCAATACAGATTAATCCAACTAGTATCAACCAAAAAGTTTTGGTAGTAGAAGTCATGCTTAAAAAGTTTATTGTTTATTAAATTGCGGGAGTCCGTATTCAATAAACAAAACTACAGTAACCATTAAGAAAAAAGCACCGACTGCTGCAATTACAATCATTAAAGATCTTACAGGAAATGCTTTTACTTCTGGTTTAGTTGCAGAATTCACAATAAATTTTTGTGGAATTTTTTGCAGAAAATCGACAGCAGCATTATCATACAAGGTTTTTAAACCCATAAGATTTTTTCTTTCTAATTCTAAATTGTTTACTGAATTTACATAGTCTCCTCCATAATTTTTGATGTTCTCTATTTGCGGTCTTAGTGAATTCATTTCCTCAGCAGAAGCAGTAAATCTTACCCGAGAAATATCTTCATTTAACTTTAAATCTCTTAATCTAGCCATCTCAATTTCCATTTCATTCTGAAGTGATAAGAATTCTCCGCCATCATTTGCTAATGTGTTTAATCTTGGTTCTAAGGTTTTTAAAACCTCTTGATACCCATTTATTTTAGCTTTAGTACGAACTACTGTAGTATCTGAAGAAGGTAAGTTTGCTTTTTCGTAAGCATTTAATTTTCCCATTTCTAACTGTAAATTTCCTTGTGCTAGGGTGTAACTTTCATTTAAATCGGCAGCCTGATCATTATAATTAAATATTCCTTGTTTTCTATATTCCGTTAATCGTTTTTTGATTCGAGAAATATTGCTCTCAATATCTTTTTTATTAGATGCAAAGGTTTTTAATTTTCCATTTTCTTGATTATAAATTTGAGAAGCATCCAAAAACTTTTGATTGATTTGTCCAGATTGAGAAAAATAATCATACATACCTTTAGAACGAAGTTGATCTAATGAATTCTGAATTGAATCCATTGTTTTCTGTTTATTTAAATATTGACTTTTCAAAATAAAATAAGCATTTCTAGCTCTATCATTTTGAATATTATTTTTAATACTATCCAATTCATTGGCTAAATAATTGGCCATGTCAGAGGCTAATTGAGCACTTTCGTCCATGACAGTTATTTCTATAGCCATAAATTCTGTACGTTCAAAAGTGAAGTTCTTTTTAAACTTATTTTTTACATAAGTATATTTTATTGGCGATGCAGTATCTACTTTATAGTGATCAAAAAGATTGAAACGATTAATCACTTTTAGCTTTATTTCGTCGCTTTGCAAGATTTGCATCAATTGTTCAGTTTGCTCCTTTTCTCCAAATTCTAATATTCCTCTTTCTCTATAGGAAGGGTTGCTTGAAAGTACAGATCCCGAAATTGAACTACTAGCGGTAGGATATAAAATAACAGAAGCCTTAAATTTTGGAGTAATAAATGTGGGTCCTGAAAAAATTAATGTGCTGATTGCAGCCATTGCTACTATTATTAGTATCTGCCATTTCCATTTAAAAATGGTTTTTAAAATATTAATCACATCAAAGGAGTATGCCTTCTCTTCCTGCATTATCGTATAAAATTTGGGTAAAAGTAATAATTTATTGCTATGGCAAAAGTCATATCTGCTTTTGAAAAGTATTTAGAATTTTTTTGAATGGAAATAGTCCTGTCGAAAAAGAATACAGAATCATGATAGCTGAGCCAATCATAAAGCTAAGCAAGTAATTTATTTCCATATATTTCAAAAAAGTAAAAGTGAATACAACTCCGAAAACGAAAGCCATGGTATTCATAATTTTATTGAACGAGAAATGAAGGTTAAAAAGTTTAGCAGCATAGAAATATTGTATAAATGCAACTAAAAATTGGGTAAGTAAAGTAACAACAGCTGCACCTAAAGCGCCATAATTAGGAATTAAAATCAGATTGATACTTATATTAAGAACAACAATAAAAGCTGAAATTTTTATTAACAATCTCATTTTGCCAGCTGCTGTTAATAGTGTTCCAAAAATAAAATTGGAAGAAGAAGCTATAAACGTAAGTATGATGATCCCAAAAATGAGTGATGCACTTTCATAATTCTGTTTATATAGCAAACCAATGATAGATTCTCTGTTTAGAAAACAGTAAATAGCCACAATAATAGATGGAAGGACTAGTAAGGACAAAGAAACTTTTACAAGATCATGAATGGATTCTTTTTCTTTAATCATTTTAGAAAAAATAGGTAACAATAAAGATGAAAATAAAAAAGCTATAATATTTCCAGCTTCTAATAATCGGTAACCCATGGCATAAATCCCCACTTGAAAAGCGCCGTCTGATAAAGTTCTTTCTAAAATAAATGTGTCAATCTTTGTATAAAGAGCGATAAGCAACATAAGTAAAAGAAAAGGAGAACTTTCTTTTATGATGATAAACATAAATTTTTTATCAGTCATTTTCCAACTAAATTTAGTTTGTTTGCCAACTATTATAAAGGCAAAAATATTGCTAATAAATAAGCCAACAGTCTGTGATAAAATAAATAAATAGATGTTTACACGTTCCTGAAGAGAAGGAATTAATAAGAATGCACCACAAATTAATATTGCAATAAATTTATCAAGAGAAGATAAAATAGAATCTGTTTTAAAATATTGAAGAGCTGAAATATTGGATCTTAAAAATAGCAAATAAGTGCTTAAAGTCTGATTTACACATAGAAGAATCAATATTTTAACTGCCTCCGAATTATAATCAGAAATCAAAGCCCACAATAAAGTAATACTGAAATAAATTATAGTAAGAAAAGTCTTTAAAAAAAGGATATTTGAAAAATATTTATGAATTAGTTGAGGATGCCGAGAAATATTTCTATTATTAAAATTGTTGATCCCGAAATCGAGAAAAACTGTAGCAATGAATGAAATGGAAAAAAGTGTATAATAAAGACCATAATTTGTTGACCCTATTGTGTTTTGAATACTTCTATCAATTCCCAGAATCCATAAAGGCTTAATAATAATATTTACAAAAATCAGAAAACTTAAATTTCTGACAAATTTTCGATACACTTTTTACTTTTTCTGATGAAGGGTAAATATGCAAAATTTAGTTTAACAATAAATGAATAGACAATAATTATAGGTATGAAGAAGGAGGACATAGTTTATTTATTTTCTATGATGGTATCTAAATGGATAAATTTTGGGAAGAAGCCATTATCTAAATCTTTTCAAAAAATATTGATTGTAAAATTGGATGAAATAGGTGATTTGGTGAATAGTTTACATGTTTTCTCCCTTCTAAAATCTAAGTATCCAGAAGCAGAACTTACTTTACTTTGCAAACCCTTTAATATAAATTTACTAAAAAACGATCCTTTTTTGACTCATGTAGTTTCTGATATTCAACATCTAACCGGAAACTATGATTTGATTGTTGAATTAAGAGGCGATATTTCTACGATTAAATATGCCCTAAAAAACTCACCTGATTACAGAATAGATAGAGCTACCGTTCGTTGGAAAAATAAATTTTCGGGTGGTCATCCTCATGAGGTGGAAACAAATTTTCAAATTTTAGAGCCTTTAAATATTTCTCGACCAGCCAAATTTGAATTGAATTTATATCCTTCCCAAAATGATAAAATTGTTGTAAATAATTATTTAAAGGAAAAAGATATTGTCTCATTTGCTGTCATACATGTAGGTGCCAGAAGAGCTTTAAAGAGATGGAATATTTTAAATTTTCAAATTTTAGTTAAAGAATTATCACATCATAAAAAATTACAGATTGTTTTTGTGGGCGATAAAGATGATGACCTAATAATTAAAGAAATTCAACAAAATGTGGGAATTAAAACGTATTCAGTAGCAGGTATATTTACTTTGTTGCAAGTATCAGTTCTGTGTAATCTATCTAAGATATTTATTGGAAATGATAGCGGTCCTCTGCATATTGCGAAGGCAAGTGATGCGGCAGTTATTGGTTTGTTTGGTCCAGGTGCTCCTACCACTTTTTACCCTTATGGAGAGCGTGCTAGTTATATTCATCATGTTTTGAGTTGTAATCCTTGTGATCAAATACATTGTGTACGACCAGAATACACTTGTATGGATATGATTTCTATAAATGAAGTTATGGAGAAAGTAAATTTGTATTGTTAAATAAAAAAGCAAATTAATTCATTGAAAAATCCAAAGGTTTATTTTAAAATAATTAATTAAATGCTAAAGTCGTTTTATCAAAATAAATTAAATCCAGAAGCAGGATGTGATGAAGCTGGACGAGGATGTTTGGCAGGACCAGTGGTGGCGGCTGCAGTTATTTTACCTATTGGATATCATAATCCAATTTTAAGAGATTCAAAAAAATTAAATAAAATTCAGAAAGATCTTTTGGAAATAGAAATAAAACAAAATGCTATTTCTTGGTCTATTGGATTGGCAGAGGCAAATGAAGTAGACGAAATAAATATTTTGAATGCTTCTTTTTTGGCAATGCACCGAGCAATTAAGTCATTAAAAGTAAAGCCTAAATTTTTATTAATTGATGGAAATAAATTTAACACTTATTCTACCATTCCACACTCATGCATTGTAAAAGGAGATGATTTATTTTTTTCCATTGCGGCAGCATCAGTATTAGCAAAAACACATCGCGACAAAATCATGTGCAATTTATCGGATGATTATAATTTTTATAATTGGAAACAAAACAAAGGTTATCCAACATTAGAACATAGAAATGCAGTTCAGAAATACGGTTCGAGTATACATCATCGAAAGTCATTTAAAGGGGCTGTATAAGGATTTAACACCATTTTAAAACTTTTACTACATTTAGCTCTTAAAATAATTAATGAAAAATACAGCACTAAGCCACATACACCAAGAATTAGGTGCTAAAATGGTTCCATTTGCAGGATACAATATGCCTGTGCAATACAAAAATGGAATTAATTTTGAACACAACATAGTTAGAAACGCAGTAGGAGTTTTTGATGTTTCTCATATGGGAGAATTCATGTTGAAAGGCTCAAATGCCGCTGATTTAATCCAAAGAGTTACGAGTAATGACGTTTCAAAATTGTATGATGGCAAAGTTCAATATTCTTGTTTGCCAAATGAAACTGGTGGAATAGTGGATGATTTATTAGTTTATCGTATAAATAGTGAGACGTTTATGTTGGTGGTAAATGCTTCTAATATTGAAAAAGATTGGAATTGGATTTCTAAATTTAATACCAAAGATGTAAGTATGCAAGATATTTCTGATCGTACTTCTCTACTTGCTGTTCAAGGTCCGAAAGCTGTAATGGCTTTACAAAGTTTGACAGATTTAGATTTAGGCGAAATGGAATATTATACTTTCAAAAAGGGAACTTTTGCTGGAATTCCTAATGTATTAATTTCATCTACAGGCTATACAGGTGCTGGTGGGTTTGAATTGTATTTTGATAATGTGCATGCCGAAATTATTTGGAAAAATATTTTCGAAGCTGGAAAAGATTTTGGAATAGAGCCGATTGGCTTAGGTGCAAGAGATACATTGCGTTTAGAAATGGGCTATTGTTTATATGGAAATGATATTAATGATACAACTTCGCCCTTAGAAGCGGGACTTGGTTGGATTACAAAATTTACCAAACATTTCACTAATTCTGCCAATCTATTGAAACAAAAAGAAGTAGGAGTAAGTCAAAAACTAGTAGGATTTGAAATGTTGGAAAGAGGAATTCCACGTCATGATTATGAAATCGTAAATGCTGATGGAGCGATAATTGGTAATGTAACATCAGGTACTCAATCTCCAACTCTTCAAAAAGCAATTGGAATGGGATATGTTGATACAGAATTTACTAAACAAGGATCAATCATTTATATTCAAATTAGAGATCAAAAAATAAAAGCGCAAGTGGTGAAAGTTCCGTTTGTAAATCAATCCGTTTAAATTTAGATGAATAATATAGAAGTTTGCTTCACACCTGCCATGCTGGAATATTTTGACATTTCAGAATCGGTGGTAGTAGTTGTAGATATTTTTAGAGCTACCAGTTCTATTTGCTATGGTATAGAAAATGGCGCTGCAGAAATTTTACCCGTGTCCACATTGGAAGACTGTATTGCTTTTCAAAATAAAGGTTATTTATTAGCTGCCGAAAGAAATGGTGAAGTAGTGAAAGGATTTAATTTTGGCAATTCACCATTTGCCTATACAGAAGAAAAGGTAAAAGGAAAAAGAATCGTTTTAACTACTACCAATGGAACTCATGCAATAGACCGAGCAAGAAAATCGTATAAAACAGTAATCGGATCTTTTTTAAATATCAGTGCTTTATCTACATATTTAATTACTCAAGATAGAAATATTTTAATATTATGTGCTGGATGGAAAAACAAGTTTAATTTAGAAGATACTTTGTTTGCAGGCGCTCTTATTGAGAAAATTTCCAGAGATAGTTTTGTTTCCGACGACGCTGGTATTGCTGCTCTTACCTTGTTTCAAAATGCAAGAAACGATTTAAGAGGTTTTTTAAAACAATCTTCTCATAGTGTGAGACTAGAGGAATTGAACATTGAAGAAGATATCCTATTTTGTTTAAAAATGGATATTTGCACGAGTGTTCCTGTGCTTCAAGGAAATAAAATTGTAGCAATGAAATCTCTGAGTCCTAAAGTTTAGGATTATTTTTATGCCTCTCTGAATCTCTTGAGGTTTTCTTTTCTAAATTTTTTGCTAAAGCCTCTGTTAAATTCACTCCTGTTTGATTGGCTATACAGATCAATACAAACAAAACATCGGCTAATTCATCACCTAAAAGATTTTCGTCTTCTTTGTTTTTAAAAGACTGATCTCCATATTTTCTGGCCATTATTCTGGCAACCTCGCCTACTTCTTCAGTTAGAATTGCCATGTTTGTTAGCTCAGAAAAATACCGTACACCTACTTCTTTAATCCATTGATCTATTTTTTCTTGAGCTTGGTCTATTGTCATAAGTCTTTATTTTTTGAATCTATTAAAATGGTTACTGGTCCGTTGTTTATTAATGCAATTTGCATATCTGCTCCAAATATTCCGCATTTTAATTTATTATTTAATACTGCTTGCAATTGCAATTTAAATTGTTCGTAAATCTCTATTGCTATTTCGGGTTTTGCCGCTCTAGTAAACCCAGGTCTATTTCCTTTTTTAGTATCTGCAAATAAGGTAAACTGGCTTACCAGCAAAATTTCTCCTTCTATTTCCAAAAGGCTTAAATTCATTTTGTGATCCAGATCATTAAACACTCTTAGGTTTACTATTTTCTTAATGATCCAATCTATATCACTTTGATTATCAAAATCTTCAATACCTAAAAATAGTACTAATCCTTGCTGAATTGATGCGGTTTGAATGCGATCTATTTCTATACTAGCTTGGGTGACTCGTTGTATTAATGCACGCATAACTTAGGGTAAGAAATTAGTTGGTTTGGAAAAAATTAAATGTAATTTTAGTAAAAAATTTAATTATAAAACATCTAGCTATGTTTTTTCTACTCTCCACGCAAAAACAATTTATTTCAAAAACATCATTATTTAAGATTCTTAAGATTACACCTTTTGTAATTTTATTAATTTTTGTTACATTATTATTTAGCAAATGCACCAACAACGATGATGTGAAATCCGGAATTACTTTATATATCAATTCAAGTGGAAAAGATATTATTATTCAAGATTATTTTAGTTTTGGTAGAATTGGAAATAAAAAGAAATTGTCCAATAATGAAACATTAAGGTTTAGTCGATCTAAAAGAGGATCTTATGAATTATTTTTATTACCAACATCAGATTCCATAACTATTATTTATGATGATAGCATACAAATAACCCATGGAAGTAAGACAGGAATTGATAGCTGCAATGGAAGAAATTTGAGATGTTTTAATAGTTTCGATAATAAGGTAATTAGTAACGTTTCTGAACAATATACTTACACTTTTACAGAAGCAGATTATGAATTCGCAAAGAATAGATAAATGTTAAATAAATATTTTTCAAACCTAGCGATTCCTTTTGTTTATAATAATGGATGGTATTATTCCTCTCTTGGAGATTTGAAATACCCACCAGATGAGGTAAGTTTTTATGGATTGCCTTTGATTGAGGATAAGGTTTTACCTAATTCTTTTGGGACTGGAAGTTTGAAGGCACAATTGAAAATCTATAAACCAACAGTAATTTAAAACTTACCTTAATTATTTTTAATCCTTTTTTCCTTTTTGAAACTTTAAATTACTTTCTGCACTTCCAAAATATTTTTGGATTCTTCATTCTATTTTTATAAAAAAGATACTAAAAAAAATAGGATTTAATCCAAAAGATCAAATCCTATTTTCAACAATTATTTAATTTTTATTCCTTCACCACTTTAAAGTAAGAAGAAAATTGGTCATCAGAATTTACTTTAACAAAATAAACGCCAGCAGAAAGTTTATCTAAATCAAGTTGAATAGTTTTTGAATTATAATATTGATTTTCAAAGACTATTTGGTTTAAAGCATTAATTATTGAAACATTAGTCATCCTACTTGGATTTTCTATTTCAAGATTTAACTGAGAACTGAAAGGATTAGGAAAGTATTTTATAAATTGATTTTTGAATGATGGATTATAAATACCAACTGTGGTAACATTAAAACATTCAGAAGTATCGATACAATTTCCGTTACTAGCGATTACAGCATAGGAACCATTGGTTGTTGCAGTAAAAGTTGAATTTATTTCATTTTGAAGAATAGAAAAGGTTGGACAACTTACCCATTGATAAGTAGTGTTTGCTGTTGCAATTGCCATTAATTCAGATCTATTCTGTTGTACTAAAAGGTTATTGCTTGATATGGTTAGCACTAAATTTACAATACTATCGCAGCCATTTATTGCAGTAAAATTATTTGGATAAATGCCAGAAGCCAAATAGGTGTTTCCGTTATAAACATAACTATTGCATGCACTAATAGTTAAAGTAGTCAGCACAGAATTATTTATTTGAACATTTAGAGTTGTTATAGTTAAACATCCATTTTGACTTAGAGTATCTAAATAAGTACCAGAAATAGTGTAGGTTTTCCCATTATAGCTGAATTGTCCACAACTTACAGAATTGATAGTTTGAGTAGAAGGAAAAACAGTTAAATTTAAATTAATAATACTATCACAGCCAGTATTATTAACTAAAGAATCTGTGTAAAACCCAGAAGAAGAATAAATAGTTCCATTAAATGTATAGTCACCACAAGATACAATAGTCAATGTATCATCTGTTGATTGATTTATTGTAAAATCAAGAATTATAACACTGTCACATCCTAGGCTACTCGTGAGAAATATATTATAAAATCCAGTGGTTGTATAAGTAACTCCATCATAAACAATAGGACTGCAGGAAGTATCTTGAATTAAGATTTCATAAGTTGGTTTTATGGTCAAATCAATAGTTACAACGCTATCGCAACCAGAAGCATTTTTATAGATTTCAGTATATATCCCTGAAGTAGTATAAAATGTTTGAGCGGTAATATAAAACCTACATGCAGTGGCTGGAAATGAACTAGAATCAGAAACACCAACTTGTAAATTTAAATAAAAGTTACTATCGCATCCAGAAGCATTTACATTATTTTGAACATAATCTCCACTAGCAGTATAATTTTGACCATTCAAAGTAAAAATTCCGGTACAGGATCTTTCATATAAATAAGTGTTTGTTGAGCTATTTATTAAATTTAAAGAAATTAAGCTATCACAATTTAGACTATTAGGAATTGTTTGAAAATAGCTTCCATTTCCTGAATAATTTACACTATTCAAGTTGTAAGAACAGCCCGAGGCATTTATCGTTGAGCTTGTATTGCTCGAACACTCGCTCCATTTAAATGCGAACATATCTTTTTGTGAGACACCAATTTTATTAATATTAAAAACTGAAACTTGTGGATCAAAATCAATAGTATTTTCTAAGTAGCCGAGCACAAAAACATTCTGTGTTTTATTTACAAAAATTGCACTTGCTGTCTCAGATCCATTTCCACTTAAAATATTTCGATTAATGGTATTTCCTAATTGATCTAATTTTAAAATAAAAATATCGGAACCGTTTGCAGTGATATTATTTACACCTGTATCCAAATCAAAATCAACTATTCCTGGAAAATTACCCAAGCCATATAAATTATCCATATTATCTATTTGCAGACCTGACGAGAAGGAAAATCCATCACCTTTTAATGTTTTTACCCAAATAAATTCTCCAGTGGAAGAAAGTTTAAGAAAAAAAATATCTTGACCTAATGCCTCAGCAATTGTACTATCATTTGGATCATCATCAAAGTCTACACGTCCTTGAAAATTTCCAGTTGCAATAATTTCATTAGTAGAATTTACAACTAAACTTGTTATTTCATCTGTATTAAAAGAGCCGTTACTTTTTGCCCATAAAAATGATCCATTGTTATCTAATTTAAGAATAAAAAAATCTAATGGTGGTAAAGCAAAAGGATTTAATAGAGTAGAGGATATTATAAAAGTATTTATCGAATCAGGATCAAAATCGGTAAGACCTGAGTATGAACCTCCTAGAATTATATTGTTTTGATTGTCCGTAGCAATGGAGAAAATCTGTGAGGAATATGTGCTGGGCAAACTTTTAACATAAATGAAAGCACCATCTGAATTTAATTTAAGAAGATAAGCATCATAAGCGGATCCTAAAACACTGATTGAAAAATCACTATTGGTAGCTGGATCAAAATCAACTGTACCGCCATACGAACCACCAATAAGAATATCATCCGCATCAGTAATAAATAATGCACCTGTAAAAGTAAAATCATTTCCTTTAATTTGTTTAACCCAAATGAGATCACCATTTGAACCAAACTTGGCTATAAATACATCTGTGAAACCGGTACTGGTAAGAGAATTTACACCAACTCCATTATCAAAGTCGATTGTACCTTCAAAAACTCCAGTTATAATTATATCATTATTATTTGTTACAGAAATATTGCCAGCCTGAATTAAACTACTACCACCAATTTTTTTGGCCCAAACAAAATTGCCTTTTGCGTCAAGCTTCTGAAGAAAAAGATTTGAAACGAAAGGCGGTGTTTGGAGGTTGAATACAGAAGATCCTGGGTCAAAATCATGTTCAATTCGAAAATTCCCATAATTAATATTTTGTCCTAAATTATCAACAACGTTGTCTACAGGAAAAATGTCTGCATCAAAATTTGTAGAACTTACTTGATTTACCCATGAAAGGGTTTGTGAAAATGTTGATGAGCAACAACAAATCAGTCCGAAAAAGAGTATTTTTTTTATCATTTTAAAAGAAAAATTAGATCAATTATTTTATTAAACATTAATTCTCTAATCTAACTAATGATGACTTACATAAACAATAAGGAAATAAACCTATGAGATAGTAAGTGATTTCCACAATACATAATTATAAATCAATTATTTTATTCTTAATCGCAAATTTTACAAGATCTATCGTGTTTTTGAGGTCAAGTTTCTCAAGAATATTTGTTTTATGCGCCTCAACAGTTCTTGTACTAATGTCTAGTTGATTTGCAATTTCTTTATAACTCAGACCTTGGGATAGATGAACGATGATTTCTATTTCTCGTTGACTCAAAGAAGAAAGTTTATGGTGAGAATATCGATCACCTAAAACAGCCTTTTTTATAAAGTTTTTGGTAACTTTTTTTTCAAGTGCTAGACTTAAATACTGTTCGCCTGACAAAACTATTTGAATTGCATTTAAAAACTCTTCTTCTTCAATTCCTTTGTTTAAAAAGGCTGAAGCGCCATACTTAAAAGTTTCATAAATTAAATCTTCTTCATCATTTCCGCTTAAAATGATAACTTTTATCTTATGATATTCTTTTTTAAGTTGTTTTAGAATTTCTAAACCTATAGGTTTTGGTAAAAAAATGTCTAGAATTACTAAGTCTATTTGAGAAGATGATAATTGTACAAATAATTCTTCTTTTGTACTTACTTTATTTACAATTTGAAACTCAGAATATTTAGATAAGATGGCCTCTATACCATCCATTATTATTTTGTGGTCATCAACTAAAATTATGTTTATATTAATTTTTGTAGACATA
Organism: Sphingobacteriales bacterium; assembly: GCA_038209155.1. Taxonomy (GTDB): domain Bacteria; phylum Bacteroidota; class Bacteroidia; order Sphingobacteriales; family Sphingobacteriaceae; genus JBBQYA01. The sequence continues at coordinate 11,792 of JBBQYA010000033.1, read as the reverse complement.
GAAAAACGAACCTAATAAATTTTTTGCGATCATTTATATTGGAATGCTAATATAAAAAGTAGAACCATGATTCAAATCGCTTTTTGCCCAAATTTCACCGCCATTTTTTGTAATAAATTCTTGGCATAAGATTAATCCAATACCTGTACCCTTTTCAGAAGAATTTCCGATTGATTTATGATCTTCATCCACTTTAAATAGTTTTTTTAAATCTATTGCTGAAATTCCAATACCTGTATCTTGAAAAGATATAACAACATAATTTGACTTTATTTTTGATGCTATTTTTATAGTTGCACTCTCATGAGAGTACTTAATTGAATTTGTTAATAAGTTGAGCATGATAATGCTTATCATATTTACATCACCCTTTGCATACGTTTTATCAGGAATTAAAATATCAATGTAAAGTTTTTTTTTATCCGCTGCATCTTGCATGATAGTAGCTACTTTATGAGCAATTATACTGATATCTAATTCCTGGGACTTAAATATCATTAAACCAGACTGAGATGTCGACCACAATAAAAGATTTTGTAATAAGTCATACAAATTTTCTGATGAGGCATAAAGACTGTTTATATATTCAAATTTTTTTTCTTCACTAATTTCATAAAAAGATTTAGAGAGCATCTTAGTTATAGAGCGATAGGCACTTAAAGGGTTTTTAATGTCATGAGAAATGATTGTAAAAAATTTATCCTTTGTAGCATTTAATTCTTTAAGGTCTGACTCTGATTTCAAAATCGTTTCATTTTTCGACTCTAATTCAATATTATATTTTGCTAATAGACTTTCAGAGTGATATTTAATTTTATATAACCTATAAAAGACAAATCCAAACAGTAATCCAAATACTGTAATTAATATAAAAAACAGTTGAGCATTTCTACGTTTTTCAATTTCAGCAGATTTGAGAAGTAGATTTTTATTTAAATTATTAATTTCTGCTTCCTTATTTTTTGATTGATATTTGGCTTCAAGATCAAGAATTTGCTTTCGGTTATCATCCGCAGATAAGCTGTCTGCAATTTTTTTCACTAATTTGTAGGATTCGAGACTTTTTTTATAATCACCTAGCTTTTCATAAGTTTCAGATAAGCTAGAATAAAATATGGTTTTCAAGGAATAACTATTAGCCGTTTCAGAATTCTTTAAACCTTGATTGCAAACACTAATAGCAGCATCATAATTTTTAATTTTAATATAAGAAAGAGAAAGATTGGCTAAACACAAAGCAATACGCTTTTCATCTTTTAAACTTTTATTAATGTTTAGCGCATTATTGTAATAATTAATTGCTTTATCATCGTTTTCAGCTTTCGAAGAAACAATTCCTAAATTTAAATTAGCAGCTGCCTGTCCTTTTAAATCATCAATTTTTTTGTAAGTTTCTAGAGATTTATTTAAGTATCTCAGCGCCTCACTTAAATTATCCAATTCAATATAATTTGCAGCAATGTTATTATAACAAATTGCTTTATAAACTATATTATTTTCTGATTCATAAATAGTTAATGATTTGTTTAAATAAACAATTGCATCCTTAAAACGCTGTTGGGTGTTTAGAACGTTACTTATATTGATAAAGCAATTAGCAATTTCTGATTTGTTATTAATTTGCTCTGATAATTTGAGGGCACGAATAAAATTAACCAATGATTCTTTTTCCTTTTCCTGATAAAAATTATTGTTGCCAATTTTATTGTAAGAATTAATTAAACCAATCGTATCATTTAATTTTAAAAATGTACGAAGCGCCTGATTATTCAATTGTAGCGCATTTTCAAATTCTTGTCTTGTAACTAAAACATCTGAGAGAGCGTGATAACATTTTGCGATTTCATTTTCAGCTTGTATTAAAAGATTTAAACGAATAGCTTTTTTGAGCAGTAGTTCAGTTTTTTCAAAATCACTTTTTTTGAAATAGGCTAAAGATATATTATAATAACTTTTCGCTATTTGGGAGGTGTCTTTTAATGCGGTAGAAACCTTTAAGGCTTCATTTCCGAAATATAAAGCCTGTTTGTAATTTGAATTTCTGAACTCCTCAGATAATTTATTTAGCTGAGATGATTTTTCTTTTGAATTAACTTTTCTATTTAATTCGATTACCAAACTGTCAAAATTATTCTGGGCTATTATTGAGTAGTGAAAAAAGCAGAAGATTGTAGAAAGCAATATTCTCATTAAACAAATATAGTTTTATATCAAGAATAATATAGATCAAACTACTTTGATTATTGTAAATTTTGAATCTTAAAAGGAGGTTTAATATTTTTGAAAACCATTGTTTAAATTAACTTTCAAATATCTCGTTTCAAAGTTTTTTACCAAAAGAAATCAAGATAAAATAAATTTAGATAATGTAATTTAACTTCAAAAAATGAAAATGAATTGTTTAAAGAAAATGAAACAAATTATCAATAATCAACTTAAAGAAATTAAAAAAATAATTGTATAGGTTTTCCTATTTAATAAATGCGCTAATCTCAATCTAAGGCAAGCTAGCTTTAAAGGCAGCATATTCAGAAACGTTTGTACTTGTTCCATTGCATCCTAATTCTGTTTTTCGTTTGTTTATATTCTCAATTCTATTATCTGGATTTGGGTGAGTGCTGAGAAATTCTGGAGGACCGCCTGTGTTTCCACCTGATTCTAATTTTTCAAAAAAACCAGCTGCACCATTTGCTTTATAAATAGTAGGGCATAAATAAGTTACTGAGCTTTCATCTGCTTCTATTTCATTAGAGCGGCTATATTGCAAAGTCAATAAAGTGTTTGCAACTTGAGAAAGTAAGGTAGGATCTGGGCCTAAAATCAATTGCAATAAAAAGCTAATTCCATATTGTCTGGTCAATGCGTCTGTGGAATGTCTTTTATCTGCATGAGCTATTTCATGTCCCATTACACCAGCTAGTTGATCTTCTGTATCCAAATATTTTATCAAACCTGTGTACACATAAATATAACCGCCTGGTGTACAAAATGCGTTTAAAGTAGAGTCGTCTCTAATGATTTTTACCTCCCAAACAAAATCGTCTTTATATCTAACTTTGCCTGAATTAAGTACGGTTTGAGTAATTCTATTAATATTTTCATAAGCAACTGGATATTGTGTTTGAGATAATATAGGATAAGCATTTGGCTCAGCTTCTATTTGTCCCTTTACTTGCAAACCTAAATCTTTATCATTTTGCAAGCTAAAAATGTTAATTCCACCACCTGTTCCGTCTTCATTTTTTGTACAGGAATTGGTTGTTATAATTAAAACACTAATAATTGGTAAAAGTAATAGTTTTATTTTTTTCATTTTCAATTTCTATTATTATCATTAAAATAAATACTTAAATAATTCTGGTAACGTGATGAGGCTATTTCACCGCTTTCTACGGCAGCTATTACTGCACATCCTGGTTCGTTTACATGTACACAATTATTAAATCTACAATTTTGGATTAAAGGTTTCATATCAATAAAGTAGTGAGATATATCTTCTTTTTTAAAGTGTACAATACCAAATTCTCTAATACCAGGAGTATCAATTATAAAGCCATTATCTACAGTTTCAAACATCTCTGCGAAGGTTGTAGTATGTACACCTTTGTCTGATGCCTTTGATATTTCGGACGTTTTAATATTAGAATCGGGTAAAATTTTATTAATTAACGTGGATTTTCCTACCCCAGAATGTCCAGAAATCAAGGTGGTTTTATTACTTAATAATTCTTTTAATTCGGGAATTCCTTTTTCCGTAATACCAGACACACGATGACAAGGATAGCCAACTCCGGTATATAAATCTTCAAATTCCTTTAAAAAATGTTCATTTTCTGAAGAGAACATATCTATTTTATTAATCAAAATAATAGTGGGAATGTGATAAGCTTCGGCTGTTAATAAAAAACGATCGATAAAGCCTGTTGATGTTCGGGGCGAAATTAAAGTAATAACCAACATTGCCTGATCTATATTGGAAGCAATAATGTGTGTTTCTTTGCTTAAATTGATTGATTTTCGGATTATATAATTTTTCCTATCATGCAAAGCAGTTATAATTCCGTTTTCTGAGTTGGGCTCCATTTCCCAAACAACTAAATCACCAACAGCCAGTGGATTGGTAGATTTCAAACCAGCCAATCGGAATTTGCCTTTTATTCGGCAATTAATCATTTCGCCTTCATTGGTGCGAACGGTATACCAGCTGCCTGTAGATTTTACAATTTTTCCTTCCAAACTTGATTTTTAGATTTACAAATCTAAAAAACTTCACTGGCAATCTGCCTAGTTGGTTCTGCAATACCCATAGTGTAATAGTGTAAACAAGGAACACCAAATTTTATTAATTCTTTACTTTGGGCAATCATTGCTTCTATACCTACTTGTTTTACTTCTTTTTCATTTTTACATTCCAAAATTGCATCGCACAAATCATCTGGCAAGTCTATATGAAAAATTTTTGGCAGTACACTTAATTGTTTAGAATTTGTGATGGGTTTTAAACCTGGAATAATAGGAACATTAATACCATTTTCTCTACAAACTTTTACAAATTCAAAATATTTAGAATTGTCAAAAAACATTTGAGTTACAATAAATTCTGCACCCGCATCCACTTTCATTTTCAGGTATTTTAAATCTGTTTTTAAATTAGGTGCTTCAAAATGTTTTTCTGGATAACCCGAAACTCCAATACAAAAATCTGTTTTAATTGTATCATGTAATTCATCATCCATGTAAATTCCTTTGTTCATATTCACCACTTGATCTAATAAATCTGAGGCATAATTATGTCCATCTTTTTCAGGAATGAATACTCCATCTGTTTTTATAGCATCACCTCGCAAAACAAGTACATTGTCTATTCCCAAAAAATTTAAATCAATTAAAGCATTTTCTGTCTCTTCTCTAGAAAAACCACCACAGATAATGTGAGGAACTGCATCTACTTTATATTTATTCATAATAGCTGCACAAATTCCAACAGTTCCAGGTCTTTTTCTATAAGATAACTTTTCTAATAAACCATTTTCTCTTTTTTTATAAACATATTCCTCACGATGATATGTCACATCTATAAATGGTGGATTAAACTCCATCAAGGGATCTATTGCATCAAAAATTGATTGAATGCTTTGACCTTTTAAGGGAGGAAGCAATTCAAATGAAAACAGGGTACTTTTAGCGTTTTTTATATGATCAATTATTTTCATTGTTTTTCTTTTTCCTAAATGTTTTAGGGATTATTTTTTTTTAATTTAATTGGATAGATTTAAATTTCATAAGATAAGTTTGGAGCTAACCATTTTTCAACTTCTTCTAGGCTCATTCTTTTTCTTTTCGCGTATTCTATAACTTGATCTTTTTCTATTTTTCCTAAGCCAAAGTATTTTGCACCTTTATTTGCCATGTAAAAACCACTTACAGAAGAGGCTGGAAACATGGCGAAATTATCTGTTAATTTAATTCCAGTGTTTTTTTCTACTTCTAGTAATCTAAACAATGTCTCCTTTTCGGTATGGTCTGGGCAAGCTGGATAACCCGGGGCTGGTCTTATTCCAATATATTTTTCATTAATTAGTTCTTCACTCGTTAAGGTTTCATTTTTATTGTAAGCCCAATATTTTTTGCGCACCAATTCATGCATTTTTTCTGCAAAAGCTTCGGCTAATCTGTCTGAAATTGCTTTGATCATGATACTATTATAATCATCATTATCCAATTCATATTCTTTTGCCAACTCTTCTGTTCCGAAACCAGTGCTTACTGCAAAACCTCCAAAATAATCTTCTTTTCCTGTTTCTTTTTCCGCAATGAAATCTGAAAGTGCGTAATAAGGTGTTCCATCAGCCTTTTCGCTTTGTTGGCGTAAAGTATGGATGATTTCCTTTTCTATTTTTCTAGTTTCATCAGTATATAAAACTATGTCATCATCTACGCTATTTGCAGGATAAAAGCCAATTACTGCTTTTGCAACCAATAATTTTTCATCTATTACTTTTTTTAGCAATAAACGGGCATCATCGTATAGTTTCTTTGCTTCAATTCCTACATATTGATCTTCAAATATTCTCGGAAAACTTCCTCTTAATTCCCAAGTATGGAAAAAAGGTGTCCAATCTATGTAAGGAACTAATTCTTTTAAATCAAAGTTTTCAAATGTTTTATTTCCAATAAATATGGGCTTTGTGAAATTAATATCCTCAACAGCTAAATTAAATTTCTTGTTTCTAGCTTCTTTTATTGTTAAAAAAACTTTTTGTGATTTTTTTCCAAAATGTGCTACACGTAAATTCTCGTACTCGGTTTTTAAATTCTTTTTATAATTAAATGAGTTTTCCTTATTTAATATATTGGTTGCAACTGTCACACTTCTGGAAGCATCATTTACATGTATTACCGTTCCAGAATAATGCGGATCTATTTTCACTGCTGTATGAATTCGAGAAGTAGTGGCTCCACCTATCATAATTGGGATGGTCAAATTCTCGCGTTCCATTTCTTTTGCAAAATTTGCCATTTCGTCCAAAGAAGGTGTAATTAGGCCACTTAGACCAATGATGTCAGCATTTATCTCTTTAGCCTTTGCTATTATTTTATTGGCGGGCACCATTACACCCATGTCTATTACTTCAAAATTATTACAAGCTAAAACAACTCCTACGATATTTTTTCCAATATCATGAACATCGCCTTTTACTGTTGCCATAAGAATTTTTCCAGAGAAATTGGAAGCAGAAGCAGATGGATTAGTTTCTTTTTCTAATAATATAAAAGGTAGTAAATTCGCCACAGCTTTTTTCATTACTCTTGCACTTTTTACTACTTGCGGAAGAAACATTTTTCCTTCTCCAAATAAGTCACCGACCACATTCATTCCATCCATCAATGGCCCTTCTATTACCTCAATTGGTCTTTTGTATTGTAATCTTGCTTCTTCAACATCATTATCCAAATATTCTGTTATGCCTTTAATTAAAGAATGGGAAAGTCGATCTTGAACTGTTCCTGTTCTCCATGCTTCATCTTTTATTATTTCTTTTCCTTTTGATTTAATGGTTTCTGCGAAGTTTACTAATCTTTCTGTTGAATCTTCCCTTCTGTTTAATAAAACATCTTCCACTAGTTCTAATAAGTCTTTTGGAATTTCTGCATACACTTCTAGCATTCCTGCATTCACGATTCCCATATCCAATCCTGCACGTATGGCATGATACAAAAACGCCGAATGCATGGCTTCTCTCACATGGTTGTTTCCTCTGAAAGAAAAAGAAATATTACTTACACCACCACTTACTTTAGCCAAAGGAAGATTTTCTTTTATCCATTTGGTAGCATTTATAAAATCAACTGCATAATTATTATGTTCTTCTAATCCAGTAGCTACGGTAAGAATATTTGGATCAAAAATGATGTCCTGTGCTTGAAAATCAACTTTATTAACTAATAAATCATACGATCTCCTGCAGATATCAATTTTTTTCTGAAAAGTATCTGCTTGACCTGTTTCGTCAAAAGCCATTACAACTACGGCGGCTCCGAATTTTTTAATTTCTTTGGCTTGCTCTAAAAATTTTTCTTCTCCTTCTTTTAAACTGATAGAATTTACTATGGCTTTGCCTTGCACACATTTTAATCCAGCATGAATAACCGACCATTTAGAAGAATCAATCATAACAGGCAGTTTTGCGATGTCTGGCTCAGATTGCATTAAATTCAAAAACTTAACCATAGCTGCTTCGGAATCTAGCATTCCCTCGTCCATGTTCACGTCTATAATTTGTGCACCGCCATCTACTTGTTGTTTGGCAATAGCTAATGCAGCTTCATAATCGCCAGCTAAAATTAGTTTAGAAAATTTCGGAGAACCTGTAATATTCGTTCTTTCACCAATATTTATAAAATTAGTTTCTGGTGTAAGTGTGACAGGCTCTAATCCACTAAGACGTGTGAAAGGTTTAATTTCTGGTGCTTGCCGAGGTTTTGTTTTACTTGCTAATTCAGCAATTTTGCGGATGTGCGCTGGGGTAGTTCCACAACAACCTCCAACAATATTTAAATAGCCACTTTCTAAAAAATCATGAATATGTATCCCCATTTGATCAGGGCTTTCATCATATTCTCCAAACTCATTGGGCAAACCAGCATTTGGATATGCGCTAATTAAGGATGCTGATTTTTCGGATAATTCCTGAATATAAGGTCTCATTTCGTGAGCACCCAAAGCACAATTTAATCCAACACTTAATAAATTTATGTGAGAAACAGAATTCAAAAAAGCCTCAGTAGTTTGCCCTGACAAGGTTCTGCCACTTGCATCAGTTATAGTTCCAGAAACCATAACAGGTAATTTTCTGCCAGTCAATTCAGCGTATTTTTCAATAGCATATAATGCAGCTTTGCAATTTAGCGTATCAAAAATAGTTTCAACTAATAATAAATCAGATCCTCCATCTACTAAACCATTTATTTGTTCAAAATAAGCATCGGATAATTCATCAAAAGAAATGGCTCTAAAACCGGGGTCGTTTACATCTGGAGAAAGAGAAAGTGTACGATTAGTGGGTCCTATAGCACCTGCTACAAAACGTGGTTTGGCTGGATTCTTTGCAGTATACTCATCACAAGCTATTCTAGCCAGCTTTGCAGCTTCCAGATTTAGCTCATAAGCAAGGTCCTGCATATTGTAATCTGCCATGGAAATAGAATTGGAACTGAAAGTATTAGTTTCTAAAATATCCGCACCAGCTTCCAAATATTCTTTATGAATTGCTAGAATTATATCGGGTCTAGTAAGATTTAATAAATCGTTATTACCACGTACATCTTCTTTAATATTTGCGAAACGCTCTCCTCTAAAATCTGCTTCTTCCAAATTATATTGTTGAATCATAGTGCCCATTGCACCATCCAAAACCAATATTCTTTCTTTTAAAATTTCTGAAATATCCATCTACAATCTATTTTATATGCTAAAAATTTGTTGCTTATAAAAATTGACTGTTGAGTCATCTTCACTTATCTTTTTCCAAAATAAATTTGGAATAGAATGTAGCACCTTGTTAGCACAGGTTGCTAAGACATCAGTGGGTCTAATCCCTCCGTCTTTCTCTATAAGCAGATCAAAAGTAGAATAGTTTTATGAGAAAAGCGAATGATAATAAAGATTGATTGAATTTTAGGATTTGTATTGAACTTTTATCAAAAAGATTTAAGAAGCAAATGATATTTTTTTTTGCTCTATTTCCCCGAAAACCGAACCTTTAATAAATCTTTCGTTTTCACCCAAGTGATGCCTGCAATCATTAAGGTCATGCTACCACCAAAAATTACAGATGGAATTACACCCAACATTTTTGCAGCTAAGCCTGATTCAAAAGCACCAATTTCATTACTTGAACCAATAAACATGGTATTCACAGCTGAAACTCTACCGCGCATATCATCAGGAGTTAATAATTGCAGAATAGTAGAACGGATAATGACGCTTACACTATCAAATCCACCACTTAGAAATAAGAAAAAGAGAGATAAATAAAAGTTTTTGGAAAGCCCAAATAAAATAATGCTAATCCCAAAACCAGTGACCCCTATTAATAAATTTCGCCAAGGCTTGTTCATGGGAGTATTATAAGCAAAAAACAACATGGAGAGAACTGCTCCAACGGATGGTGCAGCACGTAAAAGGCCTAAACCCTGAGGACCAGTATTTAGAATATCATTAGCAAAAACAGGCAATAAAGCAACAGCCCCACCAAAGAAAACAGAAAATAAATCTAAAGTTAATGCTCCTAAAAGCATTTTAGTAGAAAATACAAATCGAATTCCTTGAAGTAAACTCTCAATAATGTTTTCTGCTTTTTCGGGTATAGTTTGTTTTTCTAGCAAATAGATAAAACTTATTAGTACCACTCCGCCAGCATGCAATAATGCAATTAAACCAAAACAAACAGTGATTCCATAAAAGCCATACAATAAACCACCTATAGCTGGACCGGCTATTGCAGATGCTTGCCAAAAAGAACTATTCCAAGTAGAACTATTGGCAAATGCAGAGCGGGGTACTAATTGTGAAATTAAAGAAAAAGCTGCTGGTGAATAAAACCCTCTGGCAAAACCAATTAAAATTATGGTCGTATAGAAAATGAATAAGGATTGTTTTAGAGATAGAGTCTCTGCTATAGGCGGGTAAGTGACTATTAATAAAATTAATGAACAAACAAGCATAACTAAAACGGAAATTCTTAATAGCCACTTTCGATTATAATGATCTGCAATATATCCAGCAATTAATGCAACAGATAATGCCGGAATAGCTTCTGCTAAGCCTATAAAGCCAAGTGAAAGTGGATCTTTTGTTAACGTGTAAATATGCCAACCTAGAATAACAGCTTGAATTTGTACGGCTACAGTAACAAAAACTCTCATGGTAAGAAAGTTCCTAAATCCACGAAATTTTAATGCTTGATAAGGATCATGTTTATTATCTCTCGCCCCTTTTCCCATTTTTTATTTTATTAATTATCCCCAAACCAAAGTACCCTCTGTACAATTCTTGCACATTTCTATTTCACCTCTGGAGGATATAACTGAATTTCTAAAACGTTTATATTTCTCCGAATTCCAAAGGTCTTCAAATTTTTCATTTTTCAAATCTCCCATTCTATATTCCGCATCTTTGTCAAAACAACAAGGAACCACTAAACCATCCCAAGTTATGACACAACCTTGCCACATTTTCCAGCAATGGCTCAATAATTTATTTTTGATAGAATAAGTTCCGTCGCTGTTTTTTTTATATCTCGAAAAATGGTCATTTACAGGAATTAACGATGAGCCATTTTGATAATCATAAATTTGTGCAGTTTTCAAACCAACTTCATCCACTCCAATTTCTTTCGCTAATTTTTTTACTTCTTCAATTTGATGTTCATTAGGTTTTACCACTAAAAATTGAAAGATCACATGCGGAGTTTTACTTTTTAATGCTTTTTTCCATTTCACAATGTTTTTAGTGCCTTCTAAAACTTTTTCTAAATTTCCTCCAATTCTATATTGCTCGTACGTTTCTTGGGTGGTTCCGTCTATAGAAATAATGATTCTATCCAAGCCACTTTTTACGGTTCGTTCTGCATTTTTATCATTTAAATAATGAGCATTGGTAGAAGTAGCCGTGTAAACTCCTTTTTCTGAAGCATAAGAAACCATATCTAAAAAATCGGGATTTAAATAAGGTTCACCTTGAAAATAAAATATTAGATAATGCAAATCTTTACTAATTTGATCTATGGTGGATCTGAAAAAATCTGACTTTAGCATTCCTGTTGGTCTGCTAAAGGAGCGTAAACCACTCGGACATTCCGGACATCGGAGATTGCAACTGGTGGTTGGTTCGATTGAAATACTGATTGGATTGCCCCAGTGAGTTTTTTTCTTGGTATAACTACTAATTAAATAACTCGAAAAAACGAGCGCAAAATTCCAACTTCTTCTCCAAGTAAGTTTAGAAATAAGATTAAGCCAATCGGTGAAATTGTTATTCATTTAAAAAGTAAATAATAAATATTTACAAAAATGCACATTGTTAATCAACTTATCTTTCCCCATTCTTTATTTTGCTTATTCATTTCTAATGCATTTAATAATCCTAGATGTTGAGTTTGATTCAAAAATGGATCTGCTGTTAAAATTTCTATTGCTGTGCTGCGTGCTTCTTGCAAAAGCAATTGATCTTTAACTATATCTGCTAATTTTAATCCTAAAACGCCGCTTTGTTGTGTTCCTTGTATTTC
>JBBQYA010000032.1:0-27872 GCA_038209155.1 Sphingobacteriales bacterium | reverse complement strand
GTAATTTTTAATCATTCTGCCTGCTATTCCAGAACCACCTAATCCCCCAATTAATGCATTATCAAATTCAGAAAGATTCACTCCATGGTTTTTGTAATTCTCAACAGAGAATTTAATCTGATGAGAAAATTTTTTAAGTTCCTCTGCTATATATTTCATATCAATTAAATTTTTTTTACTACTTTTTTATTATTTTGTAACTAATTTCATTAAATATTGGCCATATCCACTTTTAACTAATGGCTCACCAATTTTTCTAAGTTGCTCAGCATCTATAAATTTCATCCGATAGGCGACTTCCTCAATGCATCCGATTTTTAGTCCCTGCCGCTCTTCGATTACTTGAACAAATTGACCAGCTTGCATTAAAGAAGCAAATGTACCAGTGTCCAACCAAGCAGTTCCTCTATTTAAAATACTGACTTTTAGTTTACCTCTATTTAAATATTCTTTATTAACGTCCGTTATTTCGTACTCTCCGCGGGCAGACAGTTTTATATTTTTTGCAACTTCTACAACAGAATTATCATAAAAATATAATCCAGGAACTGCATAACTAGATTTAGGATTCTCTGGTTTCTCCTCTATAGAAATTGCGGTATTGTTTTCATCAAATTCTACTACGCCATAACGCTCAGGATCAGAAACATGATACGCATAAATTACTCCTCCGTCTGGATTGTTATTACTTTGGAGTAATTCAGCTAAACCAGATCCATAAAAAATATTATCGCCTAAAATTAGAGCTACTTTATCATTTCCAATAAATTTTTCTCCTATAACAAACGCTTGCGCCAAACCATTCGGAATATCTTGAACTGCATATTGAAAATTACAACCTAATTGAGAACCATCTCCTAACAATTTTTGAAAATTTGGTAAATCGTGAGGTGTAGAAATTATTAAAATTTCACGAATATCAGCCATCATCAAAATGGACAATGGATAATAAATCATGGGTTTATCGTATACTGGTAGCATTTGCTTGCTATTTGCCAGTGTAAGTGGGTGAAGTCTAGTGCCAGATCCTCCTGCTAAAATTATTCCTTTCAAAAAGTTAGTGTTAGGTTTTAATTGGTGACGAAATTACAAATTTTTTTGGATTGGCTGGAGTTGGTTTTTAGATCAATAGAATTGGTAATTGGCTTTTTTGAAGTAAAATGGAATGATAAAATTGCTTTAACCAATAATGCTTTGAATGAATTTAAAATTCTTTTTATGGTATTTTGAATTATTAAAAATGCTTTTGGATAAATTCTTAACCATTCTAAACAAAACAAAACAATATGTTTTTTGAGTTAATATTCTGCTTTTTAAAATTAGATCGAAATAACATGGTAATTTTTACACTGAATAATATTTAATTATGCTTCTCTATCACACTTCTAAGCCATTTTAACAAAATAAATATTGCCGAGGCTGCTAATAAACAGGCAAAGAAATTCACTAAAAAGAAATTGGCTTTATTGTCATATCCATCCCAAAGCGAAGCTAAAACCCCTGATAATTTATTTCCAATTGAGGTAGCCAGAAACCAACCACCCATCATTAAAGAAGTAATTCTAACCGGAGAAACTTTGGAAACTAATGATAAACCAATTGGCGATAAAAATAATTCTCCAATGGTAACAACACCATAAGAAGCAATTAGCCACCAAGCCGATGCTTTAGTGCCTACCATATCTGTATTGTAGACCGCGAAAGCCATTACTAACGTAGAAAAGCCTGTTATTAACAAACCATAACCAATTTTTGCTGGTGTACTTGGCTCGGCGTTTCTCTTTCGTAGAAATGCAAAAAACAAAATAACTAAAGGAGTTATTAGAATGATAAAAAATGGATTAATGGATTGAAATATTTCTGTGGAGATTAATTTAATTTTTCCGCTTTCTTCTGGCCATTTTTCTTTTGGCAGATTTTGAAAATAAGGTGCAGGTGAGAAAGCCTTAACCGAATTTCCCAGCACATCTTTCTCTACTCTAAAATAAGAATCAAACTTTGGGAACGAATCTGATTTAGAACTTAATTCTTGAACCATACCAAAAGGTTTAAGCACAGGAGCTAAATCCTCACTAATTTGTCGGTCTGTATAGGTTTCTGCCCAGATTGTAAGTGCTGATGCATTTTGCTTGAAGACAGCCCAAAATACAACTACAATTAAAAATATGGATAATAATGCCCCAATTCTAGATTTATCTTCTTTATTTGATTTAATTAAAAGATTGATATAAAATCCAATAATTGGAATACAGGCTACAATAAAACCATCGGTAGAGTCTGAACCGAATATATTGCCAGGCACAAGCCAACCCAAAATTCCAAATACAATGGCTGGTAAAAAAACAAAATAAACTACTTTCATCACTGGCATATCTTCAGGATTGGCTTCCTTTTTTATGTCAGCATGAATGATATGCTTTTTTCCAGCTATGAACCAAATAACTCCAAACAACATCCCAACCCCAGCAGCTCCAAAAGCATATCCCCATCCATATTCGTTTCGCATATATGCAGCTACAAAATTGCAGATGAAAGCTCCTAAATTTATTCCCATATAAAAGATATTGTATCCAGCATCTTTTAAAGGTTTTTTATCTTCATCGGAATATAAATTTCCTAACAAAGTAGAAATATTTGGTTTGAAAAATCCATTTCCACAAACGATAAGTAATACAGAGGGCCAAAAAAATGTCATCCCCGGAATAGATAATCCAAAATACCCAGCCGACATTAGTAAACCTCCAATAATAATTGATTTACGATAACCTAAAATTCGGTCTGCAAGTAATCCACCCAGAAATGGAGTAAGATATACTAGGCCCAAATATGTTCCAACTATATCTGAACCTTCTGCTCGTTGTAAACCTAAACCTCCTTTGGATGAGTCTGTTAAATACAAAAACAGAATACCCAACATTAAATAATATCCAAAGCGTTCCCACATTTCTGTGAAAAATAAAACATATAGTCCTTTTGGATGGCTGGCTGATTTGGAATTTTTCAATGATTTATTTAGGTTTTTTAACTATTATAAAAGAATTTAATTGAAAGCTAATTGAAAATTTATTTCTATTTAAAACACAAATTTAATTACACATAATCCCAAAAAATAAAAGAGCATGCAGGTTCCACTCAAAAAATTCATTCTCATACTATTTTTAAAATTTGCTTGTTCCGAATTTTTGATCGCTAAAAATGCCCAATAAATAAAGAATAAAAAAACTGGCAACATATAAATTATAAAATAAGTGAAAGCTATTTTGCTACCTATTAAAGCATAATAATAATACATAGTAATTCCAGCACTTAGAAATAAGAGTGCAGAAAATATAAATGTGCCGCGAATCCCTAATAACAAACTCATTGTTTTATCCCCACGTTTTCTATCTTCCTGATGTTGGTAAATTTGAGTTAATGGATAACCTGCACCTACAAGCAAAGTGGAAATAATTATTCCTAACATTATTTGATTAGATAGATAAGATAATTCATGATTTTTATCACTACCAAAAACAAAAGCAAAAAACATAAAGCCACCTTGAAAGAGTGCTACCGTTAAAAAACTAAGAATAGGGAATTTTTTTAATCTTATAAAAGGATGACTGTAAATTTTAGATATACCACCATAAATAAATGCCATAATTGCCAAATATGGATGTACAAAAAAACAAATTACTATTCCAATTAAATCAAAAATTAACGAATAATAGTATAAGGATTTATTTACTGGAGGAGGGTTTTTAATTAATGCGATGCTGCCTTCGTCTTTGTCAAAATAACTGTTATAGCCATTGCTTGCCGGGTAAATAAAAAAGTGAAAAGCAATAAAAGTTAATAAAGCATTCCAGAAAACAGGCTTATCAATAGTAGAAAGAGCAAAAAAGAAAATCGGAGCTAGAAAGTAAGAGAAGCCAAATCTTAAATGCAAGAAAACACTTCTATCGAATATCAGCATCTTTAAATCGATTTATAATCCAACATTGCATCTAAGGTTTGAGTGGCTACGAAATGATAATTTTCTCTCGCTCTAGAATATATTTCTAATGCTTTCTTTTTTCCTTCTGGAGTTTTAATTAATGCTTGATAAAGCGGAGATAGAAATTTTCTTCGACCAACATTTACTAAAAATTGATCAAGACTAGAATAGCCAGGCTGGTAATTATTATTTACAACATGCAGTAACCATGCAGCCAAAATTTCTGAATTTCCGGATTTTGATAATTGAAAAGTTTGATCTAAATCATTCATCTGATTAAGGTCTAATTTGGATGGTAATCGATTGATAAAATGAACCCACTCGTGACTAGTCCATTCTTTTGTAATTAGAGATTTTGCTTTTTCGCCTTGTTTCCATTGAGCTAACGATTTATCTACTTGATCAAATCTGGTGGAATTGACAGCAGGAATATTGCTTGGTAATCCTGGTTCATAAACCCAAGCTTTTTCATTTAATTTATTCTGTAAAACACTATCCTTTAGCAAAGTAGAATTTAAATACGTCAAAAATTCTTCGGTTGTAATTACCTTAAAAGCATATGTTTTAAAATATTCCTTTACGAATAAATCAAATTTATCTCTCCCAACCATGTCCTCAATTGTTCTTAGGAAAAAATATCCTTTTTCGTAGGCAATATTAGTCACTCCTTCGTCTGGATCTCTACCTTTTAAGTTTAATTTTAAATGGGTGTCTTGTAAATTATCTTTCATTTCTGCAATTGACTCTTTCAAATCATCATAGCCTAAAGATTCTAGCATTTTTGCATATTCTATTCCTTCTATTTCTTCCATTATTCTTCGTTCGAAATAAACGGTAAAACCTTCGTTGAGCCAGAAATCGTCCCAAGTAGCGTTGGTGACTAAATTACCAGACCAACTATGTGCTAATTCATGAGCAATCAATGAAACTAATGAGCGATCTCCAGCCAAAATAGTTGGAGTTGCGAAAGTAATTCTTGGATTTTCCATACCACCAAAAGGGAAACTTGGAGGTAACATTAAAACATCAAAACGATCCCAACGATAAGGTCCATATAGTTTTTCTGCGGCATCTACCATTTTTCCCATGTCCTCTAATTCATATCTTGCAGCAGCTAAAGTTGCAGGTTCTGCATAAACTCCCGTTCGAGAATCCACACCTTTAAATTCTAAATCGCCAACAGACAATGCCATTAAATAGGAGGGTATTGGTTGAGTCATTCTAAAAGAATATTCACCATTTGGGTTTTTACTTACTGGGTTTTCTGCACTCATAATTGCCAATAATTCTTTCGGCACTTTTACTTTTGCATTGTAAGTAAATCTAATTCCTGGACTGTCTTGGCAAGGAATCCAAGTTCGTGCTAAAATTGCTTGCGATTGGGTAAAAAGAAATGGTAGCTTTTTTCCAGCAGTTTGCTTTGGATCTAACCATTGCAAGGCAGCAGCATCTGGATTGGTAGTATATTCTACGGTTACTGTTTTGGTTTCTGGTTTTATAGGGACCACTAATGCAGATCCTAAAAATTGAATTGGAGAAGTTAATTTGAATTTTACCGAACTGGTACCTTTATCCAACATCACTTTTTTAATCGATAATCCTCTAGTATCTAAAACCAAAGAGTCGGCAGAATTAAAATTATCAAAAGTCCATATTGCTTTGCCATCTAAAGTTTTTGATTCAAAATTTACTACTAATTCTAAATCTAGATGATTTACTTTTGCTATTGCAGGTTGGGAAAATGTATGAGGATCTGATACTAACATTTCGGGTTTTTCGCTTATTTGAATTTTTTTATTTTGTTTGTTGCAAGCTGTAAATGCAACAGAAACTAGAACGATGTATAAATAGGTTTTCATTTTTTAAAATAGAAAAAATAAGTTTGCAATATAGTATTTTAGTGCTTCTATAAATTGAGACAAGCACTATTTAATTAAACTACAAATTTCGGAGAATTAATTGAAGGAGATTTCTGCAAATGAAATGACAATGGAATGCTTTGATTTTTTTAAGGAAAGTTTTTAGCATCACTCAAACTCACGCGAAGAAATTTAATTCAGATAGAAACTGCATTAAGAGAATGCATTAAAAATATCTTTACAGAAAAAAAAAGCTTTTATTACAAAAGGTAAAAGCATAAATAAAAAATATGGCAACAGAAGTAAAATGTCCGAAATGTGGGAATCAATTTCCAATAGAAGAAGGATTAAATGAAGAGCATAAACAAAAATTAAGAAAGGAAATGCTTGATTTCAAAAAGGAAAAACAAGATGAGTTTGCTGCCAAAGAAAAAGCATTACAAGATGAAAAATTACAATTTCAACAATCTCAAGAAAAGAAATTAATTGAAAACACAGAATCTATTAAATTAAAATTAGAATCAGATTTAAGAAAAAACATTGCTTCTGACTATGAAAACAAACTTGCTTTAATTGAAAAAACTAAACTTGAATTAAGTGAAAAGAATAAAGCTATTCAAGATAAAGAATTATCATTTTTAAAAAAAGAAGCAGAATTAAATGAAAAATCTACTGCTTTGGAATTTAATTACAACAAAAAATTAATTGAACAGCAGAATTTGCAACAAGATAAATTCAAGCAAGAAGAAGCAGAAAGAATGTTGCAAAAGGATACTCAATATAATTTTAAACTGAAGGAGATGGAAAAGCAACTGGAGGATCAGAAAAAATTGGCTGATGAGATGTTGAGAAAAGCCGAACAAGGTTCAATGCAGCTACAAGGTGAAATTCAGGAATTGGAATTAGAAAATATTCTTCGCGAACATTTTCCAAATGATATAATTGGAGAAGTGGCTAAAGGAAAAAAAGGAGCGGATTGTATACAGATTGTCAAAAACAGTTTCGGGCAGGAGTGTGGAAAGATCATTTATGAAAGTAAAAGAACAAAAGAGTTTGCAACTGATTGGATAGAAAAAATAAAAAAGGACATGCGAAGTTCGGGGATTGATGTGGCGGTGATTGTTAGCCAGCAATATCCAAAAGGGATGACTTCATTTGGTGAAAAAGATGGAGTTTGGATTTGCTCTTTCCATGAAGTAAAAGCTGTATCTTATGTACTACGACAAGGAATTATGAAAATTGCGCAGCTAAGTAAAAACCAAGAAAATCGTGGAGATAAAATGCATTTATTGTATGATTACTTGACAAGTAGTGAATTTTCTGAACAATGGAAAGCCATAAGAGAAGGATTCATGAGCATGAGAATGTCAATTTTGAAAGAGCGAGATACAATGGAAAGACTTTGGAAATCAAGGGAGAAAGAATTGGATAAAGTACTTTTAAGTTCTTCTCATATTCGTGGTTCAATAGATGGAATTGCAGGTCAGGACATTAATATGAGTTTGACAGACAGAGATGAGAATCTATTACTTCCGAATTAGTTATGAAAAATTCTAAATTTTAGATTTTAATTTGATCGGTTTACTTTCTCTTATTCAGTTTATGTCAAAATTTATTTGACTAAATTGCGTTTTGCAATTATTTAAATTACATGCAGTCTAGTTTATCCAATTATCAATTTCTTGTTCAAAAACTTGATAGTTTCACCCGAAAATATTACAAAAATCAAGCAATAAGAGGAAGTCTATATTTTCTGACTGGCTTATTTGCTACCTACTTACTTTTTACACTTTTAGAATATTACTTCTTCTTTAATAGCTTTTTCAGAGCAATTTTATTTTACACTTTTATTCTGGCAAATTTCGCTGTTCTTTTTTTGTTGGTAATAAAACCTTTAATGTCTTTTTACCAATTAGGAAAAATAATTTCTCATCAGAAAGCGGCAGAAATTATAGGAAGTCATTTTTCTGAAATAAAGGACAAACTCTTAAATACACTACAATTACAAAAACTTGCTGGAGATTCTGTTGAAGATAAAGAATTAATTCAAGCAGGTATTAATCAAAAATCTTTACAGTTAAATCCAATCCCTTTTAGTAATGCTATTAATTTAAACGAAAATAAAAAATATATAAAATTTGTAGCAATTCCTATTTCAATATTATTGTTAGTTATTCTTATTTCGCCATCTATTCTTTCAGAAAGCACAGGAAGATTATTAGACTACGGAACTTTTTACGAACGTAAAGCTCCATTTGAAATAAGCATAATAAATAAGAAAATGTCAGCTATTCAGCACGATGATTTTCTATTGGAAGTAAAGTTGGACGGATCAGAAATACCTCAAGATATCTATTTGCTGGAAGGAGAAAACAGCTTCAAATTAGATAAAAAAAGCATTATTCGATTTAATTATGAATTTAAAAATCTTCAAAATACTAAAAAATTCAGATTCAAAGCAGATGGATTTATTACAAAAGAATATGAATTGAAAATATTACCTAATCCAACAATTACCAACCTTTCGGTTACACTAGAATATCCTTCTTATTTAAATAAGAATAAAGAATCACTAAGTAATGCTGGAGATTTAACAGTACCGGCAGGAACTAAAATAAATTGGAATTTTACAGGTTCTGGAACCGATGCAATTGAATTTGCATTTGAAAATGAAAAAAGTTTATTAACCAATTCTAATAACAGATTCAATTTTTCTAAAAGAGTTTTTAGGAATGCATCTTATTTTGTAAAGCCATTGAATGATCAATTCAAGGATGCAGACTCCTTAGCGTTTACAATTAATGTTATTTTAGATGCATTCCCTGGAATCTCTGTTGAAGAAAAGAAAGATTCAGTACGAACTAGGCTCGTATATTTTGTTGGTGAGGCGAATGATGATTATGGATTAAAAAGATTAAACTTTAATTACAGATTTACAAAGTCGGACGATAAACAAAAATTAAATAAGTTAATTTCTATTCCTGTTTCTTTAAACAATTCAGGAACCGCATCACAATTCTATTATTCTTGGAACATGGCAGATGCTGGAATCCAACTATCTGAAGAGTTTGAATATTATTTTGAAGTGTGGGATAATGATGGAGTAAATGGAAGTAAATCAACCCGATCTGCATTAAAAGTATATAAAGCTCCATCTGAATCTGAGGTGGAAAAGCAAAAAGAAGAAAATAGCCAATCATTAAAAGATAAATTGAGGGATGCAGCTAAAGAAGCTGAAAAATTGCAAAGAGAAACCAAGAAATTAACAGAGAAACTGGCTGAGAAAAAATCTTTGAATTTTGAAGATAAGAAATCCATTCAGCAATTATTAGATCAACAAAAGAAATTGGAAGACGAAGTAAAGGAGATTTCAAAAGATAATAAGACGAATAATCAGCGGGATGAAGAGTTTAAGAAAAGTGAAGAGAGTATTTTAGAAAAACAAAAAGAACTTCAAAATATGTTTGAAAATATTTTGGATGAAAAAACTAAAGATTTATTAAAGCAATTAGAGAATCTTTTGAAAGAAAACAATAAAGATCAAACTCAAGAAAAGCTTGAAAAACTAAACATGGACAATCAATCTTTGGAAAAAGAATTGGATCGAATGTTAGAATTATATAAGCAATTAGAGTTTGAACAAAAGTTTGATGATGTAGTGAAAAAACTCGATGATTTGGCTCAGAAACAAGATGAACTTTCTGAAAAAAGTAAAGCTGAAAAACCAGATGACGCAGCAAAACAAGAACAAAAGGAAATAGAAAATAAGTTTGAAGAAATTAAAAAAGATTTAAAATCATTAGAAGAAAAAAATGAGCAATTAGAAGAGAAAAATTCCTTTGATAATCCAGAAAAAGATCAGGAAGAAATAGACAATTCATTAAAAGAAAGTGAAAAAAGTTTGTCTAATAACAATCAAAAAAAGGCATCTGCTTCTCAAAAAGAGGCTTCTGACAAAATGGAAAAACTTTCTGAAAAACTAAAAGAGATGAAAGAATCGGGTGAGAGCGAAGAATTAGAATTAAATATGCAAGCGTTAAGGGAGATTTTGGAAAATTTATTAAAAGTATCTTTTGACCAAGAAAAGACGATGGAAAATTTAAAAAAGACTGCCATTAATGATCCTAATTATTTAACATTAACGCAAAAGCAAAAATTCTTAAAAGATGATCTTTCTATGATTAAGGATAGCTTATATGCCTTGAGCAAAAAGGTAGCAAAAATTAAAAGTTTTGTTAATAAAGAAATTGGAACCATTGATTTAAATATGCAAAAGTCTATTGAAAATTTAGCAGAGCGAAGAACAGCCGAGGCAAACAATAGACAACAATATGTGATGACTTCTGTAAATAATTTAGCAGTGATGCTAAGCGAAGCATTATCTGAAATGCAAGCAGAAGCAAAAGCAAAAAAAGAAGGTAAGCCAGGTGGAAAACCTGGAAAGAAGCCCGGAAAAAAGCCCGGTGAATCTGGATTATCTCAAATGCAGCAGAAATTAAATGAGCAATTAAAACAAATGCAAAACGGAATGAAACCTGGCCAAAAACCGGGCAAAGGAGAGATGAGTGAGCAAATGGCAAAAATGGCTGCTCAACAACAAGCCATCAGAAATGCATTAGAAAAAATGGGGAAAGAACAAGGAAATGATGGGAAAGAAGGGGCTGGAAATTCTAAAGAAATCAGCGAGCTGGCAAAAGAGATGGAGAAAACAGAAACTGATTTGTATAATAAAAAAATAAGTCCGGAAACTTTTAACCGCCAAAATGAAATACTTACTCGACTATTAGAATCAGAAAAAGCTGAACGAGAAAGAGAATATGATAATAAAAGAGAATCCAAAGAAGGAAAAAATTTGAATGAAGAATTTAATCCTGTGTTTGAGGAATACAAAAAATTAAAATTGAAAGAAACAGAATTTTTGCAAACTGTTCCACCAGCTCTTAATTCCTACTATAAATTGAAAATTGATGAGTATTTTAAAAATTTAAGTACCAAATGAATTCAATAATTATCTATTCAGATCAATTAGCTTTTAATAGATATCAATTTTGGTTCTTAGCTATAAAACAAACCTATTCTGAAAACTCTACTGATTGGGATTCTGTAGAAATTGCTATGAATGAGGCTTTTAACAATGCTTTATTGCACGGTAATAAGAATAATGGTTTGAAGAAAATAAAATTGTCTCATGAAATAAACTCAGAAAAGATGTTGCAATTCTCCGTTTTAGATGAAGGAATAGGATTTGATTTAAAAAGAACAGAAAGTTTTTTAGCTAATCAAAAATCAGACACTGAAGGTGGACGTGGTATATTATTTATGAAAAGTTTATCCGAAAAATTCTCTTATTCTATTAATCCTTCTTGCGTAGAATTATGTTTTCCATTATCTGTTTAAATTTATAAAAATTGGCAATTCACTTTCAAAATTCAGACGTTTCTTTTAATTTAAAACAGAAAAAGAAATTAAAAGAATGGATAAAGTTTACCATAATATCCGAAGGCAAAACAGTAGAAGATTTATCTTTCATCTTTTGTACAGATGAATTTTTATTGAAAATAAATCAGAATTATTTACAACATGATTATTTCACTGATATCATAACTTTTGATTTGAGTAATGAAATAAATAAGATATCTGGTGAATTGTACATCAGCATAGAAAGAGTAAAAGATAATTCCAAAGATTTGAGCGTAAACTTCTTAGAGGAATTGAACCGAGTAATGATCCATGGCATTTTACACTTGTGTGGATATGGAGACAAAAAGGACTCAGAAATAAAAAGAATGAGAGAAAAAGAGGACTTTTACCTAAATTTATTTACTTCTAATTTGAACTAAATTTAAGGATATGAACAACTATTTAATTCTGCGATTAATTATAAGTCTTTTTTTAACTCAAATAATAATTTCGTGTAAAGGAAAAAAGAGAGAACCTGTTACTCAAAATACAGAATATAAATTAGAATTAATTGCAAATGGATTTCAATCCCCAGTTGCTATGGCAGCACCAAATGATCAGAGTAATCGAATTTTTATTTGTGAGCAAAGAGGAGTTCTCAGGCTTATTAAACAAGGTAAGCTAGTTGAAAAACCAATACTAGATTTAAGAAATAAAATAGTAAGTCTTGGATCTTTTTATGATGAAAGGGGTTTATTAGGAATAGCATTACATCCTGATTTTGCCGTAAATGGAAAATTATTTGTTTATTATAGTTCACCATCTACCATCAAATCAAGCAATCATAAAAGTAGAGTTTCTCAATTTGTAATGCTAAAAGGGAAAGATGAAATCTTACCTAGTTCAGAAAAAATTATTTTAGAAATAGAACAACCAGAAATGAACCATAATGGTGGGCAATTAGCTTTTGGACCAGATGGTTTTTTATACATCGGTTTGGGAGATGGTGGCGGATCTGGTGATGAGCATGGCGCAACTGGAAACGGACAAAATTTAAATAATTTGTTGGGTAAAATCTTGCGAATTGATATAAATACAGAAGAAAAATATAAAATTCCGGCAGACAATCCATTTGTGAACTCAGGCGGTAAACCAGAAATTTATGCTTGGGGATTAAGAAATCCTTGGAGATTTTCTTTTGATAAAAGCAATGGAAAACTCTATTGTGCAGATGTAGGGCAAAATAAATATGAAGAACTTAATTTAATTAAAAAAGCAGGTAATTATGGATGGAAGATAATGGAAGGAAATCATTGTTTTGAAACTAAAACATGTGAAACAAAAGGATTAATCTTACCCGTTTTGGAATACAATCATGATATAGGGGTGAGCATAACTGGTGGCTATGTTTACAGAGGAAAAATCTTAAAAGATTTAGTTGGAACTTATATTTTCGCAGACTGGACAGGTCCATTATTTATGACTAAAGAAAAAAACGGAACTTATGTAAGGGAAAATTTCACAGTTGCTAACAAACCTAATGAGATTAGAGTTTTAAGCTTTGGAGAAGATGAGGTTGGTGAATTATATATTTTAAGTAGCCAATCAGTAGCGCCTTCTAGTAATAAAGGTGCATTATATAAAATTGTAAAAAAGTAATTTAATACATAAAAAGTAAAAATGACGGAAGAAATAAAAGCCCATTTTATAGAAGCAGAAAAAGTAATAAACAATTTTATTTCTGACGAAAATAATTTTATCCGAATAGCAGAAGCTGGACTTTTAATGGTGACTGCTTTAAAAAATGGAAACAAAATAATTAGTTGTGGGAATGGAGGATCTATGTGCGATGCTATGCACTTTGCCGAAGAACTTTCCGGTCGATATAGAAATGACAGACCTGCATTAGCGGCCTTATCTATTTCAGATCCATCGCATATTTCGTGTGTAGGAAACGATTATGGCTATGAGTTTATTTTTTCTAGATACTTAGAATCAATAGGAAAAAATGGAGATGTATTATTAGCCATTAGTACAAGCGGGAATTCGGCTAATGTTTTAAAAGCAATTGAAACCGCTAAAAAGATGGGGATTAAAGTAGTTGGATTAACAGGAAAAGATGGTGGCAAGATGGCATCACATTGTGATGTAGAAATACGTGCACCACATAGTCAATATGCAGATAGAGCTCAAGAAATACATATAAAAGTGATTCATTCTTTGATTGATACTATTGAGAAAAATATAGTTTAAATTCCTCTTAACTATTTATTTCTAAATATTTTTTCAGCTCCTACTTTATTAAAACGGAGATTATCTAATGCAGAAATTTCTGTATTACAGAAAATAAAATCTTAATTTTTGCCTTATAAATTTAATGTTAATATTTTTATTTTTATAAAACATCACAGCGAAATGGCGAATAAAATAAACGAAAATTTAAATTAAACGCCCAAGTATAAATTTAAAAAAAGCTATTTTTAAAATATAAATCCATAATTTTTTTATTAAACGTATTTTATTTACGTCGAAAATTTTTGAGTTAGGCAAGGATCAAACCAATAAAAATTATTCAAAACAAAATAAAAATTAGTAAAAAATATTTTAAAGCATAATATATTAATATATTGCTTTCTGAAAAGAAGTACTTATATGTTAGTTAAAACATTTGGTAGTGCTGTATATGGTGTAAATGCGATTTGCATTACTGTTGAAGTAGATATTTCTACGGGCACTTTTTATTCTATTGTTGGTTTGCCAGATATTGCTGTAAAAGAATCATATCAACGAATAGAATCAGCATTAAAAAACATAGGATTGCGAATGCCAAGGCAGCGAATTGTGGTAAATATGGCTCCTGCTGATATTAGAAAAGAGGGTTCTGCTTATGATTTAACCATTGCAGTAGGAATTCTTGCTGCTTCTGGTCAAGTTGCTAGCGAGGACGTTGGCAATTACATCATCATGGGAGAACTTTCTTTGGATGGGAAACTTCAACCGATAAGAGGAGCTTTACCGATAGCCATTCAAGCAAGAACAGAAGGATTTAAAGGCTTTATATTACCCAAACAAAACGCACGTGAAGCAGCAATAGTAAATGATTTAGAGGTTTACGGAGTCGAAAATCTTACAGAATTGGTTGAATTTCTGAATGGAGGAAAAAATATTGAGCAAGAAAAAGTAGATACAAGGGAAGAATTTGCCAGAAGTCAAGCAGCATTTGAAGCCGATTTTAGTGATGTGAAAGGGCAAGAAAATATAAAACGAGCTTTGGAAATAGCGGCTTCCGGAGGTCATAACTTAATATTAATCGGTCCTCCTGGAGCTGGAAAAACGATGTTAGCAAAAAGATTACCCGGAATTCTACCACCATTAAGTTTGCATGAAGCATTAGAAACCACTAAAATTCATTCCGTTGCTGGTAAACTTTCTACCGCAGATGCTTTGATTTCTATTCGACCTTTTCGATCTCCTCATCATACAATTTCTGATGTAGCCTTAGTAGGCGGAGGCGGAAATCCACAGCCTGGCGAGATCTCACTTGCACATAATGGAGTGCTTTTTTTAGACGAACTTCCAGAGTTTAAACGGAGTGTTTTAGAAGTAATGCGCCAACCATTAGAGGAACGGAAGGTTACAATATCGCGTGCAAGAATTTCGGTAGAATATCCTGCAACTTTTATGTTGGTAGCTTCTATGAATCCTTGTCCATGTGGGTTTTATAATCACCCAGAAAAAGATTGTGTTTGCGGGCCAGGTATTGTGCAAAGGTATTTAAGCAAAATTTCGGGACCCCTTTTAGATCGAATAGATATTCATGTAGAAGTTACTCCTGTTTCTTTCTCAGAATTGTCGAATAAAGCTCCTGCAGAAAAATCTGAATTAGTAAGGCAGCGAGTAGTGAGAGCGAGAGATATACAATTGGAAAGATTTAAAAACCGCAAAGAAACCTATTGCAATGCACAAATGACACCAAAACTAGTTAGAGAAATTTGCCAAATAGAAGAATCTGGCCAACAGCTTTTGAAAACGGCAATGGAGCGTTTGGGTCTTTCTGCTCGTGCTTATGATCGAATTTTAAGAGTAGCCAGAACGATTGCAGATTTAGAAGGAACACAAGAAATCGCAAATGAACATTTAGCAGAAGCCATTCAATACCGTAGTTTGGATAGACAAGGTTGGGCAGGATAAAAAAATTTTTTCGTTAAAATAAATTAGAAATTAATTGCTTTTCAATTCTTTTTCTTTTTGTCTATCCAATTTTCTTTGCTCTCTTCTCGTTTTTATTTTCTCAAAAAACGTAGGTTTATCAACCGTAATGTTTTCTTTATTTTCATCTAATTTTTCAAACAATTCTGGTCTATCTTGAATGTAATCTAAATCTTCTTGCTCTAATTCTAAATCTGGTAAAGAATCATTTACGACAACCAAATCTCTAGCTCTACCCAGTAAAGAAACCGATTCAAACATGGCAACAGTATCTTCTGGCGAAATCGCTCCTCTTCGTAGCATTATTCCACTTAATAATCTAAAATAGCCTTTCAAATACGGTTTTAAAGTTCCGTCTGTTGTAAATGAATATCGAAAAAATTTAGGTCTTGGCACTATACTCGCCAGAAAAATACTTTCACCTAATGTTAATGCTGACGGATGTTTATTAAAATAAAAAGAAGATGCTTCGCCTATTCCATACACATTAGGACCCCATTCAATTGCATTTAAATAAACTTCAAACATTCTTGTTTTTGTTGTCAATCTATTATTTTCTATAAGCCATACAATCAATGCTTCCTCTATTTTTCTCATCACCGTTTTTTGCCTATTAAGAAATATATTTTTAACTAATTGCATACTAATCGTGCTTCCTCCCCGCTTAAAACTTTTTTCTTTGAAATTAATAATAATAGATTTTCTAAAAGCATCTTCGTTAAATCCATTATGTGTGAAAAAATACCCATCCTCTGCCGACAAAATAGCGTTTTTAACTGTTGCTGGTATTTGTTCATAAGGGCAGAAAAAAGGATTTCCCCCACCTACATAAATATTTCTAACTGGTTTTCCTCTTTCATAAGGTGTATATGAAAATGATCCATTCATTAATCTTAAATCCGTAGCACCATAACCTATAATTCTAAAATCTTTTTTTGCTAATCCCGAACTAAAAATTAAAGCATCTGGATTGGCTTCCTCCAATTTAAAATTGAGTGCATAATTTACTTGACCCGTTGTTTTTATTCCTTCAAGATTTTCAAACAAACCATCTGGAAAAGAACTGAAAAAATCATCTGCTGAAACCAAACCCGTATTTACTTTTAATTCATACACTTTATCTTTTCCCAACGTGTATTTAATAAACGGTTTTGCTTTAAGATTTTTTAAATAAATAACAGAAGAGCTGTCTATGGAAATATAATTTTTACCGAAAAACATGCTTGCATCTATGCTTGCGTTTTGTACTGTGACATCTCTCGTGGCTATTCTAGCATTATTTACTACTAAATTTCTAACTGCCCAATTTCCGTAAATTCTAAATTCATCATTTTTATTTTTCAATTCGTCCATTCTGGTAGTTAGAGTATCGAACTTTACGAGCAATCCTAATTTCTGTTGGAGGTAAGGAAGCTCTACTGGCTTTCCTACACCATACAATTTAACATTCAATTTTTGATCATTGGGTTCAATAGTTCCAGCCATTTTCCAAGTAGCCGAATTATTGTCTAAAACAAAAGTGGCATCTAAAATTTTATCTTCTAAGCTTACATTTTTAGCAGTAATATTGAACTTTTTTCCTTCGTCATTTACCATTAATGCAACGTTATTTATTTGCATATTATCGGGTATTTTATATAGAAGTTCATTGATTAAATTCTCTACTGTATTTCCAATATTCAATTCAGAACTATCAGATTTTTTAGTAGAATCTAATTTTGGTTTTAAAATAAAGTCTAGATTACTTTTACCATCTACAAAATAAATAAATAATGCTCCATCCTTGATGTAAACTGAATTTAATTTTATTTTAGCTAATAATAAAGGCATTATTTTGACATCAATATCAAAACTTTTTATTTCAACTAATTTCTCTCTGTCTTGCGGAACGACTAAAACATTATCTAAATGCACTCCACTTATTCCATTCCATTTGGCGGAA
Source organism: Sphingobacteriales bacterium (assembly GCA_038209155.1). Classification (GTDB taxonomy): domain Bacteria; phylum Bacteroidota; class Bacteroidia; order Sphingobacteriales; family Sphingobacteriaceae; genus JBBQYA01. The sequence continues at coordinate 10,486 of JBBQYA010000032.1, read as the reverse complement.
GTGATCGTGATTTTTATATTTTTTTCCTTTTCTATCTTAAAAAGTACTTTGGTAATTGCCGAATTTAATAGTGTTTGACGGAAAGTAAAAAAACCTCCAAACAAAATAATTAATACTATTAATACAGCAAATAGAAACCACTTTACTTTTTTCATCCAAATTAAATTATAGATAAGTTGAAGAATACAATCATTTTAAAAACAAATAGAAACAAAATTTCAAAATAGCCTGTTATTAAATTATTAAATTTGCAGAAATTACAAAAATGAATATTACCAAAGAGCAAGTGTTAGCCGCATTAAGCAACGTAGAGGAACCCGATTTAAAAAAAGATTTGGTGACTCTAAATATGATTCGAGATATTGAAATCAACGGAAATGATTTAAAATTTTCTGTAATGCTTACTACTCCAGCTTGTCCTTTGAAAGCATTAATCGAAAACGCGTGCCGAAATGCAATTTCTCATTTTATAAGTCCAGAAATTAGGGTGAATGTAATTATGACTTCCAATGTCACAAGTTCAGCTAGTAATTCAGCTTTAAAAAATATTAAAAATATCATTTTAGTTTCATCTGGAAAGGGCGGAGTAGGAAAATCTACCGTTGCAGCTAATCTGGCCTTATCTCTGAGCAGGTTAGGCGCTGAGGTTGGTTTGCTAGATGCAGATATTTATGGCCCATCGATTCCTACCATGTTTGGATTGGAAGGTTCTAAACCAAAAGCAAAAACCGAAAACGGTAAAACACAAATCTTTCCGATCGAAAAATTTGGTATAAAAATACTTTCCATTGGATTTTTCACAGAACCTGGACAACCGATCCCGTGGCGTGGACCAATGGTTTCTACGGCCGTAAAGCAATTGTTCAATGATGCTGATTGGGGTAATTTAGATTATTTGATCGTAGATATGCCTCCAGGTACTGGTGATATTCACATTACTGTCACTCAATCATTTCCAGTAACTGGAGCAGTGATTGTAACCACACCACAAAAAGTAGCTTTAGCAGATACTATCAGAGGGATGAGCATGTATAAAATGGAAACGATTGATGCTCCACTTTTAGGAATTATAGAAAACATGGCATGGTTTACACCAGCCGATTTACCCGAAAATAAATATTACATTTTTGGTAAAGATGGTGGTAAAAATCTGGCCGATCAATTTGCTATTCCTTATCTGGGAGGTTTACCAATTGTAGAAGAAATAGCCAATTCTGGCGATAGTGGTTCGCCAATAGTTTTAGACCAAACGAGCTCATTACATCAAGCATTTTCAGATATTGCTCAAAGGGTAGCTCAGCAAGTAGCAATATTAAATTCAAAACGTTCTCAAGAATTAGTGAGCAATTAATTATCTTTATATTTTTATCAATAAAAATGAGTACAAGTCCTGAATTATTATTACGCATAGAAGCTGCATTAGATCAAATAAGACCTTATTTGGAAGCAGACGGAGGCAATGTTGCTATTGAAGAAGTTACGAGTGACATGGTGGTGAGATTAAAATTATTAGGATCGTGTGGAACTTGCCCTATGAGTATTATGACTCTAAAAGCGGGTGTTGAACAAGCCTTGAAAAGAGCAATACCAGAAATAACTTCGGTAGAAGCAATTAATTTAACTGATATTGATGATCCAAATGCAGTATTGCCTGAGCGATTGCAATAATTAATCTCATATAAAATTTTATATTAGTTCTACGTTATTAAATTATTGCATTTTTAATTATAATCTTTGAAAGCTACCTTACTACTTCTTACTTTTTCTCTCAGCTTTTTACTGTCTAATGCTCAAAAAGATAATAAAAAGCTAATCCAAATTTCTGGTTTAGTACATTCTTTTGATGATTACCAAGTCGTTCAATATGTAAATATTATTGATCCCGCGGCCAAAAGAATGATCATAAGTGATATGGATGGGTATTTTTCATTTGCTGCTTACGAAACTGACACATTATATTTTACTGCCTTGGGCTACAAAACGCAAAGAATCATAATTCCTAAAAATGTGGTTTTGCATAAACTAACTTTAGATTTAAGACTTCGAAGAGACACAATAAATTTGCCTATAGTAAATATTTATCCTTGGCAAACCTTAGAAGAATTTAAAAAAGCTTTTATAGAAACCGAAATTCCTGATGATGGGTATGCATTAGCACAGAAAAATTTAAGTAAGGAAACCTTAAGAAGAGTTTCTAAAACACTCCCTCGAGATGGTGGAGAAAATGCAAAAATATTATTTATGGATCAATCCAACAGACGTTATCATGCTGGTCAGTTCCAACCTATGCCAATCTTTGATGTATTAGCTTGGGGCAAATTTTTGCAATTGATTAAAGAAGGAAAAGTAAGTTTTAAAAACGACGACTAAGCTTGTTTATCTTCGCTTCTTTTTAGCAGGAGGAAATTTCATTTTATATTCTGCTGAGATTTTTCCTTTGCTTACATCATCCAATCGATTTTTTAGCATAGTTTTTTTTAGAATAGATAGTCGATCTGTAAAAAGAATACCTTCAATATGATCATACTCATGCTGAATAATTCTTGCTTTCATTCCAGAAAACTCTTCATTTTTTTCTTCAAAATTTTCGTTTAAATAACTTATTTCGATGGTATCGAGACGTTCAACATCTTCTCGCACTTCTGGAATACTTAGACAGCCTTCATTTATAGTACATTTTTTTCCTTTTTCTCGAATAATTGTAGGATTAATAAAAACCTTTTTAAAAGCCTTTAATTCTTCATCCTCCTGAAAAGGTGAGCCATCTGCAATAAACAATCGGATAGATAAACCTACCTGGGGTGCAGCCAAGCCAATTCCTTTTGCTCCATGCATCGTATCAAACATGTTTTCAACCAATTTTTTCAAATCAGGATACTGAGCATCTATTTCTATTGCTTTCTTTTTTAAAACTGGATCGCCATAGGCTATAATTGGTAAAATCATGGGGTAAAGTTAAAATCCATTTTCGGTTTTTTCCATATAGGATTGAAGAATTATTGTTGCACTTACGGCATCGGTCAAACTTTTATTCTGGCGAGCCAGTTTTTTAATGCCACTATTTAAGATAGTTTGTTGAGCCATTTTAGAAGTAAAGCGCTCATCCATCATCATGATAGGTATTTCAGGAAATTCTCTTTTCAGCGTTTTTACAAATCCTTTCACATGAGGAGCAGATTGAGAAGGTGAATTATCCATTTGTTTTGGATTGCCCACTACAAATAATTCTACTTTTTCCTTTTTAATATATTCAGAAATGAATTTTATAATCTCATGATTAGCTACCGTTTCTAAACTTGTAGCAATTATTTTCAATGGATCTGTTACCGCTATTCCAATCCTTTTAGTACCATAATCAAAAGCCATTATTCTACTCATCTTCTACAAATCTAAAATTCTATTTCTGTTGTCGCCATGTGGAATTAAATATTTCTAGGTTTTGATTTTTATTATGTAAACAACAAAAAACCAAACGAATTAGGCTTTATTTATAAGAATTTAGTAGTTGAATTCATAATTTAGCTATGTGGACTATGCGCTAAAAAAAATTAAATCCTGTTTAGAATGAAAAACTTTAATCCAAATCTGTATAAGCTGGTCTCTTTTCGGTATTTCTAAATACTTCTAATAGTTGATCTACTTTATCTTCAGTTAGATTTTCGTAATATTTAGATCCACATTGCAACATTGGAGCGGTTCCACAAGAGCCAAGGCATTCTACTGTTTTGATAGTAAACAATTTATCCTCGGTCGTTTGTCCTTTTTTTATGTTTAAAGTATTCTCTAAATAAGAAATTATTTTTTCTACTCCGACAACCATACACGGGCCAGTGTGACAGATTTCTAAAACGAATTTTCCTACCGGCTTAAGATTGAACATCGAATAAAAACTGGCTACTTCATAGACTTCAATGGGTTCAATTTCTAAAATACTGGCAATATAATCCATTGATTCTGGACTGAGCCAGCCATCAAAATCTGCTTGAGCCATGTGTAGCATGGGTATTAATGCCGACTTTGATTTATCTGCAGGATATCTTTTTATTAAATCCTGAATTTCTTGTAATCGTGCTGTCGAAAATTGAATTGTTGATGTATTCATAGTAAATTTAAGCGTCGAGTTCTCCTGCAATCACATTCAAACTACTCATAGTAAGTATCGCATCTGACAAAAGAGAACCAACTGAAATATCTGCAAATGCTTGGTAATTAATAAAACTTGGTCTTCTAAAATGCAATCGGTAAGGGGATCTGCCTCCATCTGTTACCATATAAAACCCTAATTCACCGTTTCCACCTTCTACTGCTTGGTAAATTTCTGTTTTAGGGTTGGGAACTTCTCCCATTACGATTTTGAAATGGAAAATTAATGCTTCCATATTATTGTATACTTCTTCTTTTGGAGGCAAATAAAATTCAGGAACTTCTGCATGAAAAATGGAAGAATCCTCTTTTTCCAGTTTTTTCATGGCTTGCTCTATTAATCTCATACTTTGCCATACTTCTTCGTTTCTTACAATAAAACGATCATAAGTATCTCCATTAGTACCTACTGGAATTTCAAAATCAAAATCTTGATAAGAAGAATAAGGTTCCATAGCTCGAACATCGTAATCAACTCCAGTTGCCCTCAAAATAGGACCACTCCAACCGTAGTTTAAAGCGTCTTCTGCAGAAACTGCTCCCACACCCACACAACGATCAATAAAAATTCTATTCCTATTGAATAACTCTTCGAATTGCTTGTAAACTGGCGGAAATTCTTTTATGAATTTGTTTATTTTAGCAAAAGCTATTTCATTAAAATTTCTTTCGAATCCACCTACTCTACCAAAATTGGTAGTTAGCCTAGATCCACAAACCTCTTCGTAAATTTCATAGATTTTTTCTCTCTCTTGAAATAAATATAGGAAACCAGAATATGCACCTGAATCCACTCCTAAAATACCGTTGCAAATTAAATGATCTGAAATTCTAGAAAGTTCCATAATGATCACTCTTAAGTAATCAACTCTTTTTGGAGTCTCTATACCCAGCATTTTCTCTACGGTAAGATGCCATCCCATATTATTGATGGGAGATGAACAATAGTTTAATCTATCAGTAAGAGGTGTTATTTGATAAAATGGGCGATGCTCTGCAATTTTTTCAAATGCTCTGTGGATGTATCCAATGGTGGAAACTGCGCTTACAATTCGTTCGCCATCCATTTGCAATACATTTTGGAAAACTCCATGAGTTGCAGGATGTGTAGGGCCTAAATTTAAGGTAATGAGCTCATCTTGAGGATCATTGTCCGTTGTTATTGGGTGATTTATTTCACTCATATTATCTTCCAAAGAATTCATCTTTTTTGTCTATTCTATTTGGGTCTTCTAGTGGGTGTTCTTTTCTCATAGGGAAAGCCACCATATCATCTACATTCAATATTCTTGACAGATTGGGATGACCAGTAAAATTGATTCCAAAAAAATCGTAAGTTTCTCTTTCCATCCAATTTGCCGCTTTGAAAAGCGTAGTTGCTGTTGGTATTTCTGGACTTTTTTCATCAAGAAATACTTTAATTCGTATTCTTTTATTGAATTGCAAACTATGAACATGATAAATAACACCTAATTGCAATTCATTCTCTGGATAATGAATACCACAAATATCTGTTAAGTATTGAAATTTGTATTCCGAAGTATACAAATCATTTAACATAGGAATGATGCTGTCTTTAGTAGTTTCAAAAGTCAATAAACCATAAGGCTCAGTTACATTTTTGATCTCATCTGTAAATTTTTTATTCAATAAATCTAAAACAACCTGATTTTCAATCATTTTTTATTGAATATTATACAAAGACATTAAATTTTGATATTCTTCAGAATTTCTCCTTCTGGTAGATTCTGAGCGAACTAAATCTTGAATTCGATTAAAACCATCTATAATTCCTTCTGGACGAGGTGGGCAACCTGGAACGTATACATCAACTGGAATTATTTCGTCAATTCCTTGCAAAACGCTATAAGTATCAAAAATACCTCCACTAGATGCGCAAGCTCCAACTGCCATTACCCATCTTGGTTCTGCCATTTGAATATAAACTTGGCGTAATACTGGAGCCATTTTTTTTGCAATGGTTCCCATAACCATCAATAAATCGGCTTGACGTGGAGAGAAACTATTTCTTTCAGAACCAAATCTTGCTAAATCGTAGTGAGAACCTAACGTTGCCATAAATTCAATTCCACAGCAAGAGGTTGCAAATGGTAAAGGCCATAAAGAATGTGAGCGAGCCAATCCAACTACTTCATCAAATTTGGTAGCAAAAAACCCTGAACCCTCAACTCCCGCAGGAGCTTTAACAATATTTACTGAACTCATTTTTTCTTCATTTTAACGTAAGCAAAAGCTAACGGTGTAAAAATATAACAAAATAGAGGTAGAAAGTTTTAGAATAATAATTTAGAATCTTTATCCTTATTCCCAATCCAATGCACCTTTTTTGAGAATATATAAAAATCCTAAAAGGAGTAAACCCATAAACACAAACATTTCTATTAAACCTTGAACACCATATTCCCTAAAATTGACAGCCCAAGGGTACATAAATATAACCTCTACATCAAACAACACAAATAAAATGGCCACCAAAAAGTATTTAATAGAAAAAGGTTGTCTAGCATTTCCAATAGATTCTATACCCGATTCAAAGGGAATTAATTTATCTGTACCTCTTCTTTTAGGGCCAATGGCATGAGTAACCAACATTGAGATGATCACAAAACCTAGTGCAACCGCAATTTGGATGGCAATTGGTAAAAAATTAGATGGTAAACTTGGTAATTCCTGCATATTTAAAATTTCTCAAAGCTACTAAACCTCTTTTATTTATTTGCTTTGGCAAAAAAAAGATCGGATAATAAGCCGACCTTTTTTTGTTTGTTTTTCACAATTGTTTTAAAACGTCTGTCGCCTGCTGATTAGTTGGATCTAATTCTTTCACTTTTTGCCAGAAAACTTTAGATTGAGAATTATTTTTTTGAAGGAAATAATAATAACCTAAGTAAGAATTTGCTTCTACCAACTCCTTTTTATTTTTTGCGGCATTCGCTGGATCTATCGGGGTAAGTTCGATAAATTTTTCATAAAAGGGCTTTGCCAATCCTTGTTTTGAGTCTTTATCCATATTAGAATTAATTCTGGCTCTGTACAAATACGCTGTTGGGAAATTGGGCTGTGATCTGCTTAAAGTAGCAAATGCAGAATCCGATTTCTCAAACTCATTATTCAAATATAATGAACGGCCATAATAGAAATAATCAATTGCAGTTGCTTTCTTAGCATCTACTTTTTTCTGATAAGCCTTAGAGGATTCATCAAATTTCTTCATTTTGTAATAAGCAGCACCTAGTTCAGTATAAGAATCTAACTTAGTCGTATCCAAGGTTATTGCTTTCTCTAAACTTTTAATACCTAAAGAATCTTTTCCAGATTTAATCTGAAGTTTTCCTAAATATTCATAATCGCTACCTAAAACTTTAGATTCGGGAGCTTTTGCAAAAAATTTTTCCATAGCTACTAAGCCACTTGCAAAATCTCCTGTTTCAAAATCTGAATAGGCCAATAAACGATATAAAACAAATTTGCTACTATCGGCTTTCATCAAATTATTAATTTCTTCAGCGGATGCTTTGTAATCTTTAGACAAAAACAAGAAAGAAGCATATCTAGCTCTAGTATCGAAAGAATTGTCGGTCATATCTACATATTTTTTGTAGTTCTCTATTGCCTTATCATACTTTCCTCTACTGTAATAAAGTTCTCCTAATTCTCTGTATGCAGGGGAATAATTCGAATCTATTGCAATAGCCTTTTCAATAGATTCTTGAGAAGCATCGTAATTTAAAGCACGCTTATAAACTTGTCCGATTCTTAAATTTACTTTTGGTAAGTTTTTATTAATGGCAAAAGCTTTATCATAATTTAAAATAGCTTCTGTACCCATATCTTTCTCTAAATAAACATCACCTATTGCTATAAATAACTCTGGACTTTTTGGATTTAATTTTAATGCACGATTCAAATAAATCAATGCCTCTGTAAAATTCTTTTTAGCGTAAGCTTCACCAATATAAAGAAGCGTGAAAAAATCTTTTGCTCCACCTAAAGTAACAGCTTTTTCAAAATTAGCCTTTGCTCCAGCATCGTTTCCTTTCTTCAATTCAATTTTACCCAATCCTATATAACTGTAAGGATGTAATGGATTGGCTGCAATACCTTTATCAAAGAAAATTTTTGCAGAGTCTTCATCTTCATTTAGTAAATAAATATCACCCAAAAAATAGTAGTTAGGTGCATCTGTAGGCGTTTTTTCTATTAAACTTTGGAAAATCGACTTTGCTTTAGCATACTTTTCTACTTGAACTGCCTGCATTCCATCAATTGCACTTTGAGCAAATGCTGAACTTGCTAGGGTAATCATTATCACAAACACGTTAAATAACCTTTTTATCATCATAATCTTAATTTTAATTCTTTTAATTATTAAATTGAATTTCGCGGCTCGGCATCATTATAGGCATGAGTCCGCCTTTTAAAAAAATTCTTTGCCCTCTTTCACTTTTCATGAAAGATGCAAAACCCGTACCCAATCCAGTTCTGGATTCTTTACTTATCACAAAAATGCTTCTTATGAACGGATAATATCCTTCTCTCAAGTCTCCTTGCAAAGGTTTGTAATAAGGTAAATTAATATTTTTCTCGGTTTTGGATGGAGAAATTGCTAATACTTTTATTCTAGATAAATAATCGTCGGAAATAGAATCTCCTGTATCACTCAACCAGTTTGCTCCAATTATTCCAATTGCATTTTCGTTTTTTTGGATAAAGGAAATGACTTCTGCACCGCTATTTACAGCAAAAATATTTTTACCATTCAATGAATTTTCTCCTAATTTTTCTCTTAGATATCTGGCATTTCCAGATGCTGGATTATCTAAAACCACAGAAATAATTCCTTCTTTTGAACCTAAATCACTCCAGTTTAGAATAGTGCCATTTAAGATTTTCTCTAAATTTTGGTAAGTGATATTGGAATCTGTACGGTTTTTATTCATCACAAAAGCAATGGCATCTGTGGCTACCACATTTGTTTTTATAGTAAGTTTGGATTGAGTAAAAAACTCAGTTTCTTTTTTATTCAATTCCCTTAAACCAATAATCAAGCGAGTGGAATCATTCATAAATGAATTATAAACATCTTGTTCTGAGCTTGACTTCAATTTAAAATCAGATTTGGAGTAGATGCTTGTAAAAACGTCTATTTGAGCTTCTATTATAGGTTTTATATTTTCATCGCATGCTATAGAAATCTCACCGCTATTAGCAGTATCTGCTTTTTTTTGATTGTCCGCACAGCCAAAAATAACTATTGATGCAATTAAAGAGCAGACATATTTAATAAGTTTAATCCTCATTCTTTGGTATATATATTATAAACCCGATAAAATCTAAATAACCCATAAAGAATTAAAAAAGCACCTGCCAAAAGTTTTTGTATAGGTGTAAATTGAACTAAAAATGGTTTATAAAAAATAAAAAGTAGTCCTAAGCATACATAAACCAAACCCATGACTATACCCATGATGATTTGTGCTCGCATTATTGGCTGTCTGTTGTGATCGCGCATATTTTCTTCCAAACTTACAAAACTTGATTTTAGTATTAAAATTTCAAATTTTGAATGAGGTTTTATGAAGTAAAGAAACAAAAAAATAGGTTTATGAACGATAGGAATACCATCATTTAATAAAAAAAACCTAAATTTCATTAGGTTTTAAGATTAATTCAATTTGTATTTTTATCGCAAAATAAATCTCACCGGAAAAACATATTGTACCCGAACGACCTGTCCATTTTGTTTACCGGGTTTCCAAGATGGCATATTTTTGATTACTCGGATTGCTTCTTCCTCCAAACCATCACCAAGATGAAGCTTTTTCAAAAATGTGTTGATAAAATATTTTGCAAAAAACTCTATTGCAAAGAAAATTTAATGAATTGAGACATTTGAACCTTTACCGGTTTGCCTTTTAGTTTTCCGGGAATCCAATTGGGCATAGCTTTGGTAATTCTAATTGCTTCTTCCTCTAAACCACTACCCAAACCACCTTTAATAATTTTTACATTTGTTGGCTTTCCAATTTCATCGATTACAAAACCAACTTTAATTGTTCCTGCAATTCCATTTTCGCGAGCTTTAAAAGGGTATTTTGTATTTCTTTTTAAAAAGGAAATTAACTCTTTTTCACCACCAATAAAATATGGCATTTCATCTACCAGATTATAAATTTCCTTAGATTCATAATTTAAAACTTGGTCTTTTGGATATTCTAATACTTTTAAATCTTCTAACAGTTCTTTGCGTTTTGCTAAAATGAAGTCAAAAGAAATGCTTTTGGTAAATTGAACTTTTACAGCTTTTCCATTTTCTAAACCA
>JBBQYA010000031.1:0-28130 GCA_038209155.1 Sphingobacteriales bacterium | reverse complement strand
AAAGTCTATCTTAACCCAACTCGTGGTTTATTAACGATGGAAACAATTGGAATTCCATCATCTGCTCAAGTATTAATTTTTGATATAAGTTCAAAGCTTATTTATTCTAATAAATCGGAAAATTTGGTTTTAGATATATCTGCTTTTAAAGCTAATATGTATCGGATAAGAATTTTGTATGAAAATGAAATAAAGGTATTCTCGTTTGAAGAATTGGAAAAGAGAATAAACCAATTTTGATCGAATTAATTAAAATTAAAAAACATCAAAAATTAACCTTCTCCATTTTTTAATAAATTAAAATTTTATTTAAGTTTTTTTTTATTTACATAGATTTTATTTTGGACAAATTAATTTGGTTTTTTTCTTTGCAGATACACTTTACGTTATTTCTTCGTTATTTGCCAAAAAAAATCTATGAAGTTTCTCCCATTTATTGCTGCATTGATCCTTGCAAACATTATTTATATACCCTGCTCCAAAGCAGAAAATGATCAAAAACTACTTTCCCCAAAAATAAAATCGGTAACTGTTTTTCTTTTTTCAGCTGAAATAAATACAACCAGTAGCACAAATATTAATGCGGGTGCAACCGATATTATAATTTATGGATTACCAACCTCATTAAATGCAAACAGTATAAACGTTTCGGGTAGTGGAGATTTTACCATTTTAAATGTTTCGAGCAGATTTAATTATTTAAGAGAAGGAATTAGAAAACCTTCTATCAAGAAATTAGATGATTCTCTATTAACTACGAAAGAAAGAATTGAAACAGAAATTAATAGAAAAACTGCTCTGGAACAAGAAGAGTCTATGATTTTGGCGAATAAATCTATTGGAGGAGATAATGTTGGAGTTTCTATAACAGAGTTAAAACAAACAGCAGATTTTTTTAGAGAACGGATTTTATCCATTCGAAATTTGATTTCTAAAACCAACAAAAAAATCAATGAGTTAAAACAAATAGAAGATAAACTAAATGGACAAATAGGTCAAGAAAACATCAACCAAAATTTAACTACAACCGAAGTTCAAATATCAGTATCAGCAAAAGCGAATTGCTTTGCTACTATAAATTTATCTTTTGTGGCCAACCCTGCTGGATGGACTCCCAAATATGATTTGCGAGCTGCCAGCATTAAAAGTCCGATAGAACTTTTGTACAAAGCAGATGTGTACCAGCAAACAGGCATGGATTGGGATAAAGTAAAAATTACGCTTTCAACATTAAATCCAAACGATCGTGGAATGAAATCCGAATTGAATCCGCAACTACTTAGTTATTATCAAAAACAAGTTTTGTTACAAGAGAGCGCATCTGCAAAATCAGGTGAAATAAGAAATTTATCAACAAGATCATTTAATAATGCAGTTTCTACTTCTGCTGGTGTTTTTCAAGATGAAAATGTTCAGGCTTACCAAACAACACTCGCTAGAAACTTTGAAATCGGTATTCCTTATTCAATTTCATCTGGGGGTCAAGCTATTACGGTAGCGATTCAAGAATATAAAATTCCTGCAACCTACAGCCATGCAACCGTTCCAAAATTAGATCCATCGGTTTATTTATTAGGTTATATCAATAATTGGGAAGAATATAATTTATTAGCTGGTGGTGCAAATATCTATTTTGAAGGTGTTTTTGTAGGCGAAACCTACATAAATCCTGTTACTACCTCAGATACCTTAGCAGTTTCTTTGGGTAAGGATAAAGGGATAGTGGCTACCAGAAAAAAAATAAAAGATTTAGATAGCGAAAAAACGATTGGTAGTAATAAACGTGAAAATTTTATTTATGAAATTGAACTAAGAAATACTAAAAATGCAATGGCAACAATTTTAGTTGAAGATCAAATTCCAATCATCTCCGATAATAGTATAGAGGTGAAAATAATTGATTTAGGTAATGCAGTATTAAATAAAGAAACTGGAAAAATAGTTTGGAAAATCAGCCTCGCCCCTTCTGAAACAAGGAAATTGAGATTCTCTTACGAAGTAAAATATCCAAAAGATAAAAGATTGATAGGTTTGTAATTTGTTTTAAATATAATTTTAATCATTAAAATAATGAGAATCATTTTTCATCTATAATCTTTCAAATAATTGGTGGCAAAAATTTTATCTATAAACTTATTAATGAAAAAAAGCAAACGCATCAAGTTGTTTTATTGAATAAAATTATTTTTTCATTTGTGATCGTTCTTGCAATTTGTGGCTAAAATTTTATCTAAAAACTTAATAAAGAAAAAAAGCAAACGCATCAAGTTGTTTTTATTGAATAAAATTATTTTTTCATTTGTGATCGTTCGTGCAATATGTGGCTAAAATTTTATCTAAAAACTTATTTAACAAAAAAAACAAACGCATCAAGTTGTTTTATTGAATAAAATTATTTTTTCATTTGTGATCGTTCGTGCAATTCGTGGCTAAAATTTTATCTAAAAACTTATCATAGAAAAAAGCAAACTTATCAAGTTGTTTTTATTGCATAAAATTATTTTATCATTTATGATCGTTCATGAAATTCATGGCTAAATAAGATTTTTAGTAAAAACATTAATCCTTCATCTATTTCCATTCCTTACATAATTTAAAAAAAAAGCTATTTTTGCCAAAATTAATTTTAAACATGAATTACGATTTAATAATAATAGGTAGTGGTCCTGGAGGATATGTGGCAGCAATCAGAGCATCGCAATTAGGATTGAAAACAGCCATAATAGAAGTAGAATCTCTTGGTGGTGTTTGTTTAAACTGGGGTTGTATTCCAACTAAAGCATTATTAAAAAGTGCACAAGTATTTGATTATTTAACCCATGCAAGCGATTATGGTATCGAAGTAAAGGGATTCTCTGCTGATTTTTCTGCAGTGATAAAAAGAAGTAGAGATGTAGCAGACGGAATGAGTAAAGGCGTACAATTTCTTTTGAAAAAGAATAAAGTGGATGTGATCATGGGTTTTGGAAAAGTGAAAAAGCAAGGTGTAGTAGAAGTAAAAGATAAAAATGGAAAAATCACAGATTACGAAGCAAAAAATATAATTATTGCAACAGGAACTCGATCCAAAGAATTACCTAATTTAAAACAGGATGGTAAAAAAGTAATAGGATATCGCGATGCAATGACTTTACCTAAATTTCCTGCAAGTTTGGTAGTAGTAGGATCTGGAGCTATTGGATGTGAGTTTGCCTATTTTTATTCTACTATGGGAACAAAAGTAACTTTAGTAGAATTTTTAGGAAACATTGTTCCATTAGAGGATGAAGATATTTCAAAAGCATTATCCCGCAGTTTCAAAAAATCTGGAATTAATGTAATGACAGGCTCATCTGTAGAATCTGTAGATGCTAGCGGAAAGCTTTGTAAAGTGTCCATTAAAACTCCAACTGGCCATGAGGTAATCGAAGCGGAAATCGTTTTGTCGGCTGTAGGTGTTACTTCAAACATAGAAAATATTGGATTAGAAAGTTTAGGAATCAAAACAGAAAAAGGAAAAGTGATGGTGGATGAGTTTTATCAAACCAATGTAAAAGGAATTTACGCTATTGGTGATATCGTGCCAGGACAAGCGTTAGCTCATGTTTCATCGGCAGAAGGTATTATTTGTGTTGAAAAAATTGCAGGTCACCATCCAGAACCTTTGAACTATGGAAATATTCCAGGTTGTACGTATTGCTCACCAGAAATTGCATCTGTAGGCATGACAGAAAAAGCAGCAAAAGAAGCTGGCTACGAAGTTAAAATTGGAAAATTCCCATTCTCAGCATCAGGAAAAGCTAGTGCTGCAGGTACAAAAGATGGTTTTGTAAAAGTCATTTTCGATGCCAAATATGGAGAATGGTTAGGAGCACATTTTATAGGACATAACGTGACAGAAATGATTGGTGAAGCAGTAGTTGCTCGAAAACTAGAAACTACAGGACACGAAATTATAAAATCTGTGCACCCGCATCCAACTATGAGTGAGGCAATTATGGAAGCTGCTGCAGATGCTTATGGAGAAGTAATCCATTTATAGACAAAATTAATTTAAAAAGCCGAAGCATATAAGAGTCGGCTTTTTGTTTACTACCTACCAATCTCAATGAAATTACATACGATAGAAACTGGAAATTTTAAGCTAGACGGAGGAGCCATGTTTGGTGTAGTTCCAAAATCTATTTGGCAAAAACAATATCCAGCTGATGACAATAATATGTGCAACTTGGCTATGCGATGTCTTTTAATTGAAGATGGCAATAAGTTGATATTAATAGATAATGGCATTGGAAATAAACAAAGCGATAAATTTTTTGGACATTATTTTTTGAATGGAGATCAAACACTTTTAGGTTCTTTAAAAAATGCAGGGTTTAGTCCAGATGATGTTACAGATATGTTTCTTACACATTTGCACTTCGATCATTGTGGGGGAGGCATTATTAAAAAAGATGAAAATAGTTTTGAACCACTTTTTAAAAACGCTACTTATTGGTCCCATTCTGAACAATGGAATTGGGCAATGAATCCAAATGCAAGAGAAAAAGCTTCTTTTTTAAAAGAAAATTTACTTCCTATGCAAGAAAGCGGACAATTAAAATTTGTGGATGAAAAAGAAAATAATTTTAGTTTATTCGATTTCAGAATTGCAAAAGGTCATACAGAAAGCATGATGTTGCCTGTTATAAAACATAAAAACAGAAATCTGGTTTACTGTGCAGATCTACTGCCAAGTTCGGCTCATTTACCTTTGCCTTTTGTGATGGCATATGACACAAGACCATTGGTAACCATGACAGAAAAAGCAGATTTTCTTAACGATTTTGTCAGTAATAATTTTATTTTGTTTTTTGAACATGATATTCTAAATCAATGTGCAGAATTAAAGCTTACAGAAAATGGAATAAAAATTAAACAAACTTTTGATTTAAATGAAATTTAACAACAACTTAACATTATCTTATTGTTTACATGTTGATAAATAAATCGAACATTAGTTGCATAGTTCAAGTATAATGCTCCATACCTATTTAAAAGGAATGATTTTTGAGTAGAAGTAATTAAGAAATAATTTATAAAAATAATCAACGAAAAATTGTATTTTTGCCCTCCCTTTTTCGTTTAACTCTTTTAGCATCAAAATAATAAATGAGACAACTCAAAATTACCCAGTCTATAACCAATCGCGAGAGTCAATCTCTTGATAAATACCTACATGAAATTGGAAAAGTAGACTTAATTACCGCTGAAGAAGAAGTAATCTTAGCGCAGAAAATCCGTGAAGGCGATCAAGCCGCTTTAGAGCGATTGACGAAAACTAATTTACGATTTGTGGTTTCTGTAGCTAAACAATATCAAAATCAGGGATTAACTTTGGGCGATTTGATCAATGAAGGAAACCTTGGCTTGATCAAAGCAGCAAAAAGATTTGATGAAACTAAAGGATTTAAATTTATTTCTTATGCCGTTTGGTGGATTCGTCAATCTATATTACAAGCAATTGCTGAACAATCCCGAATAGTTCGTTTACCATTGAATCAAGTTGGTTCTTTAAGTAAAATCAGCAAGGCTTTCTCTAGATTAGAGCAAGAATTCGAGCGTGAGCCATCTCCAGAAGAATTAGCTGACACCTTAGAAACTACAGTTGAAAAGATTTCAGATACCTTAAGTAATTCTGGTCGACATGTTTCCATGGATGCTCCATTTGTGCAGGGAGAAGAAAATACCTTGTTGGATGTTTTGGAAAATGGAGACACTCCATATACTGATAGCAATCTAATTAATGAATCTCTGAGCGAAGAGATTAAACGATCTCTATCTACTTTAACAGAGCGTGAAAGAGAAATTGTAGTTTTATTTTTCGGATTAGGAACCAATCATAGTTTATCGTTGGAAGAAATCGGAGAGAAATTTAACCTAACTCGTGAACGAGTAAGACAAATAAAAGATAAAGCTTTACAAAGATTAAGACATACTTCTAGAAGTAAAATCCTAAAATCTTATTTAGGATAATTAAAATATTATTTAAATTAAATGCGCTTTACTTTAAGGCGCTTTTTTTTTGATTATGTTTTTAAAATTTATAATTAAAAAAGATTATACAATTAAAATTAATCAATTGAAAAACTAAATTTAAACTAGTCAAAGATTTCTTTTTTGCAAAAACTTAACTATTTAATGGGATAACTACCATATTGTTTGTTGGATTGAATTCAATTCTGGATACTTTACTTCCTCGGTAATATCTGCCCTATTCCTATCAAAAGCATGATTATTTACTGATTGAGAAATAGTATGAGCTTTCATTTTAGACTCAGGATAAGGTTTTATTAATTTTATTATTTCTGTTTTATTTAAATCATTATTTAACCAATTCTCTTCATCATCTTTATTTAAGATCAATGGCATTCTTTTTTTTACATTATGAATTTTTTCCATTAATGGATTTGCTTGGCAGGTAATTATACTAAAAGTGTTTTTTACATTTCCATCAATTGGATCTATCCAACTGTCATAGATACAAGCTAAAGAAAATAGTTCATTTTCAGAAGATTGTATATAATATGGAATTTTATTTTTATGAAAATCTCTCCATTCATAAAAACCATTTATTGGTAATAAACATCTTTTATTCACAACACTATTTTGAAAAGACTTTTTTTCAAATACCGTCTCTCCTACTGCATTCAAGGTGATATTTTGAATTTTATTAGCTGCTTCTAAATTCATTATCCATTCTGGAATCAAACCCCAATTAAAAAGAAAAATTCCATCGTTTTTAATAATTGGTAAAGTGGGATGATCAAATCCACTTGCAAAATGGAAAATAGGTAATTCTTTTGGCAAAAAAGATTCATTCCATGCAAGCGGTAAGGTATTTTTGTATCGATCTTTTAATTTCTCTACTCTCTTTTCTGTGTATTTAACATTGTAGCACATGGGATTGAAAATTTTTATGATTAAATATTAATTTTAAAAATTAATTAAACTCTTTCGAATTTAAAAATTTCTGCATCTTTATTTTTTTTACCTAAAATAATATCTGTTAAAATCTCTGCTGCAATTAAACTAAACGTAATTCCGTTTCCTCCAAAACCTAAAGCAAATAAACTATTTGGTAACTTTTCATAATTTCCTATAAAAGGCAATCCATCTTTTGTAGCTCCAAATGTACCAGCCCAACTAAATTCCGCTTTAAATTCAATATCTGGAAAAACTTTATTAAAATCTTTAATAATTTGATTAATTTTTTGTGGTAATAATTCGTCTCTTTTTTCAGGGTCAAAAAATTCTTCATCTCTACCACCAATTAAAATCCTCCGATCTTTAGTCGTTCTCATATATAAATAAGGATCTGCTGTATTCCAAATTAGTACATCATTTTTCCAGAACTTTGCTTTTTCATTTGCTTGCTCAGAAATACAAGCAAAAGTAGAATGAAGGTTTACAATTTTCTTATCAACGTACTTTACTGCCTCGTATCCAGTTGCATAGATTAGTTTTTTGGTTTTAATAGAATAACCTGTTTCTGTTGTCAATTCAACACCGTTTTGCAAATGATCTATTTTTTTAATATGAGTACGATCAAATACTTTTAATCCTTTTTTAATTGAATGTTGCAAAAGTGCATGAGTGAATAAATAGGCATTTGTTGTGCCTCCCTCCTCTGAAAGTATTGCTGAAGGTGCATCAAATTTAAATTTACTTTTTATCTGCTTTTCATTTAAATATGTTACATTAAAACCATGTTTTTTTCGAATCTCAAATTCATCTTTTAAAAAATTAATATCTTTTTTAATTGCAGCAAAATAAAGACTTTGTTTAAATTCAAATTCTGAAAATCCAATTTTATCAGCAATAAGTCCAATTTTTTTTATTGATTCTGCACACAATTGATACGATCTTACGGCATGTTTTAAACCAACTAAATCCTTTAGTTTCAAAAGTGGTGTATCTATTTCATATTGCAATAAAGAAGTGCTAGCACAAGTGCTTCCCAAACCTATGGTTCTAGAATCCACAAGCATACAATCGATTCCTTTGTTTACCAAATGATAAGCAACCAACGCACCCGAAATCCCCCCTCCCATGATAACCACATCTGCTTTTATTGATTTCTCTAATTTGGGATAATCGAATGGTAAACCGTTTTTCACCAACCAAAAAGGGTAGCCAGAGCGTAAGTTCATATTTTTATTTTTGTTTATTTAGTTTATAAAGTAATTGATAATCCATTATTTATTTAGGAATCATTTTGCTTAAAATCTATTCAGAAAATTAATTTATTTTTTTTGTAATAATATTTGTTTGCTAGCATCTAATATCTATAAACAAATAATAATTGAAATGAAAAAAATAATAATTACAGTAATCATCTGCATGCTCTTTAATAAAACATTTTCTAACGTTAATCCAGCATTTGAAGTAAAAGTGGTTGGAAAAGGTCCTGCAATCATCCTCATCCCGGGTTACAGTTGTAGTGGGGAGGTATGGTATGAAACTGTCGAATATTTGAAAAACAAGTATGAATGCCATGTTTTAACGTTAGCAGGATATGCTGGTGTGCCTGCAATAGATACACCAATCTTAAAAACTGTTCGCGATCAATTAATTTCTTATGTAAAAACTAAAAAATTAATTAAACCAATATTGATTGGACATAGTTTAGGTGCATTTATGAGCCTTTGGATGAGTAGCCAAGAACCAAATTTATTCGGTGAAATAATTTGTGTAGATGGTATTCCCTTTATTTCTTCTTTAATGAATCCCAATGCAAATGCGGATTCGTTGAAAATAAGTCCCAATTACGATATAAATTCAGTTATAAAAAACTTTATAAATCTTCCTGATTCTGGTTTTATTGAACGAACTGCTCAAAGCATGGTTTATCAGGTATCAGATACAAATAGAGCAAAACAAATCGCCATGTGGCAATACAAAAGTGATAGACGAACTTTAGGAATTACTTTGGTAGAAATCTCGACCACTGATATTAGAAAAAATATAGCTAAAATTAAATCTCCAATTCTAATGCTTGGAAGTATTTATGGATCTAAAGAAAATAGTGCGAAATTACTGAGAGAACAATTTATAAATGCCAACCAAATTACTATTCATATTGCTGATAGTAAGCACTTTATTATGTATGATCAACCTCAATGGTTAATTTCTGAAATTGATAATTTTTTGAATTAATTATCTATATCATTAATAAATAAAAAAAAATAATCCATGGAAATAAATACAGATTTTAAAGAATTGTACAAAACCAATTCAAATGCTGTATATAAACTTTGTCTTGGTTACACTGGCGATACAGCTTTAGCTCATGATCTATTACAAGAAACATTTATTACTGTCTGGAATAATCTAAATAAATTTAGAGGAGATTCTAATTGGAATACTTGGATCTATAGAATAACAGTAAATACTTGTTTATCTTATTTAAGAAAGAAAAAGGAAATCACATACGATATTAGCAATCCTATATTTTCTAATTTGCCAGAAGAGATAAATTACAAAGAGCAAGAAATAAGTTTGTTATATAAAAGTATAAGTTGTCTGCAAGAAACAGACCGCTTGATAATCATGCTAGTTTTGGAAGATAAACCATATGAAGAAATAAGTGAAATAATTGGCATTTCAGCAAATAATTTAAGGGTTAAAATTCATCGAATTAAAAAACAGTTAACAGAAATTTATAATAATTATGAAAGACTTTGATTTATTAAAAGACTCTTGGAACAGCACGGGGAGCAGAATTTCAGAAAATGAAATTAAAAAAATAGCGAATAAAAAAAATAAAAAAAGCAATAAAATGAAACTACAACATCAACAATCTTTAGGCGCGATTCTCTTAATTTCAACTGCAATATTCATAGCAGGTCTTGGAATATTCGGAAATTTTAATTTTGAATATTGGTACACTTATTTTGGAATGGCATTAATTTGCTTGATATGCTTAGCTGAGGCAGGTATTATGTTATTCACATTTAAAAAAATAAAGGATATAGATGAAACTGCTTCACCTATTATTCATTTAGAACAATGGAATGACTATTATTTATTTAGAAAAAAACAAGCAAAATGGAATATGCCTCTTTATTATATTGCATTAAATTTGGCAATAATAATATATGCTTCTGGAATCTTTGTGGGAAGACCTTGGAAAGGAATTATTATTTTCACAGTAGTTTATATTGCTTGGATGCTGTTTGCTTATTTTTATTTAGGCAAAAAAACCTTGAAAAAAGAAGATGATCGTTTAAATGGAATTATGTCTGAATTGAAATCTAAAATTTCTCAGATTAATCAAGAATAGATTAAATAAAAAAGCCCAAAGAAAATCTCTTTGGGCTTAAAATAAAATCTAAATAATTACCAGATTCTAGCTCTTTCAGCTTCTGGTTTGAACATTTTATCTCCTTCTTTCACATTGAATGCAGCATAGAAAGGATCGAAATTTGTCAATGGACCATTCGCTCTAAATATTCCTGGAGAATGTGGATCTGTATTTATTCGAATCATTAAATTTTCGTCACGAATATTACCTCTCCAGATCTGAGCCCAAGACAAAAAGAATCTTTGCTCAGCAGTAAACCCATCAATTTTTTTGTTCTCTTTTCCTTCTGGAGTTCTTTTAAATGCCTCATAAGCAATGGTTATACCACCCAAATCAGCAGCATTTTCACCTTGAGTGAGTTCCCCATTTACTTTCACTGTATCCAAAACTCTGTAATTATTGTATTGATCAATTAATACTTTTGTTTTCTCTTTAAACAACTTATTATCATTCTCACTCCACCAGTTTTTAAGATTTCCATCTTTATCAAATTGACTTCCTTGATCATCAAATCCATGAGTGAATTCGTGGCAAATCACTGCACCAATTCCACCATAATTTATTGCATCATCTACGTTAGGATCGAAAAATGGAAATTGTAAAATACCTGCTGGAAAAACGATTTCATTAATGCTAGGATTATAATAGGCATTAATTGTTTGAGGTGTCATTCCCCATTTAGTTTTGTCAATTGGTTTTCCTAATTGATCAATCATTCTATTAAAACTAAATTTATTTCCATTCATGGAATTTACCACATACGATTTACGATCAACTTTGAATGAAGAGTAATCAATAAACTTATCTGGAAATCCTATTTTAACTATAAATGCATCAAGTTTTGCTTTTGCTTGTTGTTTAGTGGAATCGCTCATCCAAGTTAACTTTTGAATTCGCTCTCCCAAAACTGATTGCATATTATTAACCATCTCTTTACATCGTTTTTTTGCTTCATCAGAAAAGTATTTTTTTACATAAACTTCACCTATTGCTTCACCTAGTGCACCATCAGCTTCATTCAAAACTCGTTTCCATCGAGGTTTTATTTCTGTAGTCCCGTTCAAAACTTTGCCTCTGAAATTAAAGCTTTCCATTACAAAGGAATTATTTAAATTACTTGCATTTGAACTTATTAAATGCCATTTCAAATAGGTTTTCCAATCATCAACAGAAACTGAGTTTAACATTTTGTCAACTTCAGCGAAGAATTCTGGCTGTCCAATTATAAATTCATTAATATTCTTAACTCCTAATTCTGTGAAATGATTTTTCCAATTTATAGAAGATGTTTTATTAGCTAAATCAGAAACTTTAAATTTATTATAGTTTAAATATTGATCTCTCAAAGCAACACGTGTTCTGGAAGATTTAGCTAATTGGGTTTCAATTAAATTTACTGTTGTCGCATTTTTAGCAGCAATAGATTCGTCATTACCCATTAATTTAAACATATTTTTTAAATGAGCTAAATATTCTTTTTGGATAGTTACAGAACGTGGATCTGTTTTTAAATAATAATCACGATCAGGCAAACTTAGTCCACCTTGGGTACAATTGATTATGTATTGAGAAGATATTTTTGCATCTTGATCAACATATAAATCAAATAAAGGATTGATACCATACGTTTGAAATCTAGCTACTAATTTCAAAATATCTTCTTTTGATTTTGCAGCGTCAATCATTTCTAATTCTGGTTTCAATGCAGATATTCCTTCTTTTTCTATTGCTATTGAATCCATACCACTTGCATAAAAATCTCCCACTTTCTGATCATTACTACCTTCTTTTGCATTGGTTTTTTTTGCAGTTTCTTCTAATAAACTTTTCAATCTAGCATTCGTTTCTTCTTGTAAAATGGAAAAGCTACCCCATCTACTTTCACTCGCAGGAATTTTATTAGTTGCCAACCAAGATCCATTTGCATAAGTGTAGAAATCGTCTTGTGGACGAACAGTTGTATCCATATTTGAAATATCAATAGCTTTGATACCTTTTTGTTTTTCTTTATTATTGCAAGCAGTTTGTACTAAAATTGCTGCTACCGCTCCTATAAGTAAGTAATTTGGATTGTTTTTTAATTTCATATTTAATTTTAAATGTTTTTTGTAGAACCAAATTATATAAAATACAGTGTACTTAAGTTTTTCATTATAAATATTACAATAAGGCAATCATTGAATGAAAATTTTACTTTTAGATAATTACGATAGTTTCACTTATAATTTATTTCATTTATTGGAGAAAATAAGCAGTGATGAAATAATTGTAAAAAGAAATGATGAAATTTTTGCTCATGATTTAAATTCTTTTGATCGTATAGTTTTATCGCCTGGGCCAGGTTTACCAAATGATGCTGGAAACATGATGTCGATAATAGATAATTGGAAAAAAACAAAACCAATTTTAGGAGTTTGTTTAGGTCAGCAAGCATTGGCACTGTCTTGTGGATCTGAATTAGAAAATTTAAAAAATGTTTTTCATGGAGTGGCAAGTCCAATTTATTTTAATAAAAATGAAAAGCTATTTGAAAATATACCACAAGAAAGTTTGGTTGGAAGATATCATTCTTGGGTGGTAACTGAAAATAGTTTACCTCCAGAAATTTTAATTATTGCTAGGGATAAAGAAAATAGTATCATGGCTATTAAACATAAAGATTATCCATTTTATGGTGTTCAATTTCATCCAGAAAGTATTATGACCGATCATGGCGAACTTCTTTTACAGAATTGGTTAAGAATTAAATTTTAATTAACAGCCACTATTAGGATAATACTTTCGTACCGAAACTAATATGATAAAAATTATTTTTATTTTAGACTTCTAATTTTTTAACTTAAATCAATTTCAAATGACCAAAAAGTACATTTCTCTATCGGTAAGTCTATTATTTTGCTGCTTACAAACTATAAAAGCAGCAGATATTCATGGAAAAACTGATCCGAATTTAAAACGATTTATTAATTCTAGCATTTCTAAAAATTCCGGAATTAATCCAATAAATTTTACTCAAAATACA
Organism: Sphingobacteriales bacterium; assembly: GCA_038209155.1. Taxonomy (GTDB): domain Bacteria; phylum Bacteroidota; class Bacteroidia; order Sphingobacteriales; family Sphingobacteriaceae; genus JBBQYA01. The sequence goes on along the minus strand of JBBQYA010000031.1, from coordinate 14,784 downwards.
AAATGGAAAAGTTTCAATGCTGCTATTGGTAAAACTTGGCAAGCAGAATTTACACCAGAAACTGGTATGCCGCATCGTGCATTTGGAAGTCCTGTAGATTTAGGTAAAAGTTTATCAACGATTGCAGCCGGAGAATTTATTCAAAAAAGATTTTTGGGTTCTTATATTAATGAAAAAATAAATTTACGATTAGCAGGAACTAATAAAAGTCCAAAGTATTCTCACATAAATTATATACAGCAGTATAATGGCTTAGATATTTTGTGGAGCAGAGTAATGTTAAAATTATCTGTTGATAATAGCAAATTAGTTGCATTGGGTCTTGATATACACGATGATGTAAACATTTCTATTGTGCCAATGATTGCTGAGCAAAATGTAGAAAGTTTAGCTGGATTAGATTTATTAGAAAAATCAATTGCCGAAAATAAACCTACATTGAAAATTCTTCCTATTTCAACCGAAGGAAAATACTCTTACAAATTGGTTTATGAAATAATATTAGCCAGTAAAGATGAAGATGGAACTCCTGCAAGATATTATACCTTAATGGATGCTAATGATGGTAAAATTTATTACCGATCCAATAAAGTTCAATCTTTTGCCGCAGATGTTACAACTAAAGGTGTCATTTATCCAAAAAATCCTTATACACCAACGGGTTTAGCTAATTTACCTTATACTTATTTTACTGTTTCTGGCTTAGACTACGCAACAGATGTAACCGGATTTTCTAATCTAACATTAGCATCGCCAACATTAGGAACATTTAAAATAGAAGGTGATTGGGCTAAAATTTTTAGAGGAACCAGTAAAATTGCAGCTCCAAGTTTCAGTAAAATAATAAGATCAGGGATCAATTCTATTCCTTATGATAGTATTTATACCATTAGAGATTTATCGGCCTATTACCATACAACCATTATTCATGATTATTTAAAAACAAAATTTCCTGAGTTTGCAGATTATGATTTTCAACTACCTGTAAACATTGACAGAACTGATGGGACCTGCAATGCTTTTTTTGATGGAGCAAGTGTAAATTATTATACCACAGCTGGCGGGTGTAATGCTTTATCGATGGTTGCAGATGTTATTTACCATGAATATGGGCATGGAATTACCAATTATTTTTGGGACTCAAATGGGTTAAATTTTGATAACGGAGGTATGGGTGAAGGATATTCTGATATTTGGGCCATTTCTATAACAAATGATCCGGTTTTGGGAATTGGATTTAGCAGTACAGATCCTACAGATTACGTAAGACGATATGATATTAATAAAAAAGTATTTCCACAAAATTTAGTTGGTCAAGTTCATGCAGATGGTGAAATTATAGCAGGCTGTTGGTGGGATTTAGCCTTAAACCTAAGCTCAACACCTATTATGTCTGATATTTTCGCAGAATCTCATTTTGGATTAGCAAACGGACCAAACGGTGCTGAAAAACAAGTATATTCAGATATTTTCCTTGATGCTTTATTTGCAGACGACAATGATAATGATCTTACCAATGGTACTCCAAACTTTACTGCAATAGTAGATGCATTTGCTTTACATGGAATTACTTTTTTGACCAGTGCAAATTTAAATCACACACCTATAAATCAGGCGATTGGATTAAGTCCGATTGCTATTCAGGTTAGTATAACCAATTTATTAAATGCATCATCATTAAATTCAGTAAAAGTTTTTTATCAAGTTAATAATTCAGGAACTTGGTTAAGCGAAGATTTAACAAATGGTGGTTCTGGAACTTCTTATGCAGGTGATATTCCTGGGCAAGTTGAGGGTAGCATCATTAAATATTATGTAGCTATGTTGAGTTCTCCTACAACTATTGCAAGATCATTACCATTCTCTGCTGAAAAAAGTTCCAATCCGAATCTTCCTTACTTTATTAAAGTAGGATTTACACAAACCGCACAAGAAGATTTTGATTTGAATCAAGGAACTTGGACAACTGGTTTACTCAGTGATAATGCTACTACTGGAAAATGGATAATTGCAAAACCAATATTAAGTGGAACCGCATCGGACTTTGTTCAACCAGGTTTCCAAAACAGCGTTGGTGGAACTAAATGCGCAGTAACTGGGAACGGAACAGTAGGTGGTGGAATTGGAGACAATGATGTGGATGGAGGAAAAACTACTTTACAATCACCTGTTTATGATTTATCGTTAATGACTAATCCTGTATTTTCTTATTTTAGATTTTACACAAACGATCAAGGTGCTACTCCCGGAACAGATTTTTGGAAAGTTCAAATTAGTAATGATGGTACTACTTGGGTTGACATAGAAAACACCAATGTTGCTGATCATAGTTTTAGAGAAAATGTTATTCGTGTTTCAACTTATGTTGCAAAATCAAGTACAGTAAGTCTTAGATTTATTGCAGAAGATGCAAATGCAGGAAGTTTAGTTGAAGCTTTAGTAGATGATTTAACTTTACATGATGCATCATCAACGGTTGGTTTATCTTCATCTAATGTTAAATTAGATTTAAAAATATCTCCAAACCCAGCCAATGAGTTTGTTCTAATTACTTTTCCAAATCAATTAGAAAACGAATCTATTTTAAGCATTTCGGATTATACTGGAAAAATTGTTTTAACACAAACCTTAACTAAAAATCAAATTACAAACGGTGAATATCAATTACCAATTCTAAATTTGATAAATGGATTGTATGTTATTAAAATTCAAAATAAGGATGCTATTGCAGTCAAGAAATTAACTGTTATGCATTAATAAAATTCTTTAATTTAAAAAAAGAGCGACCTGTAAATCGCTCTTTTTTTATTTTTATTTTAATTTCTTAATGGAACTAATGCCCTGTGTATATTGGACTGAGGATTAAATTTCATTAAATTAAAGTGTATTTTTTGTAATTGACAATCAGTTAAAGAATTTAGTTCGCTATTATAATCCATCATATTGCTTGAGCAATTAGATCCGTTCCAGCAATCATTATGATTAGGCGTGTCATCGCAACCGTCATTTCTTGATGCATGATTTAATCCTAAACTGTGTCCTAATTCGTGCGCTAACCAACCAGCAACCCACCAATGTCTCTTATCTAAATTATAATCTTCTAAAAGTTTTGACATGATAATATACCTCCCATCTCCTATTCCACTTGCGAAGGCACCACCTTTTCCACACCAAAATATATGAACTGCATTTTTAAAATAAATACTTGAATCTGTTGTCAAAATATATTTTTTATATAGAGCTTCTCCCCCGATATATTGAGGATTATTCCCTTTTAATAAAAAATAAGAGGAATCTTTATGAAATAAAATATCCTCTTGAAAATTTAAACTAAATTGAACACGACTATCTTTTATAAAAGTAGAAGTACTAGCTAATCTCATAGGTTTCAAATCTGAATACATCCCATTTAAGTGATTTATAACTTTTCGGATAAATAATAAATGATCCGAATTTTCTTTAATTAAATTACCATTTCCATTTTTATCTTGGATAATATGAAAAACTAAATGAATTGTTTGTAAAGGTAAAAGTGTATCAATAATTGGTAAATAAGTAACTGTTTGCAAACTTTTACTGACAATTTTAATTTTATCATTTCTATTTTCACTTTGCGAATAAATAGACTCAACTCCTAAAATATATACAAAACAAAAAACAAATGGAATTAATTTAAGCATGAATTAATTTTAAAATGTAAAATTGCAAAAATGTTGCTCAGCAATATACTAAATTAAGCATGTCAACTATTCTTTTACACATCGAAACCTCTACACAAGTATGTTCTATTGCACTATCTGAAAACGATAAATGCATAGCTTTGAAAGAAGATTCTCAAAAGAATATGCACGCAGCGTCTATTACATTATTTATTCAAGATGCTTTAAACCAAACGAATATAAGTTTAAAAAATGTTGATGCTATTTGTGTTAGTCAAGGTCCAGGATCTTACACTGGTTTGAGAATTGGAGTTTCTACAGCCAAAGGTATATGCTTTGCTCTGGACAAACCTTTAATTGGAGTGAATTCATTATTGGCAATGACAAATGGTTTTTTGAAAGAATATGGAAATAAAATTAAAGAAAATACCTTTTTAATTCCAATGATTGATGCCAGAAGAATGGAAGTTTTCTGCTCAGTGTATTCTAGAGAAATGGAATTAATTGAATCTGCTGGTCCGAAAATAATAGACGAAACCAGTTTTCAAGAATTAGTCAAAAAACATAGTTTATGCTTTTTTGGAGATGGTGCAGAAAAATGCGAACCATTATTTCAAGCTAATCTTTCGGTTCAAATAATTAAACACTTTTATCCATCGGCAAAGTATTTAATAGAACCTGCTTTACAAGCTTACAAAGAAAATAAGTTTGAAAATTTGGCCTATTTTGAACCAAGCTATTTAAAAGAATTTTATTTCTCTTAGCCAATAAATAAAATTATAAACGATAAATTAAGAGGCTTTTATTCTCTCCTCCTACTATTAAATCAAATTTATTTGCGTCTGTAAAAGGTTGGATAGTAAAATTCGAGTTTCCATTTTTTGGAAACCCGGCTTGTAAATTTCCGTCCTGATTAATTAAAAAAACTTGACCAATATCCTTTAGTACTACTCCAATTTGAACATTTTCTAAATCTACAAAAACACTTATTGGAAGTTCTTTTATTTTATCTGGAAATTTAAAACTGTAATTCAATGTTTTGTCTAAGTTATAAACGTACAATCTATCCTCGTCTGAATATACATATCCAAAATTTTTGTTAGAATTAATAATTTGATACGTAAAAATATGAGTTTTACTAAAATCTGCAATATTTATAGATTTTAATCTTCCGTCTGGATAAATTTCTTTTACCAAACCAGAGGTATTAGTCGTAATTAATCTTGCATTTTTATTTGCACTATCGGCCAAATAAATAGAATTTAAATATAAAGATCCTGACAAATCAACTGTTTTTTTTATCTCATTTCCTTTTCTATCAAAAAAATAAAAAGTGCCGTTTTGTGTTGATGCAAAAATATAATCACGACCTACAATTCGAAGATGTTTGATGGCGTGAGTAAATATTCCTCGAACTTCTTTATTATTCCATTCAGATATTGAAACACCTTTAGATGAGAAAGCAGAAATAGTATTAAGCCCAGCAATAAATATTCTATAATCTTTATTTTTATTATAATCAAAAACAGCTAATGGACAAGTCGCAGGAGTATTTAATTTAATTGGGAATCCTTCTTGGTTTTGTCCATTAATATCAATTAAAAAAATTCTTTCAATGGTATTGAACAAAAATAAATTTTGTTTGATCATTGGATTCACAATCGTATTAATACTACCTAAAATAGCACCATTTAAATCTATTTTCCACTTTATTTTTCCAGCGCTATTTATTAAGTATAAAAGATTTTTTTTGTCTTGAACCATTAAATACTTTTCTTTTCCATCGTTTGATATCACCAAAGGAGAATTTTGTATTTCTGATTCTAATGTAATTTTCAGAACTAATTTATCTTCATTTTCAATTAACGAATTACCTTCATTTTTTTTAATTTGAAAATAGCTATTTACACCATCTCCATTAGAGACAAATTGCATACTGACACTTCTGTTTTCTTTATTAAAATTAGTATTACTGTAAAAACTAAAAGTGCTTTCGTCAGTCATGTGCGTTGCAAATTCTTGAAAATATTTTTCATCTTTTAATTTTCTTTGACTTAAATATTCATTTATAAACACTTTCAAAATATTGGTAGAACCAAAAATTTGATATCCTTCTATTTGTATCGTATACAATACGTTTGATTTAGGCAAAATATCTCCAAAGGCAATCGCTAAAAACCCACGAATATTAATTGGAATTAGAGAATAATTTTTAAAAGATAATATTTTAAAACGATTATTTTTTTGCAAAGAATCAATTTTATTGAGTTCTAAGAAATGATTTAGAGAATAATCGGTATCCTTAGATTTCACAAAATAAATAGCTTCTTTTTCATTCCTAAGCGAGAAAGAACCCATTTCATTTCCTACCCAAAGTTCAAAGTTATTGGCTATATCTATTTTATATCTTTTATTAATATTTTCTATCGTTTGCTCATATTTTGCAAGCTGATTGTTTTTAGCTATTTCAGATTTAACATCTAGATGCAGTGCAATATAATCACTAATAGAAAACTGAAAATAAGCGTTAACAGAAGCTGGTAACAAATTGAACAATTCTGTTTTATGAGGTTTCTGCTTTATTAAAAAATTATAAAAAACAGGTTTTTCAATAGCTGATAAAGATCCAACATAATTTAGATTTTTACTTTTAATATCTATAGCAAGTGAATTTAAACCTATAAGCCAATTTTTATTAAAAAGATTTTGATTATTTGTTTCTGAAATTAAACTACCTATATTTTTTAGATCAAAAAAAACTCTTGAGTTCTGATTATCGTTAAAATTTTTGTTACTTATCAGTAAAGGATTGAGCTCATCCACTTTATATTCTTGAAATAATTTATCTAACTCTACTAAGGAATTCTCTTTATTTGAACCAATTAAAATTCCTTTAGCAATACCTACAAATAGTGTAGTTTTTAAATTATTAAATTTTATTTGATAAAAATTTTTATTCTTTAAAATCAATGAATAACTTAAAATATCTTCTTCATTTAATTTTTTAATGAGTTGATTCATTTTTACTTCATTCCAATTGTTTGGATCTTGAATGGTGAAAACCAATGATTTTTTATGACTATGTTGCCCAAATGTTAAAACAGATTTTTCTGAAGTATTCATTTGTTGAAGAGTAGCGAACAATTTATTCAAACTCTCTAGTTCAGAAAAATTAGTTTTTTCTATTGATTCAGAGTTGATATCTGAAAACATCCAATCACTAAAGGAATTTAAATTTAAAAAACGATAGCTAATTTCACTTTTTGTATTGATAATTGGTATAGGATCAGCAGAATCTGATAAATTGGAATTATTTTTTATAAAAAAATAAGCCATTATTAAAATCGCAACAATCAAAAAACTAAGCCAAGCAATTACACTCTTCATTTAAAGAAATTTTTCAAAAGTAGTTTTTTCTGAAAATTATTCAGATAATTGTTTTAAGCCCATTTTACTGATTAATTTTACACGATGAATTATAATGAAAAAATGCTCAGATCAGGTGCCATATTGGCTTGTATTGCTGTAATAGCTGGAGCTTTCGGTTCGCATGGTCTTAAAAAAATTATCAACTCAGAATCTTTAGAAATATACAAAACAGCCAACCTTTATCAATTTTTCCATTCCTTTGCCATATTATTTATAAGTCTTTTATCCGCAGGCAATAGTCAAAAGCTATTAAATTGGGCTTATTACTTATTTATAATTGGTATTTTTTTATTCTCAGGTTCCCTTTATTTGTTATCTGTTCGCGAAGTTTTAGGAATTCCAAATGCAATAGGTGCTATTACTCCTTTCGGTGGTTTATGCTTTATTTCTGCTTGGATTTGCTTAATCATTTTTAGTCTTAAAAGAAATAATTAGGTCAGAAATATATTTATGTCTGAAAATACTTTTTTTGTCGATCTATTATTACCACTTTCTGTTCCTCGACTTTATACCTACCGAATACCTCTCATTTTAAATGATGAAATTAGTATTGGTAAAAGAGTAAGCGTTCAATTCGGCAAGAGTAAAATTTATGCTGCCATAATTAAAAACATTCATAATCAACCGCCAAAAAATTATGAAGCAAAATATATTCTAGATATATTGGATGAGAATCCTATAGTTTCTAGTAATCAATTAAAGTTTTGGGAATGGATTTCTACTTATTATTTATGTACGCTTGGAGAGGTTATGAATGCGGCTTTACCAGCAGGTTTAAAATTGGAGAGTCAAACCAAAGTTTTTTTAAATAAAGAAATTACTATAGATTATGAAGAGCTCAACGAACCAGAGTTTTTAGTAATTGAAGCTTTAGAAATAAAGAGCGAATTAACAATTGCAGAAATTTCAGCAATAAGTGGCTTCAAAACTGTTCATAAATTATTAAAATTATTATTAGAAAAAGATCTTATACATATAGATATCAGCGTTTCGCAACGATTTAAACCAAAATACGAGCGCTATTTAGAATTTACAGAAAAGTATAAAAATGAAAATGAATTAAAAGCACTTTTTACAGAATTGGATCGCGCTCCAAAGCAATTAGAGGTATTAATGCGTTTTATTCATTTAAGTAGAACGCAAAAAATAGTTAAAAAGAAAGAATTAGTTACTGAATTAAAAGGAGATAGCGGAATTGCAGCATTAATCAAAAAAGGAGTTTTAACCATTAATTTACAAAAAACAGATCGATTAAATTTAGAGTTAAATGATAATGATTTAAAAGAGGTAACATTTAGCGAAGAGCAACAAAATGCTTATTATTTAATTCAAAATTATTTTGAAGAAAAGAAAGTAGTTTATTTATATGGCGTAACTTCTTCTGGTAAAACTCAAATTTATATTGAGTGTATTCGAAAGGTTATTTCGGAAGGGAAACAGGCTCTTTTTCTTTTACCAGAGATTGCACTAACCACTCAATTAATCAGTAGGCTAGTAAATTTTTTCGGAAACAAAATCGGTGTATATCATTCAAAATATAGCGATAATGAGCGTGTAGAAGTATATAATAAAGTAATGTTTGGAGAGTATGATGTAGTCATCGGAGCGAGATCGGCTATTTTTTTACCTTTTAAAAATCTAGGATTAATTGTAATAGACGAAGAGCATGAAAATTCCTATAAACAATATGATCCATCTCCAAGATATCAAGCTAGAGATGCAGCTATTTATTTATCATCCTTATATTCTGCAAATGTAATTTTAGGATCTGCCACTCCTTCTGTAGAAAGTTTTTATAATGCACAAATTGGAAAATATGGTTTAGTTAATTTAGAAAAAAGATATGGTGGAGTAAAATTACCTGATATTCAAATTGCAGATTTACGATTAGCAAAAGAAGAAAAATCAATTACTTATTCTTTTTCTAAAACTTTATTAAATTCCATTCATACTGCATTGGCAAATAAAGAACAGGTTATCCTATTTCAAAATCGAAGAGGATATACCGCAGTAATTAGTTGCGATATTTGTGCTTATACTTCCAAATGCATCAATTGTGATGTATCACTTACCTATCACAAATACACAGGAAAAATGCATTGCCATTATTGCGGATTTAAACAAGAAATCCTATCCTCCTGCCCTGCTTGCGGAAGCAATAAATTGTCAGAAAAAACTTTTGGAACCGAAAAAATAGAAGAAGAATTGCAAGAATTATTTCCTGATAAAAAAATTGCTCGATTAGATTTAGACACCACTCGCGCTAAAAATAGTTTTAGAAAACTATTAGACGATTTTGAATCTGGCGAGATAGATATGTTAGTGGGTACTCAAATGGTTTCCAAAGGTTTAGATTTTGAAAATGTTAGTTTAATTGGTATTATTAATGCAGATACGATGTTGAATTACCCAGATTTTCGTGCATTTGAGCGCAGCTACCAACTTATGAGCCAAGTAAGTGGAAGAGCTGGTAGAAGAAATAAACAAGGTTTAGTAATCATTCAAACTCATCAGCCTTTGCACAAAATCATCCAAATGGTAGCTTCTTATAATTATCAATCGTTGTATGAAAGTGAATTAATTGAAAGGAAAAAATTTCGTTATCCTCCATTTTACCGCTTAATTCAAATAGATTTAAAACATAAAAATGCTATAAAAATAGAGGAGGCTTCTAAAATTTTAGGAGACGAATTAAAAAGACAATTTGGTTCAAGAATTTTAGGTCCAGAAACTCCGCTAATTGCTAGAATCAGAAATTATTATATTAAAACTATGGTAATTAAAATAGAAAAAGAAGGGGTTTCTATTACCACCGTAAAAGAAATACTCTTAGAAATAATTCGAAAATTTTCTGAAAGAAAAGAAAACACAAGTGTAATTATTCGCTTGGATGTAGACCCTCAATAATTATTTTCCTCTGCCCTGTACTACTGTCAAAATGGTATAAAACAAGATCTTTAAATCCAATGCTAATGACATATTTTCTATGTAAATAATATCAAATTTTAATCGCTCTATCATTTGTTCTACATTTTCTGCATAACCATATTTCACCATTCCCCACGAAGTAATCCCGGGTCTAACTTTTTGAAGATGGTAATAATGAGGAGCTTTTTTTATTATTTGATCTATAAAATGTTGACGCTCAGGTCTTGGTCCTACCAAAGACATATCACCTATCAATACATTGAAAAACTGAGGCAATTCATCTAAACGAGTTTTTCTCATAAATTTTCCGAAATGAGTTATTCTTTTATCATTGTCAAAAGAAAGTTGAGGTCCATTTATCTCTGCATTTACATACATGGATCTAAACTTAAAAATAGAAAACTCTTTCCCTTTCAATCCTATTCTTTTCTGACTAAAAAATACAGGCCCTGGAGATGAAAATTTTACGCCAATAGAAAGAAAAATATAAACTGGAAGAAGCAAAACAATGGCAATAACTGATGCGAAAAAATCGATACCAGATTTGAAAAATTGTTGCCAAACCGGCATTAATTCTGTTTTTACCTGAATTAATGGAGTTCCAAATAAGTGATTCATTTTCACACTCCCCGTTATGATATCGTACATATCTGGAATAATGTTGATCTCTACTTTGGACGATTCTAGTTTATTAATAATCCGATTTAAATTCTCATGCTCCGAAGTTTCTATTGCTACTATGACTTCTTCTATTGCATTATTTTGTACTATGCTATCTAGTTCATTTACGTTCCCTAAATTGGGTATGGCTCCATTCATAATATTTTCATTTTTGCTACCTACTTTTACATATCCTATAAATTTGTACCCTGTTGATTTTCTTTCACTTTCCAATTCGTTAAATAAATCGTAAGCCTTCTGATTACTACCAACTAATATAGTGTTGAAACCAATAATTCTATTTTGAATTTTAGATTTAGTTCTGCTAGTTAAATAAAATCTAAAAAATACTGTAAGAAAAAAATGCAAACCCATTAAAACCAAAAAACTGTAATAATAAGTTGAATAATCGATCACCACATCATCCAGCAAAACCACGAAAAACAAGACTAAAACTCCTAAAAACGTTTGAGTGAAGGTTTGTGCAATTTCCTTCAATCTAGATTTCCTGTAAATTCCAAAATAAGAACCAGTGATAGTGTAGAGTATCAGCCAATAAATTGGGATAATTAAAAGCCCCATTGTAAAATTTCGATCACCTAATTCTACTGGAACTTCCATTCCAAATTTCACCGACTCGATATATATTTTACGAAAAACAAAAAACATACTCCAAGCTAGAAAAGCAGACAGAAAATCGGCAAAAATATACTTGATGACTTGTACTTTTTTATTCATCAAAAAACAAGTTTTATATTATCAAAATAAATCAATGCTTTGGAAACATCGCTTGGTTTGTTCGCTTTTACAAAAATTCTGAATCTTGTGGTAGTTTCGAATACATTAATTTCCGGATCGAAATCAATGTAAATTTTTTTCCATTCACCATTACTTGGTTTCAAATTTATTTTCGGAACTACATTCACAGGACCACCATTACTCGCAAACAATCCTATTTGCAACTCAACATCCGTTTTATAATTCATTTCCAGATAAGTTGGAACACTTTTTCTCGCAAACGAGTACTGAGCAGTAGTTTGCATCAAAAAACGATCAAGCGTGTCTTCCAAAACCACCACTCCCGAAAAGGAACCTTGAAAAACTAAACTAGGATCATTTGTCCGATCAATCTTTACATCACTATTTAAAGTAACCGTGTCAAAATTGCTGGATGTATTTTCAAAATCCTCCACAAATTTAAATTTGGCAATTGCATCATAAGTTGTTCTTGGAAAAACAGCGGTTTCAGTTTCCTTAATAAATTTTGCTTGAGCAGAATATTGAGTAAAATATGGATAAGCAATTCTGGTAGACGAAATTCCATTTTTTAAGATCCCCGCACTCACAGAAACCTTGTGTTCGCCTTCAAAGAAAATTGGAAAAGAGGCGGGTAAAGGATATACACCGACAAAATTATCATTGATAAAAACCCATGCATCTGCAAATTGTTGAACTTTTGCAGCGGCTGGCAAATTGGTCACAGAATCAATAAATTCTATTTTATTGATAGTAAGATAAGAAGGTGTATTCTCTTCTGGATTAATAATATTGCACGAAAAACAAAATAAAACTAGCCCGATCCACACATAAAACCCATTTCTAATTACCATACCTCTTCTTTATTTTTAAAATTTCTGCAAGAATAAATGTTTAATTTGATTAAATCAATTTGAAAAATATAATAAGTCGTAACGGTATTTTTACGGTTTAAGTATTTTTAAAATAATTTAAATGATTTCTGGAAGCTTTCTGAAAAAACCGTTATTTGGGCTTATCATCTATAGAATGGGAATGGCAGAAAAACTTACAGAAACATACAAACACAAAGGACTAAGAAAAAATCTAGTTGCTTTACTCAAAGAAAAAGGAATATCCGACGAAAACGTCTTGCATGCAATCGGCACTATTCCCCGCCATTATTTCCTTGACGATATTTTTTTAGAATTCGCTTATAGCGACAAAGCATTTAGAATCGGTGCAGGGCAAACGATCTCCCAACCCTACACCGTGGCTTACCAAACCGAAGTGTTGAATGTGAAAAAAGGAGATCTGATCCTTGAAATCGGAACAGGCTCCGGCTACCAAACCAGTATTCTAGCATGTATGGGAGCTAAAATAATTTCTATAGAACGCATAGGATCTTTACATGAAAAAGCAAAAATCATGTTGAAAGATTTAGGCTACAAAGCACAATTAATTTTGGGCGACGGTTCCAAAGGCTATGCCGCCAAACAACCTTACGACAAAATTATCGTCACAGCTGGTGCACCTTCCATACCAGATGTACTACTAAAGCAGTTAAAAATTGGGGGAATTATGGTAATACCTGTTGGTGACGAAAAACAACAAACCATGATCTCTATCATGCGAACCTCCGAAAGCGCTTTTGAAAAAATTGTACTTGATGAGTTTAAGTTTGTTCCGCTCTTAGGGGATAATGCTTGGTGAGTTGGTATTTTATTAAACCTATAATTAGACCGGGTTGGTAATTTAATTTTTTTTAAAAAATTAATAGCTATGACAGTTTAATTTGATAAATAAAATTTAAAGGAAAAGTCAATAATACTTAGTGAGAAATTGAAAAAGTCTACCAAAACTGGAATCTTAATTAATCATTTCTGTAAACTATGAAGATACCTTTATGGTTATGAAAATAAAAATTCAATTAGAGAAAATGAAAATTGGTTTTATTGCGAATACAAAATTTCTATTCTATATCTTAAAAAAGAAAGAAATGGTAGTGCTTTTTTTGGAATATAGAAATTATATTTTAATTTAATTAAAAATCAAATTTTTACTTAAACTATTTAAAATGGTTTAAAACCATCATTACCAAAGAAAAGAGTAAACTAAATATCACCTTTTTCCATAGATCACGGAGTTGAAGCAAAAAACATAAGCCCAGAAAGAGATGATATGACAAGAATAATAGCAAGTACTTATAAAAATTTTAAGGATAAATTTATTAAACGATTATTGGTTTAGATGTGCTTTTTAATCTTTTTAAATTTCATTAACAATTCAAATTTTTTGGTTTTTTAGAATAGGAATCAAATAAAATGATTGTCAATAATAACTATCATTTTCTTCAATCTGATTGTTTTTAATGTTTAACGTGTTTTTAAAAGTGTTTAACAAAAATAATATGTAAAAATAAAAAATAGACTTTACAAAATCTTACTGATTCATTAGAAATCAATCGCTATTTTAAGGAAATAGAGAAATGGCTTAAATTTAAATTAAACTCCAAAGTGAAATGAAATTTTGAATTACCAAAATATTTTTTTTTGTACTAAATAAAATAAAACCTACTGTAAACAAAATCTGTGTACACTTGAAAAAATAACAGCTTGCTGTACACAATAAAATTATTTTGTTTGTGTTACGAATAAAAAATAGATAAAATAAAAAATAATGTCTAATTTAAATCTACAAAATCTAAAAATCATAAAAACATATATTTTTTTAATACTATCAATTTTAATTGACTGATTTAAAATAAGTTTAAATATCTCGTTCGTAAATCTATTTTAGAACAATACATTTCTCGTTCATTTAAAATTTAGCTTTCTAGATTTTACAACCAACAAAAATCTCCGATACCTTATTCCCAACATTATTAAAACGCTACATTTCGATATTTTTTAGGTATTGAAAAACTTTGATTGTTGTTTTATTTCCTTGACCTTCTTAAAACATGATAGGTTAAAAAAATCAATTAATTTGCTTTTGTTATTGGATTTTCATTGAATTTTAAAAAGAATTTTTGAAATACCCGAATTGAGAAATAGATTGCTCAATGTTCTCCGAAAAACGTAACGTTTTTCTAAGGTTATTTAAGAAATGTGACCTTTAACTTAAACAACTTTCTGGTACAGTTTTAAGATAATCTGTTATTAATTATTTTAATTTCTAAATATCGTTCAGAAAAAAATCATAATAAATTTAGTTTAGCAGGATTTCAAAATATGTTAGGTTGGCGCAATGGGCAACATAGACACAGTGATTTTCCAACCTTCTCACTTTGGCCAACGAAACGGCAGGCGAGTTTGTAGCCCATTTATAAGAAGTCCTGCTAGGCAAATTTATTTTAACGGAAATAAAAAAG
>JBBQYA010000030.1:0-28276 GCA_038209155.1 Sphingobacteriales bacterium | reverse complement strand
TCTTGATCGTCCAAGTCGTCTTCTACAATTATGATTGCTCCGTTTTTATTCATTTTTTTAAGGGTAATGGGTAAAAATAAAATTTCTTTCTTAAAGTAAATTAATTGTTTTCATTTGCATCTACTTAAAAAAACTGCCCTCATCCAATCAATCTATCTTTTTCTTTCTCTGGAAAAGGTAAAATTCCTTCTGATTTACCAAAAATGCGATAGCGGAATTTTGCAATTAAACTATAACCAGCATTGGTAAAAGAAAGAGGAAGATGAGCGAATAAACTTAAATGCTTGATGGGTCCATCGAGTTGTTTCACAATATTGAAAACTGCTTCAGATTTGGTATAAACTGCTTTTTCTGTCACTAAGAAAACTGTATTCAAAGAGGCGAAATTAATATTATGGGTTCTCAATAAAGCACGAGAAACAGGAGATTGTATGGCTCCAAATTGGAATCGTTTATCTTTGTCGTGTTGCAGAATGATGCGGACAATTTTTGCACAAAAATGGCAATGGGCATCATATAAAATTACATTTTGCGTGGATTTGGATGCTTGTTCTTGTTCAGCCATTGGAGAAAAAAAAAGATTAAACTTCTTTTTTATTAACCAATAAAACGCTGTTGGGTTCTTCGAAAAATCGTTTTTGAAACAATAAAATAATCACCACACCTACACTAATAGAGGCATCTGCAATATTAAAAACCGGACGAAAAAAAAGAAATTCTTCTCCTTTCCAGATAGGAAACCAAGTAGGATAGGTGCCTTGGATAATCGGAAAATAGAACATATCTACTACTCTGCCGAAGAACAATCTTTCGTAACCGAAAACTAAACCATAGAAGGTACTATCGATGATATTGCCCAAAGCACCAGCGAAAATCATGGCTGTGCAATACACAAAACCTTCATGATATTTATGTTTGATTAAATAATGCAAGCCATAAGCAATACCCGAAACGGCAAAAATTCTGAATAGGGTAAGAAAAAGTTTACCAGTTTCGCCGCCAAACTCCATTCCGAATGCCATTCCATTATTTTCGGTGAAATGAATAATAAACCAATTGCCTGCCATCTGAATTTCTTCTCCGAGATACATATTAGTTTTAATCCAAACTTTTAAAACCTGATCTAAAATGACGACAGAAAAAATGATGGCGAGAGAACGTAAGTATAATTTCAATGGGGGTATTTAATAAAAAATTTAAATAAGGAAACCAATCAAATCCGATATGGATTAGGATTGTTTTAGTTTAGCTTCCATGCTCAAAGTTGCGTGAGGCACTGCCATCAATCGTTCTTTTTGAATTAATTTTCCCGTTACTCTGCATATTCCGTACGACTTATTTTGAATACGAACCAAAGCATTTTCCAAATTTTCTATAAACTTCTTTTGGCGAGCTGCCATTTGGTTGATGTGTTCTTTTTCTAATGTAGCGGAGCCATCTTCCAATACTTTGAAAGTGCCTGCTGTATCATCCGTTCCGTTTCCGTTCGGATTGCTAAGTGTGGCGGTAAATATGCCTAGCTCGTTCTTGGCTATCACTAATTTTTCTTGAATTAAGGTTTTGAACTCCAAAAGTTCATTATCTGAATAGCGCGTTTTCTCTGTGTTTTCCATTAAATCTTATTTACTAATGTGTACTATAATTTTTTGTTCATCTATGATGATCTCGTCCCCAGCACCAATTTCCATTTCTTTTAGCGAAAGCGATACAGCTAATATTTCGGCGCAAATATATCCTAAATTATTGTCTACTGCCTCTATAATATAAGGATGATTTTCAACTAAAACCCGTATTTTGTCTGTTACTTCAAACCCTTTGTCTTTTCTAAGGTTTTGAATTCTATTAATTAATTCCCTAGCAATACCCTCTTCTTTTAGTTCTTTGGAAATGCTAATATCCAATGCAACTGTCAAACCGCCAACACTTGCTACTAGCCAACCTTCTATATCTTCTGGCCTTACTTCCACATCTTCCAACTCCAATTGATAATCGCCACTTGGAAGAGTAAGATTTAATGCTCCGTTTTGTTCTAAATAAACTATATCTTTTTGGTTTAATTCATTTACCATAGTTGCAATTTCTTTCATTCGGTTTCCTACTTTAGGCCCTAGTGTTTTGAAATTGGCTTTTATCTGTTTTTTGATAATGCTTTCGTTTCCATTTATAAACTCAATTTCTTTAATATTAGTTTCAGACAAGATTAAGTCGCGAACGCTTTCTACATTGGCTTTGAAGCGTTCGTCTATTATTGGAATTAATATTTTTTGCAATGGCTGCCGAACACGCAATTCACTTTTCTTACGGAGTGATAATACCATGGACGAAATTTGCTGAGCCAAAAGCATTCTGTTTTCTAAAACTTGGTCTGTAGCGGTAGAATAATACATTGGGAAATCTGTCAAATGCACCGATTCTGAACCGTTTAATTTTGTGATAGAATCTAGATCCAAAAATAATTGATCGCTGTAGAAAGGAGCAATCGGCGACATTAAACGAGAAATAGTTTCTAAACATTCGTACAAAGTTTGATAGGCAGCTATTTTGTCTGCGGTAAATTCACCTTTCCAAAAACGTCTTCTACACAATCTTACATACCAATTGCTTAAATGCTCATCGGCAAAATATTGAATAGCCCGAGCAGCTTTTGTTGGCTCATAATCTGCAAAAGCATCATCCACTTCTTTTACTAACGAGTTCAGCATTGATAAAATCCAACGATCTATTTCTGGCCTTTCGGCTAAAACAATGGCAGGTGTATCAAAAGTGAACTGATCTATGTTCGCATAAAGCGCAAAAAAGGAATATACATTATGAAGAGTTCCAAAGAATTTTCTCTGAGCCTCTACAATTCCATCTTCGTTAAATTTTAGATTATCCCACGGAGAAGCATTTGCAATCATATACCAGCGAGTAGCATCAGCACCATATTTTGCAATGGTAGTAAATGGGTCGGTTGCATTGCCTAATCTTTTCGACATTTTATTGCCGTTTTTATCTAAAACTAATCCGTTTGAAATTACATTTTTATACGCAACGCTATCTAGCAACATAGTAGAAATGGCATGTAAAGTAAAAAACCATCCACGAGTTTGATCTACACCTTCGGCAATGAAATCTGCTGGAAAATTTGCAGCAAAAGCGTCTTGATTTTCAAACGGATAATGCCATTGAGCATAAGGCATGGCACCAGAATCAAACCAAACATCGATCAGATCTAGTTCTCTAAACATTTTTTTGCCAGAGGCGGAAATCAAAACAATTTCATCTACATAAGGGCGGTGTAGATCTAGATTTCCTGCTCTTAAAGAAAGTAAAATTCGTTCGGCATTTATTAGTTCTGTAGCATCGTAAAAACCTTCTTCAATTCCTTTTTCTATGATCTGAATAAGTTGCAAAATAGAACCAATGCAAACTTCTTCTGATCCATCTAATGTTCGCCAAATAGGTAAAGGTGTACCCCAATATCTGGATCGAGAGAGATTCCAATCGACTAGATTCTCCAACCAGTTTCCAAATCTGCCTGTGCCAGTAGATTCTGGTTTCCAATTGATGGTTGCGTTTAATTCTACCATCCGATCTTTCACCGCAGTAGTTTTTATAAACCAAGAATCCAATGGATAATATAAAACGGGTTTGTCTGTTCGCCAGCAATGTGGGTAGCTATGTTCGTATTTCTCTACTTTGAAAGCCTTATTTTCTTCTTTTAATTTAATGGAAATCAATACATCTGTAGAACGATAAGCTGGATCAGTTTCATCCGAATCGGTATAATTTTTAACATATAAACCAGCAAATTCATTACTTCCTGCAATAAATCTTCCTTGTTTATCAATCAGAGTTAAAGAACCTATTCCATTTTGTTTAGCAACTCTAAAATCGTCTGAACCAAAGCTTGGAGCAAGATGCACGATCCCAGTTCCATCATCGGTGGTTACAAAATCTGCTGTTAGAACTTTGAATGCCTCTCCATCAATGTTCTCTTTTCCATTATTTTCAAATGGCATTAATTGTTCATATTCCAACCCTTCCAAATCATTCCCACTTAGTTCA
This sequence comes from Sphingobacteriales bacterium, assembly GCA_038209155.1. Classification (GTDB taxonomy): domain Bacteria; phylum Bacteroidota; class Bacteroidia; order Sphingobacteriales; family Sphingobacteriaceae; genus JBBQYA01. The sequence goes on along the minus strand of JBBQYA010000030.1, from coordinate 24,226 downwards.
GCAATGATTTTGTATGGAATATTTTTATCGCCTGAGTTATAATCTTCTAATTTTAGCTCTTTATTCTTATCGGAAAAATAAATTGAAAATCTATCCAAAGCTAAAATTATCGTAATGGGCAAAAAAGTATATTGATTGTAGGTTTCTACAATGGCATAGGTTATTTTTTTACCAACTGCCAAAGCAGTATTGGAAGGTAAAGTCCATGGTGTGGTAGTCCAAGCGGTGAAATAGCAATTGTTAGCTGTTTTTTTAAAAATAAAGTCAGATTCTTTGTTTTTTATTAATCTAAATTGTGCGACAACGGTGGTATCCTTTACCATTTTGTAGGTGCCTGGCTGGTTTAATTCGTGTGAACTAAGTCCAGTTCCAGCAGCTGGAGAATATGGTTGGATTGTATAACCTTTGTACAACAATCCTTTGTCATAAAAATTTTTAAGAATGCTCCAAAGACTCTCTATATATTCATTTTTGTAGGTGATATAAGGGTTTTCTAAATCTACCCAATAGCCCATTTTCTCGGTAAGATCATTCCAAACATCGGTATATTTCATTACCTCTGTTTTGCATTGCTTGTTGTAATCGTCTACAGAAATCTTAGTTCCAATATCTTCTTTAGTAATGCCTAATGCTTTTTCAACTGCCAATTCTATGGGCAAACCATGAGTATCCCAACCACCTTTTCTATTTACTCGGTAACCTTTTAATGTTTTATATCGGCAAAAAATATCTTTAATAGCTCGCGCCATTACGTGATGAATGCCTGGCAATCCATTGGCAGAAGGTGGTCCTTCGTAAAAATTAAATGGATTAGATGCTGGCCTATTATTTATACTTTTCTGAAAAATATCATCATTCTTCCATCTATCCAGTGTTTGCTGACCTATATTAGAAAGATTTAATTGCTTGTATTCTTTATATTTCAAAACCTAATTGCTTACTAAAATTTAATAAAATGCAAAATTATCATTTTAAACTATAAAATGATAGCTAGGTTTAGCTTATTTAAAAGCAAGGTTTTATGATGAATCAAAATCAGGAATTATAGGACGAGAAACTAATCAAAGAATTAGATTCTTTACTTAGAATTTGGTTTTTGAATTTTCTCTTTATTTCTTTTATCCAAAGTCAATAATAAAGAAGGCAACAAAATTAAATTAGAAACTAAAGCCATTAATAATGTAATAGAAACCAGAATACCTAGGGAAACTGTACCTCCAAAACTAGAAGCCGCAAAAATCCCGAAGCCGAAAAACAGAATTACTGCGGTATAAATCATGCTTACGCCCGTTTCTTTCAAAGTAAGAGATACAGTATCTGGAATAGAAAGATTTTCTTCTAATAGTTCTTGTTTGTATTTGGTAAGAAAATAAATGGTTTGATCGGATGCAATTCCAAAGGCAATACTGAAAATTAAAATGGTAGAAGGTTTAAGGCTAATCCCGAAATAACCCATAATGCCGGCAGTAATAATAAGAGGGATAAGGTTTGGTAATAAAGAAATTACTACCATTTTGAAGGTTCTAAATAGCACAAACATTAAAGCTGAAATAAGAAAAATAGCCAAGAGCAAGCTTTCTCTTAAATTTTTGACTAAATAATTACTTCCTTTTAAGAAAATAATACTTGAGCCTGTCAAATTCACTTCAAACTTTTCTGGATTAAAAATGGAATCAATCCTAGGTTCTAATTCCTTAACTAACTGGTTCATTCTTTTAGAACCTACATCCACCATTTGAAAACTTACACGAGCTACCTGTTTATTACTATCGATGTAAGTTCTAAGCAGATTGCTTGAACCCATAGAATTGGAAGCATAAGAAAAAACAAAGCTTTGATCGAAAGTAGAAGGCAGGTCATAGCTTTCAGGATTTCCATTATAATATGCTTGCGTACTTGCTTTTATGACTTCATTGATAGATAATGGTTTTGAGAATTCTGGATAAGAAGCTATCATACTTTGCAATCTTTCCATTTTTTTAATCGTCGGAAGATTGACAACTCCATTTTTCTGTTTAGAATCTATGCTAATATCAAATGGTAAAGCGCCTTTGAAATTAGTTTGAAAAAAAAGTAGATCGAGGTAGATGGGATCTTTTTTCGGCAAATCGTCCACCACAAAACCATTCACTTGAATTTTATAAATTCCATAGCAAGAAACCAAAACAATAAAAAAGGTAAGCCAATAAATTTTGGTTCGGTACGAGTTGATCAACCAATTTAATTGCTGAATAAAAAGACCAATACTTTTATTTTCTAAATGTTTGGTTTGTTTTTCGGATGGTGCTGGCAGATAGGAGAAAATAATTGGAATCAAAACCAAGGAAGTTATATAAGTTGCCATGATATTGATAGAAGTTACGATTCCAAATTCTGTGAGAACTTGGCTATTGGTAAAGTAAAAAACACCAAATCCAATGGCTGTGGTTACATTTGCTAATAATGTTGTGATACCAATACGCTGTATTACCGTTTGAAGCGCAAGCATTTTATCGCCGTGCAATTTAAATTCGTTATGATATTTATTAATCAATAAAATACTATTGGGAATACCGATTACTACGATCAATGGCGGAATAAGTCCAGTAAGCAAAGTAATTTGGTAGCCAAACAAAACGATAGTGCCCAAAGACCAAATAACTCCGATGATGACAATGATCAATGGAATTAAAAAAGCATAAAATGATTTAAAGAACAGGATTAAAATGACTCCAGAAATTCCAATTGCTAGTAATAAAAACAATTGAAACTCATCAGATACTTTTTTGGAAATTACTGTTCTAATGTATGGTAAGCCAGAATAATGTAGATCGACTTTGTGTTTTTCACTTAATTTTTCAGCGAGAGCATATATTTCATTAACTTCTGCAATTCTGTTTTTAGAATTCAGATTTTTTCCATCGAAGGTAATTGCCATCAGAGTGGCACCTGTTTCTTTGTTGAAAATTAAACTATTATACAATTCCAACGAAAAGATCTTTTGTTTTAAAGAATCCATTTCTACTTGGTTTTGAGAAGGATTTTGAACTACATCTCGCAAAATGAATTTGCTGTTTACAGTATCTTTTTGCAATTCAAATAATCTACTTACCGAAATTACTTCCGTAATTCCTTTGAATTTTTTAATGGTTTCGCCTAATTGTTTCCAATCATTAAAAAATGCTGGCTCAAAATTTTTCGGATCTTTTACTCCAATCACCATCACACTTCCATCTTCACCAAATTTTTCTTTAAACTCCAAATAGGTAATAAAAGCAGGATCATTCACAGGAAGAACTTTACTTCCAGCATAAGAAAGTTCAGTATCCATAGCTTTGTAAACCATAAAGCTGGTGACTAAACCCATAACGATGAGCAGTGCAAACCTATTTTTTAAAATGAATTTTGAGATGGCTACCCACATATTCTACGTAATTTTTTATTTTTCTATGTTCTTATGGTAGAAAGAAATGTCGATCAAAGCCGTAAAACTACGTTTTTTTAAATAAGCCCAAAATGATTTTTTGGTATCATTGTATTCTACTTTTTATAGAATATCGGTGGTTTAAAATTTACAGGATACTAAAAAAAGTGATTTGCAGTTTCTCTAACACGCGATTTTATATGGTTTATAGATTTACATTACTTTTTTTATTTTTTATTTTAAAAGGAATTCATTCAAATGGACAAGAAATTGGAGCATGGAAAAGCCATTTTTCTTACACAAATATTGTAGATCTCGCTGAAACACCCGAAAGAATTTATGCTGCTTCTTCTGGAGGTTTATTTTATATAGACAAAGAAGATAATAGTGCCAACATTGTAAGTAAAATAGATGGACTTTCGGATAATATAATTTCTAAAATTGCTTACAGCAAAGAGACAAAAACTACTGTAATCGTATACGAAAACACGAATATTGATTTAATAAAAGACGATAAAGTAAGCAATGTACCCGATATTTTAAACAAACAAATTTTAGGAAAAAAATATATTAATAAAATTTTTTGTACAGGAAATCTGGCTTATCTATCTGCAGGTTTTGCCATCATAGTTTTAGATTTAAAAAGAGAAGAAATAAAAGATACATACAATTTGGGAATTACAGGTGCTGCATTAGAGATTTTTCAAGTTACGACCAATGGAAATTCCATTTTTGCTGCGGCAGAAGATGGAGTGTATGAATCAACATTAGATAATCCATTTTTGACCAATCCCAATCAGTGGATAAAACATTCTTCTGCCCAAAATATCCCATTAGCAAAAATAAAAAGCGTTGTAACTTTTGCAGGTAAAGTATATGGTTTATTTGGTGATGATGTTTTTAGATTTGAAAATAATACTTGGGCTAAAACTCCATTTTTTGCCCTTGGAGCTTTTTTACTTCGAGTAGATAATTCAACCCTTTCTGCCGTTACCAATTATGGAGTTTTTGTGTACGACGAAAATGAAAACAGTCTAATAACTCTTCAAACTAACGATGGATCGTACGAAAACATTAAAACTTCTTTAGTTCTGGCTAATCGAAAAGTTTGGATAGGTGATGGTTCTAAAGGTTTGATCCGGTTTAACAATCCTGGGTTTGAAAACTTTCCGGTAAATGGTCCACCTTTCAATACCATCGGTGATATTATTAGTAAAAACAGAAAGGTACTAATGGCGCCAGGTGGAAGAGGATTAAACTTTGCTCCTTTATTTAATCAAGATGGGTTTTCTATTTTGGAGGATGGAAAATGGTCTATCTTGAATAAAACCACTAATCCTGATTTACAATTTTTTGATTTTGAAACAGTGGAAATAGATCCCATAAATCCTGAAATATTTTACGTGGGAAGTTTTGGTTCAGGTTTAATAAAATATCAAGATAATAAACTAGCCAAGGTTTACAATATTTCAAACAGTGCTTTGATGGGAGCACTAGCCGACGAAACAAGTTGTAGAGTTTCTGGATTGGCTTTGGATTTAGATAGAAATCTTTGGGCTTGTAATTATCTTTCGCCTACTCCTATAGTTCGCTTTAAGCCAGATGGAACAAGTAATTCCTATACCTTTCCCGGTATCACAGATTTTGGAAGAACAGATTTGATTGAAATAATGGTAGATGCCTTTGATCAGAAATGGTTTTTTGGTGTTAAGAATGATGGTGTAGGAGTTTTCAATGAAAAAATAAAAGATGGAAATGGCAAACCTGTAGCACGATTGTTAGATGTGAGCACTGGACTTATTGAATCTTCTAATAAAGTTCGGTGTATGGTTTCAGATTTGGAAGGTGCAGTTTGGATTGGCACAGACAAAGGTTTGGTAGTATATTATGATCCAGGTAGTATATTGACCAACAGACCACAGGGCGGCCAACAGATAAAAATCGTTCAAAATGGATTGGTGCAATTTCTTTTAGGTTCAGAAACTATAATTTCTATTGCAGTAGATGGAGCTAATAGAAAATGGATTGGAACAAATAATGGAGTTTGGTTATTTTCTGAGGACGGTCAAAATGCAATTCATAATTTCACTACGTTAAATAGTCCATTACCTGGAAATGAAGTGAGGAAAATAGCAATAGATGGTATAAATGGAGACGTATATTTTGGAACAAATGCTGGTTTAGTTTCTTACAAAAGCACATCAACAGACGGTGGAATCACCAACTCTAATGTTTTGGTTTATCCTAATCCTGTTCGCGAAAATTTTCAAGGAACTATTGCCATACAAGGTTTGGTAAAAGATGCCAACGTTAAAATTACAGATGTAACTGGAAATTTAGTTTTCCAAACAGTAGCAGAAGGTGGACAAGCCATTTGGAATGGTAAAGATTTTAAAAATCAAAAAGTGAATACCGGTGTTTACTTAGTCTTTGCATCCAATAGTGATGGATTAGAAACCGTAGTTTCCAAAATTTTATTTATCAATTAAAACTTGCTGAGCAAAACTCGAGGTATAGTTCTTAAAACTACTAATTACGCCGAAAGCAGTATTATCGCTCAGATATTTACAGAGTCTTTTGGTCTGCAATCTTACATTGTAAATGGCGTAAGAGGTAAAAAACCCAAACAACATTCTTCCCTATTTCAGCCATTAACCTTATTAGAATTGGTTGTTTATCATAAACAAAATGGTGGAATTCAACGAATATCTGAGATAAAAAACGATCCTCCTTATTCTACTATTCCTTACCAAATCACTAAAAGCTCAATTGCTTTATTTCTCAACGAGATTTTATACAAAACATTGAGAAATCAACAAGCAGACGAAAAGATTTTTGGGTTTTTGACAAATTCTTTGCAAGTTTTTGATTTGGCAGAAAGCGGAATTAATTATTTTCATTTACATTTTCTCATTCAGCTTACTCGCTATTTAGGGTTTTATCCAGAAGGCAAACAAGGAATTAGTACTCCCTACTTAGACCTCGAAAGTGGAAGTTTCGTATCATCAACTCGAGAGCTCAAATATTCTATGGATAGCGATGAATCGGCTATGTTATATTATTTTTTAAATCAGCCTTTGACAGAAATAAATCTTACGATTCCATTTCTACAATCCAAAAGAATGAGAAAAAATTTATTGCATAAATTGGTTTTGTTTTATCAATTGCACACCGCCGATTTTGGTTCATTGAATTCTTTAGACGTTTTAGAAGAGGTTTTTGGAGAATAACTAAATCTTTTTTTAGATTTTTGTTAAAAATAAAGCTAAAATCGAATACAGTTTGGCTTTATCCTCTGAAACTAAAATTTAAACTAAAGCTAAAATCAATTAAAGTTTGGCTTCCGCCAACTGAAACTAAAATTAAACTAAAGCACTAAATTTTACAGTTGGCTTAAGCCAACTGTAAAACAAATTAAGATACCTCCAAAATCAAGTCATCCGTATTCACTAAACTACCTTTTGTAAGATTAATTTTAGATATTTTTCCTTTCGCAGTTGCGGTAGTTGTAGTTTCCATTTTCATAGCTTCTATCATAAATAAAGGTTGATTTATTTCAACTACATCACCTTCTTTTACAAAAATAGAAGATAATAAACCCTGCAATGGAGCTCCAATATGAGTTGCATTAGATTTATCAGCTTTTGCATTTTCTAATCGAGTCACTTTTACCGATTTGTCGGTAAGTTCAATGTTTCTGGTTTGACCATTTAATTTAAAAAACACTGTGATCATTCCTTTGTCATCTGCCTCGCCAATAGAAAGTAATTCTACCAAAATCGTTTTCCCTTTCGAAATTTCTACGATGGTTTCTTCGTTCAAATCCATTCCATAAAAAAATACTTTAGTAGGCAAATTTGCCACATCTCCATACAATTGTTGATGAAGGTGATATTCTTCAAAAACTTTTGGAAACAGCAACCAGCTTAAATAATCTGTGAATTGATAGTCTTCTAAAAACGTTTTTTTAAAATCTGTAAAGCCTTTTTCTAAATCAACTGGTTTCAAATGTTTGTTCGGATGATCGGTAAATGGTTTTGCGTCTTTCAAAATTATTTTTTGCATTTCAACAGGAAAACCACCAACCGGCTGACCCATTTCTCCCATAAAAAAACCTTTTACCGACTCTGGAAACGAAATAGTTTTTCCCTTTTGCAAAATATCTTCTTTGGTATAATTATTAGAAACCATAAATAAAGTCATATCTCCCACCACTTTGGAACTTGGCGTAACCTTGACAATATCACCAAAAAGATCATTCACATCTGCATAAGAGCGTTTTATTTGATCCCATTTTTCTCCTAAACCCAAAGAAATAGCTTGTGGAAGCAAATTGGAATATTGCCCACCAGGTATTTCATGCTGATAAACTTCTGCAGAACTTGTCTTCATTCCAGATTCAAAAGGGTAATACCACGTTCTTACGGTTTCCCAATAATCTGAAAATTGGTTTAAAGAAACAATGTCATAAGGTTGTTCTCGTTCTTGAAAACGCATCATTTCTACTATAGCATTAAAATTTGGCTGCGATGTTAAACCAGACATAGATCCTATTGCTACATCAATTACATCTACTTCCGCTTCTATTGCTTTCAAATAAGTACTTGTTTGCAAAGAAGAAGTATCATGCGTGTGCAGATGCAATGGAATGGAAACAGTATCTCGTAATGCTTCTACTAAAATTTGTGCTGCATAGGGTTTTAGCAAACCCGACATATCTTTTATTCCTAAAATATGAGAACCAGCATTTTCCAAATCTTTTGCCATTTGCAAATAATATTCCAACGTATATTTCTTTTTGCTTACATCCAAAATATCTCCGGTATAGCACAAAGTACCTTGAGCTATGGAATTGGTGTGTTTTCTAACAAAACCTATACATGGAGCTATACTTTGCATCCAATTGAGTGAGTCGAAAATCCTAAAAATATCTATACCTTTTTCTGCAGAAACACACACGAATTTCTCGATTACATTCTCCGGATAAGCAGTATAACCCAATCCATTTGTACCTCTTATCAGCATTTGAAGCAAAATATTGGGAACTGCTTTTCTGATCAATGCTAAACGCTGCCACGGGTCTTCGTGCAAAAACCTTAGACTAGCATCAAAAGTAGCTCCACCCCACATTTCCAAACTGAAAGTTTGTGGATGATGTGCTGCAAAACTTGCAGCTACTTTCAACATATCAGAAGTTCTTACTCGAGTAGCTAAAAGTGATTGGTGAGCATCTCTAAAAGTAGTATCTGTGTAGAAAATCGCCTTTTCATTTCTCAGCCATTTAGCAAATCTTTCTGGTCCGAGTTCTTCGAGTTTTTGTTTAGTTCCAGCTTTTGGTGCTATTGCATGATCATAAAATGGAACTTTTGCTTTCGCGAATGTGAAATTATTTTGCTTGTGTCTAATATCTGGATTTCCATTTATAGAAACCTCTGCAATGAATTTTAAAGTCTTTGTTCCTCTATCGAAACGAGTTTTGAATTCAAATAATTCTGGATAATTTTTAATAAAATCTACGGTAGCTTTCCCTTTGGAAAAAGTAGGGTGTTTCATAATATTCTCCAAAAACTGAATATTATTTTTGACTCCTCTAATTCTAAATTCACTTAAAGCTCGAGACATTTTCCTAGCTGCATCTTCTAGTGTAAATGCCATAGAACTGACTTTTACTAAAAGAGAATCAAAAAATGGACTGATTTTCATTCCTGGATAAGAACTTCCTTCGTCTAATCTAATTCCAAATCCTGCCGCATTTCTGTAGGTAATTAATGTTCCATAATCAGGTTTAAAATCATTGATGGGATCTTCTGTTGTGATTCTGCATTGTATAGCATAGCCATGGGTTTTTATTTCAGACTGATTTCCTAAATTTATTTCTGGATCACTCAAACGATAGCCTGCAGCTATGTATAATTGTGTTTTTATCAAGTCGTAACCGGTTACCATTTCAGTCACTGTATGCTCAACTTGAATTCTAGGATTTACTTCAATAAAATAAATATCCTCTTTTGCATCTACCAAAAATTCTACAGTTCCTACATTATTATACTGCACCGCCGAAGTTATTTTGATTGCAGCATCATATAATTTCTGTCTAGTTTCTGGTTTTAACCCAATGGAAGGAGCTATTTCAACTACTTTTTGAAATCTTCTTTGTACAGAACAATCTCGTTCAAATAGATGAACAATATTTCCATAATTATCAGCTACAATCTGAACTTCTAAATGCTTTGCAGCTTCTACATACTTTTCTATGAAAACCGTATCATCACCAAAGGCTGTTGCGGCTTCACTTTTGGATTCGCGATATGCTTTTTCTATTTCATTAGCATTCCTTACTATTCTCATTCCTCTACCACCACCACCCGAAGCTGCTTTCATCATCAATGGAAATCCGATTCGTGCCGCTTCTTTTATTGCAATTTCCACAGTATTTAATGGATTTTCATTGCTTTCTATCTGCGGAACTAAGGCTTTTTTTGCAACTAATTTTGCTGCAATTTTATCACCCAAGGCAGACATTACAGCTGGTTGAGGGCCAACAAAGATTATATTTGCGTCGATGCAGGCTTTGGCGAAACCAGCATTTTCAGACAAAAAACCATACCCAGGATGAATGGCATCTGCACCATATCTTACAGCAACTTCTATAATTTGTTGAATATCTAGATACGGTTTTAACGGTTCGTTGTCTTCGCCAATTTGATAGGATTCATCGGTTTTGTAGCGATGGAGAGAGTATCTATCCTCGTAAGTGTAAACAGAAACAGTATGAATAGCCAGTTCTGAACAGGCTCTGGCAATTCTGATGGCGATCTCGCCACGGTTTGCGATTAGAACTTTTTTGATTTTCATTTTTCACAGAAATAAAAAAACTTGAGTTTTGTTTGCAATTAAATCAAGATAATCACATCGAACTAAATTAATTTATTTTTAGAAAAATTAGCAGGAAACAGAAAAGTTTAAAATTCTTCTTCGGTTTCCTTTTCTTTTGCCTTGTCCTTCAGTTTTTGCCAAGCAGATTTTTTGGGTTCTTCCACTTTCTTTATCGGCACATTCGGAGAATTATTTTGAATAACAGTAGTAGTCTTTTTTGGCGTGTATTGTTTATTTCCAGGAATATCTCGTTCCCATTCTTTAGCTCCTTCTACTGGTTTTTCAATGACTGTTTTTTGTTTGCTAAAAATATTTTTCAGTTCTGTATTGAAGGTTTCTTTTAATTCTGCTTTTTCAGCTATTATATCCGCAGCAATTTTTTCTTTAATGCCTGTTTTATCTAAACTGAAATTTGGATCATCTATTTGCCCATACATTTTTAGAAATAAATAGGTTTTACCATTTCCATCATCACTAACCTCTCCAAAGTCAGAATCTTGAACTCGGCTAGATTTTCTGGCTATTACATCACTCAAAAGCAATCTTATTTTGTAATCAATTTTATTAGTAAAGTCATGTGTGCCAGATAATAAAAGATTAATAGCATTATTATTAATTTCCATTTTGGGAATGTAAATAGTGTTATTTTTTATCTCTATTTCGTTTTGTAAGGTTTCAAATTTTAGATTGTTTAATTCTCTGATAGAAACGAATTTCGAAAGTGCAGACAAAGGTTCAAAATTTAGTACTTGCCCTTTCTCCAGCAAAACTTTACTTTTTACAGTCAGTTTATTTAAATCCGCTTTCAATTGCCGATCCCAAATCGAACTTATATTTACATTAGCACTTAGCAATCCATTAATGTTTTTGTCTTGCAAAACTTCTTGCCCAAAATTATCAAACTCATAAAACATCTTCCGAACATTCACAGCAGAAATTGCAGATTGAATATCCACTTTTAGATCTTTTTGTTTGGCATCAATCAACAAAGTGCTATTTAATTGTCCATCCATTGCGTTGAAAGAAATACGATCGGATATCATAATCTGATCTTTTATTTGCAAAACTCCAGTAAGATCGTAAGCATTAAATTTTTTGAAATTCATTTTACCCACCGAAGCGCGAATAGTGCTAAACAATTTTGGATTAATTTTAAAATTATACACTTCACCATTATTGGTTTGTTGCACCGCGAGCAATTCATCCAAATTCATAGAATTGGACCTGATGCTTGCATCTATTTCAATATCCTGATCAGGTAAAAGTATATAAGCAACTAAGTTTTTAAAGTTTCCATCAATTAAAAAATCGGTTGAAGAAATGTTTCCGCTGAATCCAGTTAACTTTAATGCATTATTTTGAAACCTAAAATCACCTTCAAAATTTTTGAAATCCAAAGGACTGTTCGTAAGCTTGAAATTGGTTTTTTCTATAATAACTGTGCCTTGTGCACTTGTATTCCCAATGGCACCTGCATCTTTAAAATTCCTAACAAAACCTTTAAAAGTAGCATCTACCAAAAGTTTTCCATTCATGGTTTTTATTAAATCTCCTGGAATGAATGGATAAAAATTAGCCAAATTGATATCTCCTTTTACATATAGATCTACGTAAGGATCATCAAAATTTTTATAAATTAATTTGGCATTAATGAGTTTTTTATCCAAAATAGCTGAGAATTTTTTAATCTCTAAAATCGAACTACTTGCGGCATGTTTATTTCCATTGTTATAGTTGGCGTTTACATTTACTTCATCTAGCAAAATCTTTCCCTCAGAAGTTTCTACTGTAATTTTTCCGTTTCTAATCCCAGTTTTCACTTGAACCAATGGAAAACTTATCTCACTTACATTTCCTTTCACCAAAGCATTAAAATAGAAATCTCCTTCACTGCTATATTTATCGAGATCTTTGGTATATTCCTTTGGTAATAAGGCTAAAAAGGATTGAATAGTTAAATTTTTACCCGAAAAACTTAAATCAGTAAAAGTTTGATTAGGTTCATTTTTTACTAATCCCTCTGCACGTATATCTACCCCATTCAACGTAAACTTCGCATTGGCAATTTTGTAGATTTGATCTTTGGTATTTATATCCAGTTTACAATCTGCAAGCAGCGTTTTTTTAGAAATCCAAGGAGTATTATTTGATTTTAAGTGCTCTACAAAAAGATCTGCTTTAGTATCCATTATAAATTGAGAGGCAGAGAAATTCCCTTTGATTTCTGAGGATTTTATTTGCACCAAATAGTTCTGTTGATGTTTTAAGTCTAAATAAGAGACCAATACATCTTTTATAAATATCTGATCTATTTGTAAAGAAAATTGTTCGGCATTATTCTCAACTTTCACTTCCTTCCAAAAATGATAATTATCTTTTCCGTTTTTATCTACAAAAACAGAGAAAATTCCACCTTCTATCAATAATTTTTTGATGCGATAATTCTGTTGGTAAATATCCCAAAGATTAAGAACTAATGAAATTCTTTGGGCACTTAGTAATGTTTTTTTGCTTCCTTTTATAGGTTCTATCATACTTACGTTGCTGAACTCAACAGAAGCTCTTGGGAAATGACGGAGCAGACTAAGGCTTATTTTTTCAACTTTAACTTCGGAAGTTAGGTGCTCGTTTAATTTTTTCTTGGCAAGGTTTATTAAATCATCTTCAAAAAAATTGACCAGCAGAACTGCCTGAAGTATAAGAAAAACGATGATTCCAAGAGTCCAGTAAAGTATTTTTTTAGTTCTGCGCATGAAATATTTGTAATCAAAGAACGAAAATAAGGTGTAGAAAAATATAAATAAGTATTTTAAAATTTATTTTGATTAATTCACTATCAATTCTATATTTGCAATCCCAAAAAGAGGGAGTTTAGCTCAGCTGGTTCAGAGCATCTGCCTTACAAGCAGAGGGTCACTGGTTCGAACCCAGTAACTCCCACAAAAAAGGTCATCTCCCAAAAGAGATGACCTTTTTATTTTTAAAATCATAAAACTTACATTACTTCTAAAAACTATTTATGTGAGTAATTTTAAAATTCATTTTTTAACTACTCATTAAGTTTAAAAGTGAAATTTCTCAACTAATAAATATTTAGTTTACAAGAATTACAATTCTAAATTATCTTATAAAGCTAAATCAAATATCACACTCAAAATCTCCTTACATCAATTCATTTATAATTTTCTCAATGCTTAATTGTTCTGCTTCTGCTTTATAGTTTCTTACCATTCTATGCCGTAAAACAGAAGTGGCTACTGCTTTTACATCTTCTATGTCTGGTGCATATTTTCCATTGATAGCTGCATGACACTTAGCTCCAATAATTAAGAATTGAGATGCTCTTGGTCCTGCTCCCCAACTCAAATATTGATTTACTTGTGGAGTTGCTAAGGTGGTTCCAGGTCTGGTTTTGCTTACCAACTTTACTGCATATTCTAATACCTGCTCCGTGACAGGAAGCTTGCGCACTAGTTGTTGAAAAAAATTAATTTCTTCTGCATTAATTAACTTATTTACCTGTGCCTTTTTATTTGTTGTGGTAGATCGAACTACTTCCAACTCTTCTTCAAACGATGGATAATCTAAAAATATATTAAACATAAATCGATCTAATTGAGCTTCTGGTAGCGGATAAGTACCTTCTTGTTCAATTGGATTTTGAGTTGCCAAAACAAAGAATGGATTAGGTAAATCAAAATGTTTACCAGCAGTAGTTACCGATCTTTCTTGCATGGCTTCCAACAAAGCTGCTTGGGTTTTTGGTGGTGTTCTATTGATCTCATCTGCAAGAATTATGTTTGAGAAAATAGGTCCTTTCAGAAATTTAAAATGTCGGTCTTCACCCAGTATTTCTGCTCCAGTAATATCAGATGGCATTAAATCTGGGGTAAACTGAATTCTGTTATAATCTAAATCCAACACATTGGCTACTGTCTGCACCAATAAGGTTTTAGCCAAACCAGGCACTCCAACTAATAAGCAATGTCCATTACTAAAAATAGAAATTAGCACTGAACGAACGACTTCGTCCTGCCCGATTATTACTTTTCCTATTTCTGCTTTTACGGCTTTATATTTCTGATGCAAAGCATCTATCGCTTCTGCGTCTGTATTAAATTGCATACGGGTTAATTTTTGGGAGTATTGCTTGTCCAAGCTTTTAATTCTTCACACTTTAAAAATTCGGAATTGATTTTAATAAACGAATTTTCTCGTTTATCATTAAACCATTTCGCCATGTTTTTGCTTTCTTTGTCTGCCAAAGCTGCTGCTTGAATTCTTGGATAATCTTGATCTAAATTTGCTCTATGCGGAGCAGAACTGGATTTATAATAAACAATTCTATATCCTCTTTTGCCAGCCTCAGTTTGGTAACTTGCCGGTTGAGAAATTTCTTTCACCTGCATTGTATCCATGATTAAAAAGATTGATTTTTCTAATAAATCAGTAGGTATTTTTGAAGTGCCATCTTGCTGATTTTGTAGCATTCCTCCATTGTTTTTTGTTGCTTCATCATCAGAAAAACTTGTTGCAGCTGTTGAAAACTCTATTTCTTTGCTTTCGATTTTCTTTCTCACGCTATCAAGCTCCAATTTTACCAACTCAAAATCACCAGCTGTATACTCTGGTTTTATCAATATATGCCGAACATTAATTTGCTCTCCTCTTCGTTCTATTAATTGAATAATATGATATCCATACTCTGTTTCTACTATCCCCGACAATTCTTCTGGTTTTAATTTAAAAGCTACGGCTTCAAATGCTTTTACCAAATCTCCACGGTTTACAAAACCAAGCTCTCCACCCGATTTTGCGGATCCCACATCTTGAGAATATAAAATTGATAAAGTTTGAAAATCTTCACCTTTTTTTACGCGTTCTCTTAAATTTTCTAATTTCTCTTTAGCTATTTTGCTTTGTACAACATTTACTTTCGGAAATTTAATAATCTGACCAATCTCTACTTCTGTATTTAAGTATGGCAAACTATCTGGTTGTATAGAATTAAAATAAGCCGAAACTTCCGATGGAGTAACCTTTATATTTTTATTAATGGAAGACTGCATACTTTGAGCTTTTAATAATTCTCGAATATCTTCTCGCAGATCATCTTTAAACAAGATTACTGGCTTACCCAAAAATTCTTCTAACTTTTCTTGAGATCCAAATTGAGAAGAGAAATACCGTAATCTTCTATTTAATTCGTCCTCTACACGGCCATCATCTACTGTTATACTATCCAATATGGCTTGGTTTAGCAATAGTTTTTGCGAAAGCATTTGTTCTAAAATACTGCATTTCAAATCTCCTGCTACTTTTACCTCTTCTGCTAAATATTGAGAATATTGTGCTTCTACTTCAGATAATAAGATAATCTGATCTCCAACTAAACCTACTACTTTATCTAAGGTTTGTTTAGGCTGTGCCCCTGCCATGGTGCTTCCGCAAATAAGTAAGAATACTAAAATTTTAATTTTTTTCATTCAATTCATATAATTCAAAATCGTTGTTTTTTGCTGCATCTGCATACATTTTATTGCCCAGCTTATCTAATAATTCTCTTTTTCTTTTGTTCAAAATTATATTCCTTATGTTATCTCGTTCAAAAGTTAAAGGAGATTCGTCGTCTTTACTCATGACCTCTTTCACTTCCACAAAAGATATAATGCCGTTTTCATCGATATTTTTATATACGTTTCCTTGAATTATATTATCACTAGTTAGTTGATTAAATGACCATTTTGCAGCCATTTCATCTAAGTAAACCCAATTCGTATCATTCAGCATAAACTCTAAAGCATATTGATAACAGTATTTTTCTAATATCATTAAATCCGCTGGTCTTCTGCTTTGCATCCAAGATCTTACTTTTTCTATATCCGGCGAATTCTGTTTTAATCTTACCAAATTTAACTTAGCAATGCTTCTTCTTAACTTAAAATTCTGAGGATTTTGCGCATAATAATCTTCTATCATTTTCTCTGTAACTACAGTATCTAGTTTCTGCCGGATTAGTTCTTGTTCATAAGAAAAAATTATTAATGAGTTTTTGTAATTCTGCAATTCTTTCTCAATATTCAACTGGTCTGTTGTCATATTTTTTTCTGCTTGAGCCAAAATCACCGTTTGCCGTATCCAGTTATTGATGTAATTATTTACCATTTGAATACTATCTGTAGCCAAACTATTTGGCGGAACAATTCCCTGAATTTCAGAGAAATATAGAGTTTTGTCAAATGCTCTAGCAATTGGGAAATCTTTATTTTTATTATTTTTAAAATAAGAACATGATCCGAAACTAGTAAGAATCAGTGTGCTTATGATAAATTTTTTAAAAACAATTGAATATCGCAGAGTTTCAGATATTAAGGAACTAATGAATATAATACTTCTTTATTTACAGTGTATAAATATTTTTCGCGTAAGCTTTTAATCCAATTTTTTTCCAAAACAGTTTGATAATCAGATATCACTGAACCTCGTGCTTCTGATAATTCTTTTTGTTGGGCTTCTATTCGCTTTTTTACATTCACAAACACAACAGAATTATTAATCGTCATATTCGGCGATAAACCTTTTTTAACGGTCACTTTATCTACTGTTTCATTATCGCCTTTCTCAAATTTCTCTTCTTTAATTGTAAGGTTTAATGGATTAGATTTATTTATAATTGTCAATAAAGAATCTTGACCTATTTTTTTGTTTTTCAATAATTTTCTGACATCAGTAGCTATAGTTTCATTTGCGGTCGTGTATACTATTGCATCTATCCTTGGTCCCCACGTATACTTTTCTCTATTTTGAGTGAAATAAGTAGCCAAACCAGCAGAATCTTTAACTGCTTTGCTCCAAACCATTTCGTCTGTAAGTTCAAAAAGCATGATACCATCTCTATATTCTTGCATCAAATTTCTGAATTCTGCATATTTTGAATCCAATCTATTCTCTTCATAACTCATAATAGTTTCGTCTACATATTGCTTGTAAAGAGCAGAAGTTACATTAGCATAATCGCCTTTTAAACCTCGACTTTGATTGTTGGCAATATATTTTCCAAAGTCTGCTTGAGTATAAATTTTATTATCCAAAGTAAAAACTCGTTGATTCATGTTATCTGATTTCTTAGCATCCCAAGTTCCTTTGTAAATTCCAGAATCTAATAAAGAGCTCATTCTATCTACAGCTTTCATGTCTTGAGAAAACTTGTAATCATTTTTCATTCTATTTATAAATGAAACTTTATTCAATTCTGAGCGACTATCTTTTCCAACTTTTCCTTTCAATTCGCCTTTCATCTCCTCGAAGATAGGAGTTGTTTTTTTCTCAATTCTTTTTACAATGTGCCAGCCATAAGCCGTTTTTACAGGCGCACTAAGATCTCCATCTTTTTCCAAAGCAAAAGCTGCATTTTCAAATTCTGGAACCATTCTGCCAGTAGTGAAAGGTTGAAGAATTCCTGCATTCGGAGCAGAATTTTTATCCTCAGAATATTGCTTTGTTAGTTCATCAAACGATTCACCTTTTTTAATTTTAGCATATAATTCATCAATTTTCGCTTTTGCTTTTAAAGAATCCTCAGCAGACTCACCTTTTGGAGATTTAATCATCAAATGAGCTACTTTTATTTCACCTTGAGCAGGTCTTATATCTGTAGTTTTAATAATATGATATCCAAACCGTGTTCTTATCGGATTCGAAATTTTTCCTTTTGCAGTTTTAAATGCTGCATCTTCAAAAGGATAAACCATTGTGAAAGCACTAAAATACCCCAAATCTCCTTTGTTCTCTTTGGCTGATGGATCGTCAGAGTTTTTTTCGGCTAAAACTCCAAAATTTTCTCCTTTTTCTGCTCTTTTTAAAAGACTTAAAGCCTTGTTAAATGCAATCAACGTATCTTTTGCACTTGCATCTGAGGGACAGTTGATTAAAATATGGCTCGCTCTGACTTCTAATTTTGATCGTTCGTACGCCTCCATTACCAATTTATCGGTCACTTCTTTATCTGTCAAATAAGGTTGCGCCAATTGTTTTCTATACCCTGCCAATTCAGATATAAATTTTTCCGCAGTGTCCATTCCAAGTGATTGAGCTTCTTTTACCTTTAACTTAAAATTTACAAATAAATCCAAATATTCATCAAGCGCTTCTTTGGTAAGAGGTGCAGACTGTTTGGTATTATTTTTTTTGTAAATAGTTTCAAATTCTTGTTTGGTGATTTGTTCATTACCAATTGTCATTAAAACATCTTTTTGCTGAGCGAAGCCAATAAAGCTCAAATTAACCATCAAAAGCACTAATCCTAAGCCTTTGTAAAAAACTGATTTGTTCATAATTCGTTTAAAATTTCTGTTTTTTTAGATCGCCTAAAGTAGACAAAGTTTTGAATGCTTACAACGAGGTTTCTTCCTATTTAGCATAATTATCACCTACTTTGATGGATATTTTTTAGTATTGCATCGTGAACTCTACACTTATAGTCCAGCCAGACGCAACTTTACTTTCTATACTATTCCAAGATGGTATTTATTTTATTCCAGATATAGAGAAAAATAAGCAGTTTGTTTTTCACGGAAATAATCTAAAAAACATTGTTTTTTTAATTGATATTCCTTTAAATCAATTTATAAGTTCTCCTAATTTTGACAGTTTGGGAAAAATTTTAACTGCATTGAAATTAGATTTTGATGATATTGCCTTATTTAGTACTAAAGATTATTCCGAAATTACTTTAGTTCAAATCATTGAAAATTTGAATCCTAAAGTTCTGATTGCCATGGGCTCTAATCCGAAAGATGATTCAGAATTTACAAATCATAGCGATTATTCTATTTGCATTATTAAGGATTTAGTTTTAATGCGAACTCCTTCTTTTAAATTAATAAACACAGCGGATGAAATGAAACGCCAATTTTGGACTGCTATCAAAACCATATTAACCAATCGCGAACATTAATATTCTTCTCATGAATTTTGTATTTCGGATTTCATATTTTATTCTCCTTTGCTTTTCTTTTTTTTCATGCAATACGACTCAGCCATTGCCAGATTGTTATCAACACTTGTCCAATAGAATTTTAGATTCTAATGATCCAATATCCGTTACCTATCAAAATGAATCTAAAAGATTGATTCTGCAATCGAAAAAAAATAAATTGAGATATGTTTTTAAAGGAATTTTAAAAACAAATAATGAAATCAGAATTTTAATAGATGTACGGGGTGTAGATTTCTGTGCTGATCGTGTTTTTTCTATCAATAAAGAAAAGCAAAAAAAGATTTTATCCTATTTAGAAGAAAAAAAATATCCAGATGAATTGGTGGATGTGGATTGGGAATTATCAAATGAAAATTTAGAGTTATCTAATGCAGAATAATCATGGAAACCTTAGTATTTGCAAGCTCAAACGAGCACAAAATAGCTGAAATAAAAGTTTTGGCTGCCAATGCTTTTAAAATAAAAAGCATGAGTGAAATTGGAATTAAAGAAGATATTGAGGAAACTGGAACTAGTTTCAAAGAAAACGCAGCTCTAAAAGCTCAATTTGTTTACGATAGAACAAAGCAAAACTGTTTTGCAGACGATAGCGGTTTAGAAGTTTTTGCATTGAATAAAGAACCAGGTATATATTCTGCTCGCTACGCTGGCGAAGCAAGAAACTCCAACGATAATCTTCAACTAGTTTTAGAAAAATTAGGTAAAGACAGCAATAGAGAAGCTCGTTTTGTTTGTGTAATCTGCTTAATAGATGCTGGAAAAGAATTCATTTTTGAAGGAGAAATAAGAGGAACTCTTCTCCATGAGCCAGAAGGCCAAAATGGTTTTGGTTACGACCCGATTTTTGTTCCTGAAGGATATTCCCAAAGTTTTGCTAGCCTAGGAGAAGATGTTAAAAACACGTTAAGCCATAGAGCCAGAGCCTTGGCTAAAATGTTTGATTATCTATCCAATAAACAAAAATTGATTTTAACGGATTAAAGCATCTTGCTTAGATTTTGGTCTTAATACATCCTGATATTTAAAATTCTTTAATTTCAATTCTCCAGCTTCAACTTGATCTAAAGGCGAAAAAGTAGCATCTGGCTCAGTTATAAAGGTGATTTTGTCTGTTTTATTATCTTTAAACCTCACTAAAATATTGCTGCATTCTGCACTATTTACTCCAATATATTTTCCAGATTCTTCTTTAGCAAAATAAATACTTTGCCCATTACCTTCAACCAATAATCGATCGAGCTTGCCATCTTTAAATGTACCAAACATGTTTTTTCCTTTTACTTGATTGAAATAATTTATGGTATCATCTGGCGAAATAATGAATGCAGCATTATACATATTCATCTTATCTAATTTTTTATTTTTCAATTCTAGTGTAATGAAATCTGCCGTCAATTGCGAACCTTGTGCCCAAATTATAGGATTTTCATAGCATTTCATAATGGAATCAGAAAAAGTAAAAACCATTGAATCGCAAACGGCTTGCAAATCAGATTTAAAAATTTTTACCTTATTATATGCTTGCATCATCCGATCTTTTCCATTGGAATCCAATCTGGTTTTCAGCGTATCAGCAGATAAAAAAAGGCTGTCGCTATCACTTACCAAAACCGCGTATGCTTTTTTGGTTACATAAGAAATATTAGTTACTCGGTTGCTTTGAGCTAATTGCCCATAGATAGTTACTTTTTCAGCTGTGTCTTCAATTGAAACATTTCTAAATCCTTTTCCAAAACCTAATTTTCTATCGTAGAATAAGGTATCGCCTCTTAAAATTTGATTTCCAGTTTGGTAAGATGATTTTTTGTAAAAATTAGCTTTTCCAGAAATGGTATTATAATTTCCATTTTCAGTATATAAACGATCTCCATCTTTTGACAAAATAGTAGTCGGTCCATAGAAATAGGCAGTTCTAGTTGCAGTATTATACCTAAGAGTATCAGATTTCATGGTAGATTCTGGACTAGTTAGCAATACATTATATCTAAAATAAGAATCTCTTGAATTGGCATAATAATAACCATTACTACTCGTCAGCACATTTTCCTTATTGGTAAGTTTTCCTCCATTATAATATACACCAACCTTTCTTTTTGCATCATAATCTAAATTATTAGTTGTCAAAACCATCTCCTTGTCTATCATCGTTATATTATTAAAAAGTCTGGCTTTTTTTTGATCACCGTCGTATTTTAGAATATCTGCAGTGATTGTCAAGGAATCTCCTTGCACTATTTTCACATTTCCGTAGGCATCAAAACTGTTTTTAGCTTCATCAAACAAAGCGCTATCACAATACAACAAAACATTATCTTGTTTAAAAGCGCAATTACCGACTAGTCTGGTCAGGTTTCCTGATATTGATTTGTCATAATCCAAAACATCAGCATTCAAAATTTCAATTTTTGATGGTTTCTGACTAAAAGCAAAGAAGGAAAAAAAGAATAGAAAGTTAAAAATTAAGAATATTCGCACGGTCAAAAATAATTCATTAAAAATTATAGCAGGATAAATATTTAATTTTGAACCTAAATCATGAAAAGGATACTTAAGGAACGCTTATTACGCTTTATTTTAGAAAAAAATCTATTTGAAACTACCGATAGACTTTTGATTACCGTAAGTTCAGGGGTCGATTCTGTCGTTTTAGTTCATTTACTTTCAAAATTAAAGTATGATTTTGGTATTGCTCATTGCAATTTTGGTTTGCGAGGCGTAGAATCAGATTTAGATGAAGATTTGGTTAAAAAGCTTGCAGATAGTTTAAAGGTTAAATTCTTTGTTCAGCATTTTGAGACTAAATATTTTGCCAACGATCAAAAAATTTCAATACAAATGGCAGCTCGAGATTTGAGATATTCTTGGTTTCAAAAATTAGCAAAAGAAAATAAGTATGATAAAATCCTAACTGCTCACCATGCCGATGATGTGGTAGAAACTCTTTTAATTAATTTGGTACGAGGAACCGGTATTTCTGGTTTGAAAGGAATTTCAGCAGCAAATAAAAATATCATCCGACCTCTTTTATTATTTACCAAAAGTGAAATTCTTGATTATGCGAAAGAAAATAAAATCAATTGGAGAGAAGATGCTTCTAATCTGGAAACCGATTATTTAAGAAATAAAGTGCGATTAGAATTAATTCCTTTAATTAAAAAATACAATCCAAATGTGAGCGAGAATTTGATGCATACAGCTCAATTTTCAGAAGAAGCAGAAATAATTATTCATCAAAAATTAGAATCAGAAATAGCAAATTATTTTATTGAAGAAGAGAATATTAGCAAATTGAATATATCAGCTATTCAAAATTCTACTTATCCTAAATCTATTTTATATTTTATTTGTAAAAAATTAAAATTACCTGCTGATTTTGTTTTTCAAATCCAAGATCTTATGAACTCAAATAGTGGTTTATTATTAGAATTTGAAGGATTTCAATTGTTAAAAGATCGAAAAGAAATACATTTCTTACAAAAGAAAATAGAAAAAACTGAACCTATAATTTGGTCGAATAAAAATGAAAATTTAATTACAGATCAATTTTTTTTATCAGCAAAAGAAATTAAAAACGAAAATTACAAATTTAATACTGATGAAATGATTGCTGAATTAGATGAAGTAAAAATCAGTTTTCCTTTAACTCTAAGAAAATGGCAAAAAGGAGATTGTTTTTATCCTTTAGGTATGGTAACCAAAAAGAAAATAAGTGACTTTTTTATTGATAATAAACTATCTATAAATCAAAAAAATGAAGAATGGATCGTGTGTAATTCCAATTCAGAAATAATTTGGATTGTTGGCAGGAGAATTGACAATCGCTACAAAGTAACCAATTCAAGTAAAAAAATACTAATTTTAAACGCTACTAAGAAAAACTAAAATTGAAACTACAAGCGTTATTTTCCGAAACACAATATTTAGGCAGAAACCGTTTTTGGCTTACCCGTAGAGCTGTAATCGCAATATTTTGTTTTCTTGCCTACTTTTTCACAGAGGAAAGAGAACAAAATGGCGATCTATTTTTAGTGGTTGGTGCAGCTATCATTGTAGTTTCTATCCTTTTATTATTTGTACGTCATTTCAAAACCTCTGTTTTTACGGGTAGTGTGGTAGTAGATGGTACGTATACTGCTCGGAGAGTAAAAATAGATATTAGAAGTTTAAAACATTGCGAAAAAATTCCTTACAGCAATTTTATGCTGAATAATCCAGTTTATAACTTACATAAAAACAATACAATTCGCTTTTACACACGCGGCACAGAAGCTGTAAAATTAGAAGATCATGATGGTTTAGTTTACATTATTGGAACTCAAAGACCCGAAGAGTTGTATCAAGCTGTACAAAATCAGTTGTAAACAATTAAAATTCAATGACCTTTTTTTTAATTTTAAATACTTTATTCTTTTTATTTAAAGAAAATAAAAAATCCTATTTGTAAATGCCGATTAATAAAAACAAATAGGATTTTTTTTAAAATTATTTGGTAGGAATAAACCGATTAGAATAAACGAAAATTAAGCTTTTAAACCAATTTCTTTTAATCTCTCATCCAAATATTCACCAGCGGTAATGTCTTCATAGTGTTTTCCGGTAGAATCTATACAAGAATCCAAACAACTTAAATCCATAGATGAACGTGGATGTAAGAAAAACGGCACAGAATAACGAGAAGTTCCTAACAATTCTTTTGGAGGATTTACCACTCTATGGGTTGTAGAACTCAATTTGTTGTTGGTTAATCGTTGCAGCATATCACCTACATTAACTACAATATGATCTTCGCGAGCTGTGATCGGAAACCATTCTCCTTCTTTGGTCAACAATTGCAAACCATCTGCACTGGCACCAATTAATAATGTAATTAGATTGATATCTTCATGAGCACCCGCACGAACTGCATCGGGTGATAAGTTCTCTACATCAAGTATTGGAAAATAATGAAT
>JBBQYA010000029.1:0-30396 GCA_038209155.1 Sphingobacteriales bacterium | reverse complement strand
ACTTTGTTTTCTTCGGTAAATTTTGTTTTAATGTTCATATATCTTTGAAAATTTAAAAATAAGAATAGTTTTGTACTAAATACCTATTTGGTATATAGTATGCTTTTTTTGTTACATTTCATAAAATTCAAAAATATATTTGTCTATGCAACGTTTTTTCGTAAGTTAAGGAATTATAAATCTTCATTTTAATCCATCTAATTATGCTACAAATTACAAGAGTATTTGATTTATTACAACACAATAAACGGAACTTTGAAAAACCCGTATTAATAGCCGGTAAGCATTTAGGAAACTGGATAGAATACAGCACTCAAGATCTAATTTCCAATGCCGACCAAATTAGTTTAGGGCTTATAAAATTAGGAATTAAAAAGCATAGTATGGTAGCTAACATGTCTGCTAATAGACCAGAATGGAATTTTGTAGATTTTGGAATCATGCAAATTGGAGCAGTTCATGTTCCCATGTACCCTACTTTGGCAGAACCTGACATAAAATTTATTATCAACGATGCGGGGGTGGAAATTCTTTTTGTGTCTACTAAAGAGCTTTATGATAAAATCATAAAAGTAAAACATGAATTAACAACCCTTCGAGAAATTTACACTTATGAAAAAATAGATGGAGTAAAACATTGGTCTGAAGTACTTGAATTAGGTAAGGCCGACTTGATAGAAAATTTGGAGACTTGGAAAGCTGCAGTTAATCCAGATGATTTGCTCACCTTAATATATACATCTGGAACTACTGGAACTCCCAAGGGCGTAATGCTTTCTCACGATAATTTAGTGAGCAATTTTAAATCTTCTGGACCTTTGGTACCACTTGGCTCAGATGCCAAAGCATTAAGTTTTCTTCCACTTTCTCATATTTTTGAGAGAATGGTTGTTTATATGTATTTAAGCAAAGGAATTAGCATTTACTATGCTGAAAGTATGGAAACTATTTCTGACAATTTAAAAGAAGTACAACCAAATGTATTTTCCACTGTACCTAGGTTATTAGAAAAAGTTTATGATAAAATAGTTGCTAAAGGACATGAACTTTCAGGAATTAAAAAGCAATTGTTTTTTTGGGCATTAAACTTAGGATTGAAATATGACTATGACGGTGTCAACGGCAAATGGTATGAATTTCAGTTGAAAATAGCAAGAAAGTTGATTTTTAGTAAATGGAAGCAAGCTTTAGGAAATAATGTATTTGCCATTATTTCAGGAGGAGCAGCTTTGCAACCAAGATTGGCAAGAGTATTTGCAGCAGCTGGCATGCCAGCATTGGAAGGATATGGCTTAACAGAAACTTCACCAGTTATTACTGTAAATCAACCATCTAGAGGTAATTCGATGATTGGATCTGTAGGTCCAGTAATAGAAAATGTTCAGATAAAAATTGCAGAAGATGGAGAAGTTTTGTGCAAAGGTCCCAATGTGATGAAAGGATATTACAAACGTCCTGATCTTACTGCAGAGGCAATTGATGCCGATGGCTGGTTTCATACCGGTGATATAGGAGCCATCATCGATAATAAATTTTTGAAGATAACCGATCGCAAAAAAGAAATGTTTAAAACTGCTGGAGGAAAATATATTGCACCTCAGGTTCTCGAAAATAAATTAAAAGAATCTGTAATGATCGAACAATTAATAGTGATTGGCGAAAATGAACGATTTCCTGCTGCCCTAATTGTTCCTTCTTTTGCAGCCATGAAAGATTGGTTCCTTAGAAATAATATTTCTTATTCAGATAATGAACAAATGATAAAAAATCCTGAGTTTATACAAAAAATCCAATTAGAAGTAGATAAGTGTAATTTGGGTTTTAATAAGTGGGAAACAATTAAAAAATTTGAATTGCTTCCGAAGGAATTTTCAATTGATGGTGGAGAACTGACTCCAAAATTAAGCCTAAAACGAAAAATGATTGTACAAAAATATCAGAAAAGCGTCGAAAAAATATACGCTAATGTATAAGTTTTGAACATTCTTAAAATTTATTAATTATTTAATATATTATGCTTGCATAATATATTTTTGTTTATTAGTTTTGTTATGCTTGCATAGTATAAAGTATGAAACATCAGGAAACAATTGATTATGTATTAAAGGTTGTTTGGCAGAACATGGCTAATCGATACAATCAAATTGCTGCTGAACATGGAATTACTCAATCTATTGGCTATTTGTTAATGAATATTGACGAATCAGAAGGAACCACAGTTTCTGAAGTTGCGTCTTTATTAGGTCTAAAAGCTACAAGCCTTAGCAGAATGTTGAACAATTTAAATGATCAAGGTTTAATAAGTAGGCAAACTCAAACTAATGATAAGCGTTCGGTAAAAATTTTTCTTACTCAAAAAGGAAAAGAAAAGCGATTGGTGGCTAGATCGGTCGTTAAAAATTTCAATGAATATTTGAACGGTCATTTACCAGAAAAAGATAAAAAAATCTTAGTGGATTTATTAAATCAAATTAATAATCTCACCATTAATTATAAACCAGAAAATTAAAAAATCATGAAAAGAGTCATCAATAAAGTGGCCGTTTTAGGTTCAGGAATTATGGGGTCAAGAATTGCCTGTCACTTTGCCAATATTGGAGTAGAAGTATTATTGCTCGATATTGTACCAAAAGAATTATCTCCAGATGATCTTGCAAAAGGAATTACAACCGAAAATAAAGCATTTAGAAATAGGATTGTAAATTCATCATTAGAAAACACGCTTAAAACAAATCCATCACCAATTTACCATAAATCTGTCTTGCAACGATTGAGTACTGGAAATTTTGATGATAACATGAAAGATATTTCCTCCTACGACTGGATAATTGAAGTAGTGGTGGAAAATCTAGAAATCAAAAAGAAAGTTTTTGAACAAGTTGAGAACTATCGAAAACTAGGAAGCATTATCACTTCTAATACGTCGGGAATTCCAATCAATCAAATGACAGAAGGAAGATCGGATGATTTTAAAAAGAATTTCTGTGGTACTCATTTTTTCAATCCTCCACGATATTTAAAACTGTTGGAAATAATACCAACAAAGGATACCGATCAAGAATTGGTAAACTTTTTAATGCACTTTGGTGATTTAAATTTAGGAAAAGCAACTGTATTATGTAAAGACACGCCTGCATTTATCGCCAACCGAATCGGGGTTTATAGCATTATGGCACTTTTGCATTTAGTTCAGGAAATGGATTTAAGTGTAGAAGAAGTAGATAAATATACTGGACCAGCTTTAGGTAGACCAAAATCTGCAACCTTTAGAACTACCGATGTGGTTGGGTTGGATACGATGATAAAAGTAGCAAAAGGTCTATACGACAATTGCCCGAATGATAAAGCGAGAGAGCTTTTCAAACTACCAGATTATGTGGCTAAAATGGAAGCAAACAACTGGCTTGGCGATAAAACTAAACAAGGTTTTTATAAAAAAACAAAAAATGAGAAGGGAGAAACAGAAATACTTTCTTTGAATTTAAAAACATTGGAATATCAATCACAACAAAAAGTAAAATCAACAACGTTAGAAGCTACTAAACCTGTAGAAGATGTAAGAAAGCGAATGAAAGTTTTTGAACATGGAACAGACAAAGCAGCGGAACTTTTTAGACGATCTTTTTATGGTTTATTTGAATATTGTTCTGATAGAATTCCAGAAATATCTGATGAATTATATCGCATAGACGATGCTTTAAGAGCAGGTTTTGGTTGGGAATTAGGTCCATTTGAAGTTTGGGATTCTTTAGGAATAGAAGAAACTGTGGCCGCAATGAAAAGCAAAGGAAATGAATCTGCTGTTTGGGTTCATGAAATGCTAAATGCTGGCAATAAAACTTTTTATAAAAATGAAAATGGAATTAAAAAGTATTATGATATTCCAAGTAAAAGTTATAAAGCTATTCCAGGTACCGAAGCATTTATTATTTTAAATACGATCAGAGAAAATAAAACTTTATGGAAAAATGCAGGGGTAACGATCAGTGATTTAGGAGATGGAATTATTAATTGTGAATTCCATACCAAAATGAATTCCTTGGGTGCGGAAGTTGTGCAGGGACTAAATAAGGCAATAGACCTTGCAGAAAAAGAATATAGAGGATTAGTGATTGCTAATGATGGAGCTAATTTTTCTGCTGGTGCTAATTTGGCAATGATATTTATGTCAGCTGTAGAGCAGGAATGGGATGAGATTAATTTTGCAATCAGTGCATTCCAAAAAACAATGATGAGAATTAGATATTCCTCTATTCCAGTTGTAGCTGCACCTTTCAATTTATCTCTTGGCGGTGGGTGCGAAATATGTTTACATGCAGATGCAGTACAAGCTCATGCCGAAACTTATATTGGATTAGTAGAATTTGGAGTAGGATTAATTCCGGGAGGCGGCGGCAGTAAAGAGTTTGCTTTGCGAGCTGCTGATGAGTATTTGGATGGAGATATTGAATTAAACAATTTAAAAGAGCGATTCCTAACAATTGGAATGGCAAAGGTAAGTACCTCTGCTCAAGAAGCTTATGATTTGGGTATCTTAAGAAAGGGTAAAGATGGAATTTCTATGAATAGAAACAGATTAATTGCAGATGCAAAACAAAAGGCAATAAGTTTAGCTGATGCTGGATACATAAAACCGGTTCAAAGAAAAGACATAAAAGTATTGGGAAAGCAAGGATTAGGAATGGTTTACGCTGGTGCGCATACCATGTATTCTGGTGGTTACATTTCTGAGTATGATAAAAAAATATCTCAAAAACTTGGATATGTATTATGTGGAGGGGATTTATCTGCACCGACATTAGTTTCTGAACAATATTTATTGGATTTAGAAAGAGAAGTATTTCTTTCTCTTTGTGGTGAGAAAAAAACTTTAGAAAGAATACAAAGCATATTGACAAAAGGAAAACCGTTAAGAAATTAATAAAAAGTTTAAATAATAGTTCTAATTAAAATTTCAAATCAATCATTAACCATTAAATTATGGACGCATATATAATTTCAGCAAAAAGAACAGCTGTAGGAAAAGCACCAAGAGGATTATTCAGATTTGTACGACCGGATGATTTATCAGCAGAAGTAATTAAAAATATTATGCTTGATTTTCCTCAATTAGATCAAACCAGAATAGATGATGTAATAGTAGGAAATGCCACTCCTGAGGCTGAACAAGGCTTAAATGTAGCAAGAATGATTTCTCTAATGGGGCTAAACAATGACAAAGTTCCAGGGATGACAGTAAATAGATATTGCTCCTCTGGCTTAGAAACAATAGCCATTGCAACGGCAAAAATCAAGGCAGGAATGGCAGATTGTATTATAGCCGGCGGTGTGGAAAGTATGTCGCCGATTCCTTTTGGAGGCTGGAAATTAATTCCAAATTATGAAGTGGCAAGAGATCATCCAGATTGGTATTGGGGAATGGGATTAACCGCAGAAGCTGTAGCAAATGAATTCAAAATTACCCGCGAAGATCAAGATCAATTTTCTTATAACTCACACCAGAAAGCTATAAATGCGATTAAAAATGGCCATTTAAAAGATGGAGTTGTCCCAATTCAAGTTAAAGAAAATTACCTAGATGAAAATTTAAAGAAAAAATCAAGAGAATACACGGTGGATACAGACGAAGGGCCAAGAGCAGATACCTCGGTTGAAAAATTGGCCAAGTTGAAGCCAGTTTTTGCAGCAAAAGGGTCGGTTACTGCTGGAAATTCCTCTCAAACATCCGATGGAGCTGCCTTTGTTTTAATTGTTTCTGAAAAAATGCTGAAGGAATTAAATGTACAGCCAATTGCAAGATTGGTGAGTTACGCAGTAGCTGGTGTTCCACCCAGAATTATGGGAATTGGACCTGTGGCTGCAGTTCCAAAAGCTTTAAAAATGGCAAATATGAAAATAGATGACATCGATTTAATTGAATTAAACGAGGCATTCGCCTCCCAATCTTTAGCTGTGATTAGAGAATTAGGATTGAATCCAGAAATAGTAAACGTAAATGGTGGAGCGATTGCATTAGGACATCCATTAGGATGTACGGGTGCAAAACTATCTGTTCAGATTTTCAATGAATTAAAACGGAGAGAACAAAAATTTGGAATGGTGACTATGTGCGTAGGAAGCGGGCAAGGTGCAGCTGGTATTTTCGAGATGTTATAAAAAATAGAATCATTTTTGACAGATAATTAGAACAATAAAAAAATAAAATAATAGAAAATTAAATATTTAAATCATGGAAACTATAGCAACAATTAGCACAAAAGGCGGAGAGTTTTTAATTAAAGAAACCGAAGCACAAAACATTTTTATTCCTGAAGAATTTGATGAAGAGCAATTAATGATTGCTAAAACTTGTCAAGATTTTTTAGCTTCAGAAGTTCATCCAAATTTAGATCGTATTGATTCTCAAGAAGAAGGATTAATGCAATCTTTGATGGATAAAGCAGGAGAGTTGGGGATTTTGGGAGTTTCTATTCCAGAGGAATTTGGAGGTTTCGGAAAAAATTTCAATACATCTATGTTGGTTGCTGATGTATGTGGAGCGGGACATTCATTTGCAGTAGCCTTGTCTGCCCATACTGGAATTGGTACTTTACCTATTTTATATTATGGAAACCAAGCTCAAAAAGAAAAATACGTAACCAAATTAGGAACAGGTGAATGGAAAGCAAGCTATTGTTTGACAGAACCAAACTCTGGCTCAGATGCCAACTCTGGAAAAACAAAAGCAGTGCTTTCTGCAGACGGGAAAAACTATTTAATTACCGGCCAGAAAATGTGGATTACAAATGGTGGATTTGCAGACATTTTTATTGTTTTCGCAAAAATTGATCAGGATGAAAATTTAAGTGCATTTATTATTGAGAAGAATTTTGGAGGCATAAGCATGAATCCAGAAGAGCATAAAATGGGAATAAAAGGATCTAGCACTCGTCAAGTATTTTTTAACGAAACACCAGTTCCAATAGAAAATCTATTATCTGAAAGACAAAACGGATTTAAGATAGCAGTAAATATTTTAAATATTGGAAGAATTAAACTTGCGGCTGCTGCTATTGGAGCTTCTAAAAGTGTAGTAAATAAGGCTGTTAATTATGCTAATGAAAGAGTACAATTCGGAATTCTAATTTCTAAGTTCGGAGCTATAAAACATAAATTAGCAGAAATGGCGGTCAAAATTTATGCGATAGAATCTGCATGTTACAGATGCGGACAAAACATAGACGATGCTTTTGATTCTTTGGTAGCAAGCGGAATGGAAACAAATAAAGCAAAATTGAAAAGCACAGAACAATTTGCAGTAGAGTGCGCTATTTTAAAGGTTTGGGGTTCAGAAATGCTTGATTATGTAGTAGATGAAGGGGTTCAAATTTATGGAGGAATGGGTTATAGTGCAGAAGCACCAATGGATAGAGCTTACAGAGATGCCAGAATTAATAGAATTTTTGAAGGTACCAATGAAATTAATAGAATGCTTACCGTGGATATGATGTTGAAAAGAGCAATGAAAGGTGAGCTTGATTTGATGGGTCCAGCACAAGCAGTTGCTGCAGAATTAATGGGAATTCCAGATTTTGAAGCAGAAGATGAAACTCTATTTGCAGCAGAGAAAAAAGTATTAAAAGGAATTAAGAAAGCAACATTAATGGTTGCAGGTGCAGCGGTACAAAAATTCATGATGACCTTAGCAAAGGAACAGGAAGTTTTGATGAATATTGCAGATATGGCAAGCTATGCCTATGTACTAGAATCAACTATTTTACGAACAGAAAAATTAGTTTCGCAACGAGGAGAAGCAGCTTGTGCAGATCAATTAGATATGATGAGAATTTATTTGCAAGAAGCGATAGATCATGTATCTATTGCTGGAAAAGATGCGATAAATTCTTTTGCAGAAGGCGATGAACAAAAAGCGATGCTTATGGGACTTAAAAGGTTTACAAAAGTAGCACCTTATAATACAAAAGAAGCCAGAAGAAGAATTGCAGCAAAATTAATTGAAGCTAATAAATACAGCTTTTAATTTTATATTAATTCAAATTATCAGAAACCTCAATGTTTATTCACTGAGGTTTTTTTTGTTTAAACTCAATCCAATTTCACACTATTAGCAAATTCTATATCTCTTTTGCCAAAATAAAAGCTCAATAAATAAGAAAATAAAATAACCAATAAACATCCGATTAAATTTAACCAGAGAAATGCAACTACATCTAACCAAAATATAAATAAAACACAAAGTTCGGCTACAATAGCACCATAAAAAACTGCATTTGATCTAATGCTTTTAAAATAAAATCCTACTAAAAATATTCCTAAAATAGTTCCATAAAATAAAGACCCTAAAATATTAACTGCCTCAATTAAACTTCCCATTTTGCTTGCAAACTGTGCAACAAATATTGCATAAGCTCCCCAAGCTACTGTTAGTAGTCTGGAAACTAACAAATAATGTGAATCGCTTCCGTCCGTTTTAATTAATCTTTTGTACATATCTATGACGGAGGTTGAAGCAAGAGAATTCAATTCGCCAGCTGTGGAACTCATGGATGCAGAAAATACAACTGCTATTAATAAACCAATCAAACCGACGGGTAAAAAATTGGTCACAAAAGTTAAAAAGATATAATTTGTATCGTTCACATTTGCCTTTTTATCATTCTTTTTCATAATGGTTTGAACCTCTTTTCTCACATCCGCCATTTCTTTTTGGTATACTAAAACTTTTTCCTTTGCTGCTTTTCGTTTAACATCATTATTTTCATTGATACCAATAGCCAATTGTTTTATTTCTAATTGGTTGATTGCTTGTAGTTTTTGATGCTTCTTTTCTAATTGAATAATTTCAGAAGAGTATGCGCTTGCTTTTACTTTTGATAGTTCAGTTTTATTAAAATTGATAGGTGCTGTTTGAAATTGGTAAAAAACAAAGACTAATATCCCAATCAATAAAATGAAAAATTGCATTGGTATTTTCAGCATTCCATTCATTATCAAACCTAATCTACTTTGCGAAATAGATTTTCCCGAAAGGTATCTCCCAACTTGAGATTGATCTGTGCCAAAATAAGAAAGTGCTAAAAAAAATCCACCAATTAATCCCGACCAAATATTGTATCTATTATTTAAATCAAAAGATAAATCAAGAACATTCATTTTGCCTAAATCACCAGCAATACTAATGGCATTTCCAAAGGAAATTTCTTTGGGCAACATTTGTACAACCATATAGCCGGCTAAAAACATACCGATAAAAATAATTGTCATTTGTTGCATTTGGGTGTAGGAAACGGCTTTTGTTCCTCCAGAAACTGTGTATAAAACAACTAGACCACCTATAAATAAAATAGTATAGTTCACATCCCAATTTAATAAAGTAGAAAGAATAATGGCTGGCGCATAAATAGTTAATCCAGCTGCTAAACCTCTTTGTATTAAAAATAATAAGGCAGTAAATACACGAGTTTTTAAATCAAATCTACCTTCGAGATATTCGTAAGCGGTATAGATTTTTAAGCGATGATAAATAGGAATAAAAGTGATACAAAGGACTACCATTGCTAAAGGCAAACCAAAATAAAATTGCACAAAACGCATCCCATCTGTAAAAGCTTGACCTGGTGCCGATAGAAAAGTAATTGCACTAGCTTGTGTAGCCATCACAGAAATACCAACACTATACCAAGGCATAGATTGATTAGCTAATAAATAATCGTGAATGTTTTTACTCCCGCGACTTCTATAAATACCGTAAATAACAATGAACAATAAGGTACTACTAAGTACCAACCAGTCAATTGTACTCATTGGTAATAATAGGTTATGAGTCCAAAAACTATAATAGTAATGAGTAAATTAATGATTACTAAAGCATAAACATTGGTCCAATTTTTCAAAAAAGGAGGTTTTTCATTTTCGCCAGACATATCGTCAAAGCTAAATTTAATTTTGTTTTGGTAAAACGGTTACTTCTTTTTCTTTTACAACGGTAGAAACATAAACGGCATAATCAGATGGTTCTATTCTGCAACCCATTTTCTCTGCATAAACCTGTGTGAATTCTGCACCGAAATACAAAATAACAGATGAATAATAAACCCAAAGTAGAATAATAATTAGTGAACCCGCAGCACCATATATAGAACCTAACTCACCTTGACCTAAATAAAGACCAATGACGTATTTACCCAACATAAATAATATTGATGTAAACATTGCACCAACGGATACTTCTTTCCATCTTATTTTTACATCGGGTAATATTTTAAATATAATAGCAAATAAAAAACTAATAACTGCAAAGGTAATAGCGATATTAAATACATTCACAAATAAGATTGTCAAATCAGGAAAGTACTTGTTTAGTTGAGAGCTTAAAGCAATCATTAAACCATTAATTATCAAGGAAACAATTAATAAAAATCCTAAACTTACCACCAAGGAAAAAGATATAAATCTATTTAAAAGAATTTTCACCCAACCTCTTTTTGGTTTTGCTCTCACGTGCCAAATATAATTTATAGAGTCTTGTATTTCGATAAAAACGCCAGTAGCTCCAATACCCAAAGTAATTAAACCTACAAAAACTGCAAACTTACTTCCACCGGATTTTTGCACATTTTTTATTATTTCCTGTATTTGTAATGCAGCTTCATTTCCAACAAATTCATTTATCTGTGAAAATATTTTCCCTTCAATTGCATCGTTTCCATAAAATATCCCACTCAAGGAAATGATTACAATCAACATCGGTGCTAATGAAAATATGGTATAAAAAGCAAGGGATGCACTTAATTTCATGCCTCTATTATCAAAAAAATTATGAAATGTGTTTTTCAATATTTCCCACGTCGTCAAAAAAAACTCTTTGTTTATCTTCATTCTTTCGGAAAAGCGAAAAGTATTCCAATCAACAACAGAATTAGCCTTTCAAAATTACAGCAGTTCCACAGGCGCTTACCATTAACATACTACCATTTCTTCCTAGACTTTCATAATCTAGATCAACCCCAATAATTGCATTTGCACCCAATTTTTGTGCTTCTTGCATCATTTCTTTTAATGCTTTGTCTCTTGCTTCTATCAAAACTCCCTCATAGGATCCAGATCTTCCACCTATTACATCTCTGATAGAAGCAAAAATATCTTTAAAAATATTTGCCCCAATAATTACTTCTCCAGTTACAATTCCTAGGTAAGCACCTATTTCTTTATTTTCGATAGTGTTTGTTGTTGTTACTAGCATTTTAATTTCTTTTTAATTTAGATTTATTAATTAAATTTATATTCTTTTTTATCAGTTTTATTAAACAACTATTTTTATTATTAGTTTATATTAAATTACAAATTTATTAGAATATTTTGGGCGTTTTTTCCAGCTTTTCGCTATATCTTTTTCGCATAAACATTTGTTCTGAATTAGTAAAAGTTGAACAGCGAAAAAGGATGCCGCTACTATCTGGAACGCGGGCTATATACCTTTTTAGGGCAACTTAACTACTATATTCATATTGAAATCAATTTTCTTTATTAATTAAATTTACAAATAAACGGAAAGCACCGGGTACACCTGCTGGCAATTCTCTAAAAAATGATAAACCCGTATAAATAAATCTTCCTTTACCGTAATCTGCAATTAATAAACTTCCATCACTTGGCTTTTCATTTTTATCATTCATTCTTAATAAAGGTATATAGTTTTTGTCCCATTCAGAAGCATGATATAAACTTCGTTCCTGAATCCACCCTTCAAAATCTTGATCAGTAATTTTATTAGGATAATTAAAAATTGGATGTTTTGGATCTAATAAAATGACTTTTGCATTTTCGTCAGTAACACGCTCTCTTCCTAATTTCATCGGATAAGGACCCATTTCTGTTTTTACCGAACCAATAAAATTGTTAGTGTTATACTGAACTAAAAAAATACCTCCATTTTCAACATATTTCATCAAATTACTATGATAATAGCTCATTCTATCATTAGTATTAAAGGCTCTTATTCCAGAAATTATAGCGTCATACCTAGATAAATCGCCATTAATAAGTTGTTCATCGTTTAATATAGTTACAGTGAGACCAATATTTTTTAATGCCTCTGGAATCGCATCTTCTGCTCCCGTTATATATCCAATATTTTTTGATGTAGATAATAAATCAGTTTTTGAAATACTTGCCTCTGCTAGTTCTATTATAATCTGTTGTGGAATATGATCAAAAATCACATGTTTTACCGATTGGTTATAGATAAGATTATCAATTTTCGCTTCTGCAGTTATTTTACCTGCTTCTACTTTCTCTAAATCTGACTTTATTTTAAAAACTATTTGTTGCTCATCTCCTTTTTTAATAATATTAAAAGGTATAGAAATTGGATTAATTGAGTATCCCTTTGGAACTTTCAGCATTAATTCTCCTTTCATATTTGCTTTTCCTGATTTTATAGATAGTTCAATTTCTTTTTCTAAAGATGAAGTTAATAATACCGATTTATCGATAAAATTAACACTTAAAGCAGGAACAACTTCCAAAGGTTTTATTATTTCGCCCTTTACAGGATCTGTAATTCTATATACAATCGGTCGGTTTATTTTTAACTCCTTTCCATTAATTAAAAAGCTAAATTCTACATTTATACTAGCTTTGTTTTCTGCTTGACCAATTAATAATTGATTTTCCACATTAAAACTTCCTTTGTCTAATTTTTTTTCTAACCAATACGGATTTGTTAATTGTATGGAATTATTGATTAAATAATTAGTAACAAATACTTGATTTTTATTTAATTCCAATTTTTTATTGATGATCGTATCAAATGCTGGCAATTGAATTTTTAATAATTGAACATCCGTATTCAATCGATTAGAAACCTGAAAATTAATTTTTATTTTTTCTCCGTTAGTAGTAGTATTTTCTTCAGAAATAGCTTCAACATATAAGCCAGAGCACATCGCTAATAATTCGTTTATACTTTTGATTTTTTGATTTTTCCAATATTTATCAGAAAAAGTAAAAGCCAATTCTCTAGCTTTAATAAGCAATTCAATACTTTTTTCTGGAGCAGAAGCATCATAATTTTTTATAATGTTCAGTATTATTTTTTCGAAATTAGGGTTTAATCCTGTTTTATCCGCTTTTATATTGATACCATCAAAAGGATTTTCTATAGCTTTTTCTCCTTTTATAAATTTTAAATATTCTAATTGAGATCCTCGAGTTCCAGACGATCCAAAACCTTGACTTTTATGAGAAGTTCTACTTTTAGCAGCTATTTCTCCTATTGATAAGCCCGTTAAAGGATTATAAACTCCAACGTCTATTTTCATTTGATCTTCAGCTGTTGTATTTCCACCTCCGAAATTGAATGTATTCCAAAACAGTCTTTTAGCTTGCCAAACTTCCACGTATTTTAATTGCTCTGGAAATCTTTTTGAATCTGCTGCCGCTTCAAATGCTTCCTCTGCAAGTATTGCAGATGCAGTATGGTGTCCATGTCCGCCTTCTCCTGTAGTGGGAAAACGAGTAATGATTACATCAGGTTTGAAATTTCTAATTACCCAAACTGCATCGGAAAGAATTTTTTCTTTTCCCCAAAATTCAAATGTTTCATCTGGATTTTTTGAATATCCAAAATCATAAGCTCGACTAAAAAATTGTTCTGCACCATCTATTTTTCTTGCAGCCAATAATTCTTGAGTTCTTAAAACTCCCAAAAGCGTTCCTTGTTCCTTTCCAATTAAATTCTGACCTCCATCTCCGCGAGTAAGAGAAAGATAAGCTGTTCGATATCCTTTTTCTTGAGCAAAATAAGAAAGCAATCGGGTATTTTCATCGTCTGGGTGGGCAGCTACATAAAGAACTGAACCAAAAACAGAAAGATGTTTTATTTTTTGAAGAATCTTTGCAGAATTATCATTTTGCCACTGAGCAGATACTGGAATTGTAAATAAAACAAATAATAATCTGACAAGAAATTTAGAAATCATGGATTCAAATTTGAAAAGGAAAGGTAATGGTTTTTGGGAAAAGGAATGAATTCAATTATTTATCAAGCTAAAAATTACAATTTAAAGGATTAAAAGTTTTTAATTTTAATAAAATTAATATTTATTAAAAACGTATATTTGAGATATTATCGTAAATCTCAGGATATGCTTATTGATTTTACTGTCGAAAACTTTAGATCTATAAAAAAAATGCAAACATTAACAATGTCTGCGTCAAAATTAGTTTCAAAATATAAAGAAGTTGATTCTAATAATTTAATTTTAGGACCTAGGAAAATTTCTCTTTTAAAGAGCAAGGCAATTTATGGAGCAAATGCTAGCGGAAAAAGCAATATTATTAAAGCATTAATTTCTTTTATTTCAATTGTAACCGATTCCGTAAAAGACGATTCCATTTTATCCAAACAAATAGAACCTTTTAGTTTATCAACTGAGACAGAGAATGAACCAAGTTTTTTTCAAATTTCCTTTATATTGAATAATATTAAATACAGATATGGTTTTGAAGCAACGCAAAAAGAAATCAAATCTGAATGGCTTTTTGGAACTCCTGGAAAAAAGGAAGTAGAGTTTTTTACAAGATTAGAGAGAAGTATTAATGTCAATGAAAGTAAATTTAAACAAGGATTGGTTTTTAGTAAGATTTATCAAGATACAAACGAGGGTTTAGCCAATAACAAATCTCTATTTTTAACTGTAGTAAAGTCACTATACAATGGAATTGCCAGTGAAATAATTGAATATTTATCGAATTATATAATTATTTCAGGACTTTTTTCCGATTATACCATGCATAAAAATGCGGGTGATTCCATAGCTGATGAAAATAAAAGGTTAAAAATTTCTGAATTATTAAAAATTTCTGATGTAGGTATTGAAGATGTTAATAGAGTTGAATATCAAAGTAAAAAAAATACTAACGACTTTTATATAACTACTAAGCATAAAAAGTTTGATATAAATCAGAAAGAAAAAGGTTTTGTAAACTTTTTAATGTTCTCAGGAGAATCAGAAGGAAGCAAGAAAATGTTTGAAATTGGCCCTTACATTTTGGAAGCAATAAATGAAAAAAGGGTCTTAATTATTGATGAGTTTGATGCCAGATTCCATCCCTTATTAACTAAAAAAGTAGTTGAATTATTTAATTCAACTGATAATAAAGAAAGTCAATTTATTTTTGCTACCCATGATACTAATTTATTGAATGCAAAACTTCTTAGAAGAGATCAAATTTATTTTGTAGAGAAGGATAAATATGGTGCGAGTCACTTTTATACCTTGGTAGATTTTAAAGGGATCAGAAATGACTCCTCTTTTGAAAAGGATTATATAGCCGGAAAATATGGAGCTATTCCTTTTTTAGGAGATTTTAGTTTAATAATCGGAGATTGATATGCCTAAAAATACCAAAGCAATTAAAATATCTGATTTGATTGCCAATAAACCATGGCTTAAAAAAATAAATGATTATAAGTATTCGGAAAATACCATTAACACAAGAAAACGATTTTTAATTGTTTGCGAAGGACAAACAGAGGAAATGTATTTTAAATCATTTCCTGTTTTAGCAGATATTAAAACAATTAGTAAAGGAAGTACAAAATCAAAATTGGTGGAAACCGTAAAACATTATACGGAAGATGAAGAGTATGATGAAATATGGTGCGTATTTGATATGGATTATAATCCTAAAATAACAAATCAACAAGAAGATTTTAATTCGGCCATAAAGAAAGCTATTATTCTAGAGTACAAATGCGCGTATTCAAATGACGCATTTGAACTTTGGTTTGTACTCCACTATAAATATTTAGATCAAAAGGAATTAAGAACAGAATATTTTAAAATACTTAGTAAATACTGGAATATCAATTATGAAAAAGATGGAAAGAGTAAAAAATTTTCAAGAATAGTTTATAATAAATTAATTAATGACCCAAAGTCAGAACAAAAAGAAGCGATTAGAAACGCTAAAAAGCTTCATGAATCACAGATGAATCAATCATATCATGTTCAAAATCCAGTAACTACGGTTTATTTGCTAGTCGATGAATTGAATTTGCATCTAAGAAAGTAACAAATTGTTTAGAAGTTACAATTTAAAACTCAAATTATTAGCTAATAATCAAATTTGAAATAATTAAAACGAAAAGATATTTTAATTCTAAACGTTTTATTTACTATCAAAAGAGAATAAAAATCTTTTGAAAATAAAAATCTTTGACAATTTTTCATTCTGAATACCACATCAAAACGTCAATCTTATTCATTTTTCATAAAAATAAAAAGATAAAAACCCGAAATCCTGCGCTTTTAATTTGAGTTTAAACTCAAAATTTATTTAATAAAATTTACGATTAAACCATAAAACGCTTTACAATCTCGACAAAATTTTATTTCCTAAACTAAAATATAAGAAATCAAAGCATTGTAAATTAATGCTTTATAAATTATAAAAAACTGTTTAAACATAAAAAAGCCACCTTGCGGTGGCTTTGCTCCCCAACCTGGACTCGAACCAGGGACCTAATGATTAACAGTCATTTGCTCTAACCAACTGAGCTATTGAGGAGTTTTTTTAACGAGGTGCAATATTAGGGTATAAAAATTAATTATGCAATATTTGCGAAAAAAAAATATTCATGAGTTTATTAGTTATTGGTACCGTAGCCTTCGATGCAATCGAAACTCCGTTTGGTAAGACAGATAAAATTGTCGGTGGAGCTGCTACTTATATTTCTTTGGCAGCTTCCTATTTCACAAAATCTATCAATTTGGTAGCTGTAGTGGGTGATGATTTTCCAAAATCGAAAATAGAAGAATTAAATTCACACGGCATCAATACCGTTGGATTGCAGATTAAGGAAAATGAAAAATCATTTTTTTGGTCTGGAAAATATCATAATGATATGAATAGTCGCGATACATTGGTTACAGAATTAAATGTTTTGGCAGACTTTGATCCCATTATTCCGGAAGAATATCAGAATTCTGAGTTCTTGATGCTTGGAAATTTGACTCCCTCTGTACAAGCAACGGTTTTAGATCGTTTGCAAACCAAACCAAAATTAGTGGTAATGGATACCATGAACTTTTGGATGGATATTGCTATGACAGATTTGGTGGAAGTGATAAAACGTGTGGATGTTTTGACGATAAATGATGCAGAAGCCCGACAATTATCAGGCGAATATTCCTTATTGAAAGCTGCAAAATCTATTTTGAAAATGGGTCCTAAGTTTTTGGTCATTAAAAAAGGAGAACATGGAGCTTTATTATTCAACGAAAATGAGGTGTTTTTTGCACCAGCTTTGCCATTAGAGGAGGTTTTTGACCCAACTGGTGCTGGAGATTGTTTCGCCGGTGGTTTCATCGGTTATTTGGCAAAAACAAAAAATATTAGTTTTGAAAATATGAAAAGAGCAATCATTCATGGATCTGCAATTGCATCATTCTGCGTAGAAAAATTTGGTACAGAAAGAATTATGAATCTTAGTCAGCAAGAAATTTCAGAACGTGTACAGCAATTTATTTCACTTTCACAAGTTGAGATTTCTATTGTAGACGAGTTGAATTAAGATAGATTTAGATCATATCATATCTTTTGAATTTTGCTAAGGCTCTAGTCCAAAGCAAATTCAAAGGGTTGTAATTTTCATATTTTAATAACGTTAAATTTAACTTTTAAATTAATTTCCCTATTACTTTGAAACGTTTGAACACTTCTGAGGTATGTGGCGCATCGGCTAATTCATCGGTTAAATCCTGCCCAGCCCAATGCTCATAATGTTTGCCCGTTTGCCATAATCTGCTCAGCGTTACATCGTAAATTAAGCCTTGAAAGCAAACCCAAACTTCAGGCTTATCTTGTCCGTTTCGCAAGGCTAATTGCTGTCTAGTATATTCTGGGATAATTTCGTTCACCTGTATTTTTGTGAATAGTTTGATCTGAAATATTCAAATAAATTAACATTAATTAAAAGTAAACTGAAATTATAAAAAAAATCGTCTAATGGAATTGTTCCGATTCTAATTCCTAAATTTTCAGCATCATTATACATCACAACTGGAATAGAAGTAAGCAAACCATTTACAATAGCAAAAGGGATAAGTACCACAAAATAACTTAATAAAAATCGACCAAAATAAATTGGTTTATTATAAAAAATATTGATGGAAAGAATAACGAAAAGGGTCGAAAAAGTTATTCTAGTGTATAAATGATCGAAATAATAAAACAAGATTGGGATACAAATAATCCATAAAAACCACTGAATATATTTTGCATACGCTGAAAGTATATCTCTGGTAATATATACATTTAAACATTCGTAAATAAATAAGCAAGCATAAGGAACTGTAATAAAAAATAATATTTCTTCTACAGGTAGATTAAATAAACTTTTTCCAATTATATAATCTGGATTAAAACTCCAAACTCCATAAATAGTAAATAAATAATCCCAAATAATAAATAAAACTCCAGTGATAAAGATAGCTGGAAAACTAAATTTCCAAGTTTTGTAAAAAGCTACTTTTTTGTCAAATGAAAGAAGTAAAGGTCCAAGAAGCGTAAAGGCATTTATAAGAAGATAGGTAAATTTTTGCACCGCTTAGCTGATTCCCTTTTGCAGCATTTCCAATTCTTCTGCAGTACATTTATTGGTTTCACCCATGAAAGCTACAATATTTTTCATCAGCGATTTATCATCTGGCTGATACAATTTTTTATTAATCAAATAAATGATTTTTGTGCGATCGTCATCTAGATTTTTGCTTTGACCTAAAAAAGTTGGTACATAATATTGGATCGTGTATCTCAAAAATCGAATCTCAACATTATTTGGCGAAAGGCTAATGGCTTTGTCCAATGTTTTTTGCGACTCAGCAAGC
Source organism: Sphingobacteriales bacterium (assembly GCA_038209155.1). Lineage (GTDB taxonomy): Bacteria > Bacteroidota > Bacteroidia > Sphingobacteriales > Sphingobacteriaceae > JBBQYA01. Next base: position 11,500 of record JBBQYA010000029.1, on the reverse strand, counting down.
AAACTTAATTTTTGGTAAGGATTCCAAGAATGTTTTGCTTTTAATGCTTGCAAAGAACCAATATAGGCAATTACAATTGGGTTATTTGATTTTGAATTTACTAATTGATTGTACAAATCTTCAGTTTTTTTAGCATCAGTAACTGCTGCATAATAGTTCTTTCTCAAATCCAAAACATCCAATCCGAAACTTTCCTTCATCATAATTAATGATAAAAATAAAACGAAAATTTTAAATTTTTTCATATTAAAGAGTATTGAGTTCATTTTTTAAAACCGCTTTTGCAAAAATGAAAAGTTTAGAAGAATCGGCTACTCGAATTCGTTTTTGCATAATTTCTGATGCTGGTGTGTTTTTAATTTGTTCAAAAAGTTGAAGATAATATTTATAAGCAACATAAACGCCTAACCTACATCCCTTTGGTAATTTTTTTATTCCAACTAGAGAAGAGTCAAAATCACTTTTAATATCTTTTTCAATCTCTCTTTTAACAACGTCATCAAAAGTTAAAAAGTTCACAGACGGAAAATAGGTTCTTCCTCTATCTTCAAAATCAGATTTAATATCTCTCAAAAAGTTTATTTTCTGAAATGCAGAACCTAAATTTCTTGCAGTTGGAGTCAGATCAGCACACATTTTATCGTCCTTCTCGCAAAATATTCGGAGACACATCAATCCAACCACCTCTGCTGATCCATAAATATACTTTTCATATATCTGCTGGTTGTATTCCAGTTTTTCCAAATCCATTTTCATGCTTTCAAGAAAAGCTTCTATCAAATCATGCCCGATCTTATATTGATTTACTATTAATTGAAAAGATTGTAAAACAGGATTTAAGCTTATACTTTCGTCAATTGCTTTAAAAGTTTCTGATCTAAAATTAGCTAATAATTCTTTTTTATCTTGGTGTTCAAAGGTATCAACAATTTCATCTGCATATCTCACAAAACCATAAACAGCATAAATCGGAAATTGATATTTACGATCAAAAGCTTTTATTCCCAAACTGAACGAGGTACTATATCTATTGGTAATCAGTCGGCTACACTCAAAACATGTTTGATCATACAAATTCATTGGGCAAATATAACATTATGTATAATTGAGCCTAATAAGCATTTAAATTTTTGATTTTATCTTCCATTTTATAATTCTAAGTTTTTAATGCTAACATATTGTAAGAATAGCTGTTAAATTTGGAGCAATGGAAAACAGTTCTAAAAAGAAAATAATCGTAATAGGCGCAGGATTTGGAGGTTTGGCAGCATCTGCCTTATTAGCAAAAAAAGGTTTTGATGTTTTAGTAATTGAAAAAAATGATCAACCCGGTGGCAGAGCAAGAATTTGGGAAAAAGATGGTTTCCGCTTTGATATGGGTCCAAGTTGGTATTGGATGCCCGACGTTTTTGAAGATTATTTTGAATTATTCGGAAAAAAAGTAAGTGATTTTTATTCACTACAAAAATTAAATCCATCCTATCGAGTGTTTTTTGGAGATAACGATGTGGAAGATGTTCCAGCAGAAATGGAAGATTTAAGAGCATTTTTTGAAAAACATCAAACGGGAAGTTCCAAAGGTTTAGACGAATTCTTAGCACAGGCAAAATATAAATATGAAGTTGGGATGAAAGATTATGTATTTCGTCCCTCCTACTCCATTTTTGAATTCATTGATTGGAAGGTGATCATACAATCATTTAAAATTCAATTATTTCAATCGATGCGAAAGCATGTTAGAAAATTTTTCTCGAATGAGAAGTTGAGGAAAATCGTTGAATTTCCAGTTCTGTTTTTGGGAGCTACTCCACAAAATACTCCAGCAATGTATAGCATGATGAATTATGCAGATTTGGTTTTAGGGACTTGGTATCCAGCTGGTGGTATGAATGAGATTGTAAAAGCAATGTATCAAATTGCATTAGATGAGGGAGTTAAATTTGAATTCAATTCTCCAGTTACTACAATAACAACCACAAACGGTGTTGCTAAATCTGTAAAAGTTGAGGAAAATGAATTTTTTGCAGATGCAATCGTTTCAAATGGCGATTACGAGCATACAGAACAAAGTTTGTTGCAAGATTACGATAGAACTTATTCTAAAGAATACTGGGAAAACAGAACAATGTCACCTTCCTCATTGCTTTTTTATATTGGATTGAATAAAAAAATAAAAGGGGTTTTGCATCATAATTTGTTTTTCGACGAAGATTTTGAACTACATGCAGAAGAAATCTACACAGACCCGAAATGGCCGACAAAACCTTTGTTTTATGCCTCCTGCCCTTCCGCTACTGACAATACTATTGCTCCAGAAGGTTGTGAAAATTTATTCTTTTTAATTCCTCTAGCACCAGGATTACAAGATACCGATGAACTTCGAGAAAAATATTTTCAGATTATTCTAAAAAGATTTGAAAAATTAACCGATCAATCTATTTCAGATCATATTATTCTAAAAAGAAGTTATGCTATGAATGATTTTGTAAAAGATTATAATTCATACAAAGGCAATGCTTATGGATTAGCAAATACACTTTTGCAAACTGCATTTTTCAAACCTAGAATGCGATCTAAGAAAGTAAAAAACTTATTTTTCACTGGCCAATTGACTGTACCTGGGCCTGGTGTGCCGCCCTCTATTATTTCTGGAAGAGTGGTAGCAGATGAAGTGGAGAAATTTTTGAAGTGATTTTTTGTTTTTAGTGCAAGGTCTTGAAATATAAATGCAATAAGCCCAAAGAACAATCAAACTTCGCTAAAAGGTAAGAAAAAACTCAAGGAGTGCAAGAAATTAGCAAGGTTTCCAAGTTGAAAAACTGAAACCCTCAATTTAAAACATTGCAACCTTTCCCTATCACCCTAAAACAAAAAAAGCCTTTATTTCTAAAGGCTTTTCATTCTAAATTAATTATTTAGCAATACTCTTCAAAAGCTGTGATCAGGTTTTCAGCAATCATTTGTGCTGGTCTGCCTTCTATATGATGTCTTTCTATCATGTGAACCACTTTGCCGTTTTTGAATAAAGCAATAGAAGGTGATGATGGAGGAAAAGGAAACATCATAGCTCTTGCTTTAGAAACTGCATCAGTTTCCATTCCAGCAAAAACGGTTACCATTTTATCTGGTCGCTTTTCATTTTTAATTGCCATTCTTGCTGCTGGACGTGCATTTGCTGCCGCACAACCGCATACTGAATTTACCATAACCAATGTAGTTCCTTCTGCACTTAAGGCTAATTCTACTGCTTCTGGTGTTTTTAATTCTTCGAAACCTACGGAGGTAAGTTCCTCGCGCATCGGCGCTACCATATATTCTGGATACATATTTTTATTATTTAAATACCAAAGGTACAAGATTCTAATAGTTTTGTTTGTAAGATTTATGTTTGGCTATTTAAATTTGCTTGATTATGATCTTTTAAAATAATGAAAAAAAAAGAACCAATTACTCATAACCCATATTCTAAAAAATTTTAATACAATAGCATAAGATAAAAGGCAATTTCTTTAGATTAAAATTAATTGAAAAGATGATAATTAACACAACCATTAATAAAACGGAATAAAATACCAAAATTAAAAGGTTGCAACAGAGCATATTTGTAGCTTAGATTTTTTAGCTTACCTTTGCAAAAAAAAATTATCGTAATGGTAGAAACATTTGTAAAACATAAAGTAAAAGACATCAGCCTTTCTGATTGGGGCCGTAAAGAAATTGAATTAGCTGAAGCAGAAATGCCAGGATTAATGGCACTAAGAGCAGAATTTGGTGTAAGCAAACCACTTGCAGGTGCAAGAATAGCAGGTTGTTTACACATGACGATTCAAACTGCAGTATTAATTGAAACCTTAACTGCTTTGGGAGCTGAGGTTACTTGGTCTTCTTGTAATATATTTTCGACTCAAGATCATGCTGCTGCTGCAATTGCTGCTTCGGATGTATCTGTTTATGCATGGAAAGGCATGAATGAGGAAGAATTTGAATGGTGTATTGAACAAACACTGTTTTTCGGAGATGATAGAAAGCCATTAAATATGATCTTAGATGATGGTGGAGATTTGACGAATATGGTTTTTGATAAATACCCTGAATTAATAGCTGGTATTAAAGGACTTTCTGAAGAAACTACTACTGGAGTTCACAGATTGTATGAGCGTATGAAAAACGGTACTTTACACATGCCAGCAATCAACGTTAACGATTCCGTAACGAAATCTAAATTTGATAATAAATATGGCTGTAGAGAATCATTAGTTGACGCAATTCGTAGAGCTACAGATGTGATGATGGCTGGAAAAGTTGCTGTTGTAGCTGGTTATGGTGATGTTGGAAAAGGAAGTGCAGACTCATTGAAAAATTCTGGTGTAAGAGTAATCGTAACAGAAATAGATCCAATATGTGCTTTACAAGCTGCTATGGAAGGTTTTGAAGTGAAGAAATTTGCTAATGCTGTCAAAGAAGCAGATATTGTAGTTACAGCAACTGGAAATTGTAAGATCGTTACTGAACAACATTTCAGATCATTGAAAGATAAAGCGATTGTTTGTAATATCGGACATTTTGATAATGAAATAGATATGGCTTGGTTGAACGGAACGTATGGAGATACAAAAGTTGAAATCAAACCTCAGGTAGATAAATATACGATTGAAGGTAAAGACGTAATTGTTTTGGCAGAAGGTAGATTGGTAAATTTAGGTTGTGGAACAGGTCATCCATCATTTGTGATGTCTAATTCATTTACCAACCAAACTTTGGCTCAAATAGAATTATTTACTAATAGAGATCAATACGAAAATAAAGTTTATACGCTACCAAAGCATTTAGATGAGAAAGTTGCAAGACTGCATTTAGAGAAAATTGGTGTTGAATTAGACGAGTTGGATACTGATCAAGCAGATTACATCGGAGTGAAAAAAACAGGTCCATTCAAACCTGAATATTACCGATATTAAAGTTAATTATTTTAAGAAAAAACCTCGAACACTTTTCGGGGTTTTTTTGTTTTAAAGAAAAATTCATGACAAGATTATCGGTCAATATTAATAAAATAGCCACTTTAAGAAATTCTCGAGGTGGGAACAATCCAGATGTGCTACAAACTGCACTTAAATTAGAAAAGTTTGGTGCTCAAGGTATTACTGTGCATCCAAGACCTGATGAACGCCATATTACTTATCAGGATGTTTTTGATTTGAAAGCAAAAATCTCAACTGAATTTAATATAGAAGGGAATCCATTAGAACAAAAATTTATAGATTTAGTACTGGCGAATAAACCTGAGCAGGTTACTTTAGTTCCTGATGCTCAAGGACAATTAACTTCTAATCACGGTTGGGATACGATTAAAAATAAAGCCTTTCTAAAAAATATTATATCAACTTTTAAATCAGAAGGAATTCGAGTTTCCATTTTTGTAGATCCTAATTTAGAAATGATCGATGCAGCTGTTGAAACTGGGACAGACAGAATTGAATTATACACTGAATCGTATGCTAAATCTTTTCTTGAGAATAAAGAAAAAGCTATTGAACCATTCATTCTGGCTGCGAATAAGGCAAAAGAAAATGACTTAGGAATTAATGCTGGTCACGATTTGGATCTTCAAAATTTGAAATACTTTGCGCAGCAAGTACCTGATTTATTAGAGGTTTCTATTGGTCATGCCCTTATTTGCGATGCATTGATTTATGGTTTAGAAAATACCGTTCAATTATATTTAAGAGAATTGAAATAAAGTTTTTTAATTTGTCTAACAATAAGCTAGAAAATAAGGTATTCTTGCTATCCATGAAGTCAGAAATTGTAAAAATTGATATTGAGCAATTATTAGAATTAAAAAATACAATTCCACTGGCAGACGTACGAACTCCTGCGGAATTTAATCATGCTCATATTTCTGGAGCATTCAATTTACCGATATTTTCTGATGAAGAAAGAGCTGCAGTTGGAACAACTTACAAACAAAAATCTCGTGAGGCAGCCATTTTATTAGGGTTAGATTTTACAGGTCCCAAATGGTCAGGATTTATAAAAACAGCTTTAAAACATTGCCCAGAAAAGAAAATTATTCTTCATTGCTGGCGCGGAGGAATGAGAAGTGGAACGATGGCTTGGATCTTAAATCTTTATGGATTTGATGTTTATGTTTTAGAAGGTGGATATAAAAATTATCGAAATCATATTTTATCGGTTTTTTCCAGAAAATACAATTTGGTAATTTTAGGAGGAATGACGGGTTCTAAAAAAACTAGAGTTTTGAAGAATTTATCTGATGCTGGTGAACAAATAATTGATTTAGAGAATCTAGCTCAGCATCAAGGTTCTGCTTTTGGAAGTTTGGGATATTTAATTCAACCTAGTCAAGAGCAATTTGAAAATTTATTATCAGAGAATCTTATTTTATTTCCTGCCAATGAAAAAAGAATTTGGGTGGAAGATGAAAGTATTACCATTGGAAAAATGGTGATTCCACAAGGTTTTTGGCAGCAAATGCGAAAAGCAATAGTTTACAAAATAGAAGTAGAAACGGAAGAACGAATTGATTTTTTGGTAGAAGAATATGGTAATCTAAACAAAGATTTTCTCAAAGAATCTATTCATAGAATTACCAAAAAACTAGGTCCACAACATGCCAAAGCAGCCATTGAAGCAGTTGAAGAAAATAGAATGAGAGAATTTATTAAGATCGTATTGGTCTATTATGACAAAGCATATTTGCAAGGGCAAAATTCTAGAGATTCACAAAACATGATCACTGTTCCTTTTATTGATAAAAACAATGAATTGAATATCAAAAATTTAATAAATACAGCAAATCAATAAATAATTTTATGGAAATCGATTTAAACGAAAACGAAATAAAACTAACCGCCTATAGTCATGGAGCAGGTTGCGGGTGCAAAATATCACCTTCTGTTTTAGACAAAATTTTACATACTGGAATAAGCTATCCAGCAGATAAAAATTTATTAGTAGGAAATGATACTCGAGATGATGCAGCCGTTTTTGATTTAGGAAACGGTACTGCTTTGATTTCTACAACCGATTTTTTCATGCCGATAGTGGATGATGCTTATGATTTCGGAAGAATAGCAAGTGCAAATGCCATAAGTGATGTGTATGCAATGGGTGGAAAACCGATTTTAGCCATAGCAATTCTCGGTTGGCCAATCGATAAATTGAGTCCAGAAATAGCTGCAAAAGTGTTGGAAGGCAGCAGGGCAATTTGTGCAGAAGCAGGAATTACTTTGGCTGGCGGACACAGCATTGATTGCCCAGAACCTGTATTCGGATTAGCAGTGAATGGTGTTATTGATATTTCAAATTTGAAGAAAAATAGCACTGCATTAGCAGGATGCAGTTTATATTTAACAAAAGCTTTAGGAGTTGGAATTTTAAGCACAGCTCAGAAAAAAGGAATTTTAAGAACTGAAGATGCAGAAATAGCCAAAAACTCAATGGTAAAATTGAATAAGGCAGGAGAAATTTTCGGAAAGAAAAACTATGTAAAAGCTATGACAGATGTCACTGGATTTGGTTTGCTTGGTCATCTGAGTGAAATGTGTGAAGGCAGTGGACTTTCGGCTATTCTGAATTTTGAAGCCGTTCCTATTATTCCAGAGACAGAATTTTATTTAGCTCAAAATGCAATTCCGGGCGGAACCATTAGAAATTGGAAAAGTTATGGCCATAAAATTGGAACTTTAACAGAGTATCAAAAAAACATTTTAGCAGATCCTCAAACCAGTGGAGGATTATTAGTAGCAGTTGAAAATGGTTTTGAAAAAGAATTTGAAAAAGACTGTCTATCGCTTTTCGATGATCCAATTCTGCCTATTGGAAAATTGGTAGTAAGAGGAGAAAACGTAATAATGATCCAGAAAGATTAGCATTTATTTATTTGTAGAAATTAAAATGATGGAGTTTGATTATAAACCTTAATTTTTTTTGAAGAAATTAAAATAATGGTGTTTGATTATAAACCTTAATTTAATTTGAATTTTTATTGAAACATTAGCGTTTTGACTTAATCTTTTTGAATTATAAATAAAAAATTAATATCAAACCTGTGAAGATTGCCTTTGCAACTATAGTTTTTTATTTTACCATAAACAATTCCATTTCCTTTCTTGTTATTTGATTCTGAGGCGTATTTCTATACCTTTGCATAAAATAAAAAATTCGCATGAAATTTAACATTAACTATAAAGAATCTTTCGAAACCAGACATATTGCACCCAACCCAATCGATACAGCAAAAATGCTTTCAGCTATCGGAGCAAAAGATTTAGATCAGTTAATTGAAGAAACCATTCCAGATGTAATTCGATTAAAAAGCCCTTTAAATCTACCAAAAGCTAAATCAGAATTTGAATACATTAATGATTTAAAAGTATTGGCAGCTCAAAATAGAGTTTTCAAATCTTATATTGGAAAAGGATATTATAATACGATTACTCCACCAGTTATTCAAAGAAATATTTTGGAAAACCCAGGTTGGTATACCCAATATACTCCTTATCAAGCAGAAATAGCTCAAGGCAGATTGACCGCTCTTTTGAATTTCCAGACAATGATTATGGATTTCACAGGAATGGAAATTGCAAATGCATCATTATTGGACGAAGCCACTTCTGCAGCTGAAGCAATGGCAATGTTATTTTCGTTAAGAGAAAATTCTGATGCACATATCTTTTTTGTAAGCGATGGTTTATTTCCTCAAACTATAGATGTTTTGAAAACTAGAGCTAATCCTTTAGGCATTCAATTATTAATTGACAAAGACGAAAATTTACCAACCGATGGTTCTGTTTTTGGAGCCATTATACAATATGGAAATACGAAAGGGGAAATTAAAAACATTCAACCTTTCATAGAAAAGGCACATGCAAATCAGATATTGGTAACTGTTGCAACCGATTTACTAAGTCTTGCTCTATATGTTTCTCCTGGAGAAATGGGTGCAGATGTTGTAATTGGAACTACTCAAAGATTCGGAGTTCCGATGGGTTTTGGAGGTCCTCATGCAGCGTTTTTTGCCACAAAAGAAGAATATAAAAGATCTTTGCCTGGTAGAATAATCGGAGTTTCGGTAGATTCTGCTGGTAATCCTGCTTTAAGAATGGCTTTGCAAACTCGTGAGCAACACATTAGAAGAGACAAAGCAACATCTAATATTTGTACAGCTCAAGCATTATTAGCCATTATGGCGAGTATGTATGCGGTGTATCACGGGCCAAAAGGAATTAGAAATATTGCAAGCAAAATACATGCTTTGGCAGAATTACTAAATGAAAAATTAATTGCTTTAGGATACAATCAACTCAATAAAAATTTCTTCGATACGCTTTGCATTGATGCTGGATCTTTAAAAGATAGTATTCATAAAGATGCTTTAGATCATGAGATTAATTTCGCTTATCACGAAAATTTGATCACCGTAAGTTTAGATGAAACTACCAGCTTAGAAGATGTAAAATTGATCCTTTCTATTTTTGCCAAAATGAAAGGAAAATCCATTTCAGAATTATCAATTGATGCTGTAAATGAAATTGAATTTAAATCAATCTCCGAAGAATTACAAAGAAAATCATCTTATCTAACTCATCCTGTATTTTCTACCCACCATTCTGAGCATGAAATGTTGAGATACATAAAAAGCTTAGAAAATAAAGACTTATCATTGACTCACAGCATGATAGCATTGGGAAGTTGCACGATGAAATTGAATGCTACCACAGAAATGGTACCTGTGACATGGGCAGAATTTGGAAACATACATCCTTTTGCTCCATTAGATCAAGTGGGTGGTTATTTGCAATTATTCGATGAGCTCAATAGTTCATTATGTGAAATTACTGGTTTCGCAGCAATGTCCTTACAACCAAATGCTGGGGCACAAGGAGAATACACTGGGTTGATGGTGATAAGAGAATATTTAAAAGATATTGGTCAAGGTGATCGAAAAATTGTTTTAATTCCTTCCTCTGCGCATGGTACAAATCCTGCAAGTGCAGTGATGGCTGGGTTCAAAGTGGTGGTTACAAAATGTGATGATCGTGGAAATATTGATATTGAAGATTTACGAAAACATGCTACCGAACATAAAGATGATTTAGCCGGATTAATGGTTACTTATCCATCCACACATGGAGTATTTGAAGAAGCAATCATAGAAATTTGCCAACTCATTCATGATTTTGGAGGACAAGTTTACATGGATGGTGCCAACATGAATGCTCAAGTAGGCTTAACAAGTCCTGCAAGAATTGGAGCAGATGTTTGCCATTTGAATTTGCATAAAACTTTCTGTATCCCACATGGAGGCGGAGGTCCAGGAATGGGACCAATTGGAGTTGCAGCACATTTAGCACCCTTCTTACCGGGCCATGTAATGGCGAAAACTGGTGGAGAAAAAGCAATGCCAGCAGTTTCTGCAGCACCTTGGGGCAGCGCAAGTATTTTGGTAATTTCTCATGCTTATATTGCAATGATGGGTGGAGACGGATTGGCAAATGCTACTAAAATGGCAATTTTAAATGCGAATTATATTAAACACCGCTTAGAAGATCATTACCCTGTCTTGTATACCGGAGTAAAAGGAAGAGCCGCTCACGAAATGATTTTAGACTGTAGAGGTTTTAAAACTTTTGGAATAGAAGTAGCAGATATTGCAAAACGTTTAATGGATTATGGATTTCATGCTCCAACTGTTTCATTTCCAGTCGCTGGAACATTAATGATTGAGCCGACAGAAAGTGAGCCATTGGGAGAATTGGATCGTTTTTGCGATGCTATGATTTCCATTCGTAGAGAGATAGAAGATGTAGAAAACGGGGTTTATGATAAGGTAAACAATCCATTAAAAAATGCTCCACATACTGCTGAAGTGATTACTGCCAATGAATGGGATAAAAGTTACACTCGCCAAAAAGCTGCATATCCTTTACTTTTTGTAAAAAACAATAAATTTTGGCCATCTGTTGGTAGAATTAATGAAACACAAGGAGACCGAGTTTTTATTTGCTCTTGCCCTCCAATAGAAAGTTATGCTGATGTAGAAATGAATTGATTTATATTCTGAGAATTAAGTTTCTTGTTCTCAATAATTAAATTTCAATACCATTTTCCACAAATTTTAAATGAGTTTAGTAAAAATTATAGTTTTTACTAAACTCATTTTCATTTAAAAATAATCCAGTTTCCATTTAAAGGATATTATTCACCAATACTCGGCAGGTTTTGAGATATTAGAAGCTGTTTGGATTTCAATTAAATTTAGTTTTGTATGTTTTTGAATGGTGTAGAATTTGATTATTGGATAATTTTTAGTAAAGGATTTTAAATTGTTTTAAGCTATAATAGTAGAGTTTATTTTGTAAAACTTGCGCAAACACAACCTATACGATATGTTTGCGAACTATTAGTTGCGATTTCAATTAAATTTAGTTTCCTGTATTTTTGAATGGTGTAGAATTTGATTATTGGATAATTT
>JBBQYA010000028.1:0-30526 GCA_038209155.1 Sphingobacteriales bacterium | reverse complement strand
GAAGTTAAGCCCATCAGCGCCAATGGTACTGCCGTAACAGGTGGGAGAGTAGGTCGTTGCCGAATTTTATTAGTAAAAAGATTCTGAATAGAATCAAGAATATCTAACCCGTAGCCTTAAGCTATGGGTTTTTTTGTTTTAAACCGATTGTTAATGGTTAATTGTTAATGGTTAATGATAAATGGTTAATGGTGTGGTTGGGATTATGGTTGGAAGGTTGGAAAGTTGGAAGGTTGTAAAGTTGGGAAGTTAAAAGGTTGGAAGGTTTAAAGGTTTTAAAGTTGGAAGGTTGTAAAGTTGGGAAGTTAAAAGGTTAGAAGGTTAGAAGGTTTAAAGGTTTAAAAGTGGTAAGGTTGACGGAGCTAGGTTTCTGGTTGACGGCGCTAGATTTCTGGTTGACGGTGGTAATTTTATGGATTGGGGATAATTTGTTTTTAAATACAGTGTGATATGTTTTATAAACAAAGTGGCGTGAATGAGATGGATGGGATTTTTTGCATTAGGGATAGAAGCGGAAATCCTTTTTGCTTTTCGCAAAAAGATTGGAGTGGATAGCCCGACAGCGATGTGTAGTGGGATGATGTGTTGGAATGATCGGTGGAATGCGCTAAAAAGTAAGTTTGGTAGTAGCGTGGTGGTGGGTCTAAGTAAAATCCTTCTAATGGATTACTAATAATTATAATAAGTAATAAAAGAATTGAACAATAAATAATTAATATGATAGTAGTGATTATATATTAAAAAGTCAAAGTATTTAAAATATAACAGGGTTTTACTATTTTAAAAAAATATAAATACCAACAAAAATAAAATAGTTGAGGAAATGTAAATGTTTAGTTCATTAGGAAAATATGTTTTTACCGTTACAGGCTAAATAAATGGAGATATTAAATTAACAAAGCCAATACGAATAAAGAAACACTGCAACTCTTATTTTCATGGATTGAATGAGTTAGATTTTAAGGATATATTTGGTTTTGAGATTTGGGTGGTGAAGTTTGGGGATTTGTGGATGATGAGTTTTGGTTTTTATTGTTCTTAATGTAGAAGTATGTTGCAACTATTTGATTGGAAATAATGTTTTTGACCATAAAATAATTTATCGAAATGTGATTGAAAATGCTTTGTTTTATTAGGTGGAAAAGCTTTGGCGTATTTTGTTGCTTTTGGTTGACCTAAAATTAAACTTACACTAAAGATTTTGACTTATGGAAACTTCTACTCTTGCGTTTGAATTGGCTACGGATTTTATCAATAGTACTAATCGGTCTATATTTTTGACGGGGAAGGCTGGTACGGGTAAGACTACTTTTCTTCGTGAAATAAAAAAGAACACTCCGAAACAAACGGCGATAGTGGCTCCGACTGGGGTGGCGGCGATCAATGCTGGCGGGTCTACAATTCATTCATTTTTTTCTTTGCCTTTTGAACCTTTTTTGATCGATAAGCAAAACAATTTGAATGGCTTTGCTACGAATGGTAGGAATGATTTGATTTCTAAATTGAAGATTAATGCGACTCGAAGAAAGATTTTTCAGGAGTTGGAGCTTCTAATTATAGATGAGATAAGTATGGTGAGGTGTGATGTGTTGGATGCTATCGATGTGATGTTGAGGTATTATCGATTTAGGCCGAATGAATCTTTTGGTGGGGTGCAGGTTTTATTGATTGGTGATTTGTATCAACTTTCGCCTGTGGCTAATGAGCATGAATGGCGATTACTCTCTTTGATATATCGAAGTACTTATTTTTTTCATTCTAAGGTGATGTTGAATGAGGCTCCGGTATATATAGAGTTGGATAAAATTTATAGACAGAGTAATCAGGATTTTATTGATTTGCTGAATGAGGTGCGGAATAATAATTTGAGTGTAAAGGGTCTGAGGTTGTTGGAGAGTTGCTATCAACCCAATTTTGTGCCTGCGGAAAATGAACATTATATAACTCTAAGTACTCATAATACTACTGCTGATGCGATTAATAGTAAAGAATTGGAGAAGTTGAAGGAGGAGAGTGTTTTTTTTATGGCTACAGTGAAAGGGGAGTATGCGGAGAAAAACTATCCTTTGGATGAGCGATTGGAATTGAAATTGGGTGCGAAAGTAATGTTTATAAAAAATGATTTGGAGAAGGAGAAGAGGTATTATAATGGAAAAATAGGTGTGGTGAAGGAAATAAATAAGGAGCAGATAGTGGTGGAATGTGTGAACGAAAAGGAGCCTATTTATGTGGGAACGTACTTGTGGGAGAATAAACGGTATGAGGTGAATTCTGCCACTAAGAAAATTGAGGAAACGGTGGTTGGGACTTTTCAGCAGATTCCTTTGAGATTGGCTTGGGCTATTACGATTCATAAAAGCCAGGGTTTGACTTTTGATAAAGCGATAATAGATGCTGGAAAGGCTTTTGCGCCAGGGCAAGTGTATGTGGCGCTGAGTAGGTGTACTTCGCTAAATGGTTTGATTTTGAAAAGTCCGATAAATGTGAACACCTTGACAAGTGATTTGAATATAGTGCAGCATAGTTCGGCAAAACCAACAATAGAGGATGTGGAAAGGAGTTTGATTGTGGATAAATCGAATTTCAGATTGGAGATTTTGCGTTTGTTGTTTGATTTTAAGGTTTTGATTGGGCAGGTGAATACGGTTTTGAGTGATATGGAATTGAATAAATCTTCTTTTGGAAATGATTCTATCGAGTATGTTGAAGGTATAAAAGATGGTTTGGAAAAAGTGCAATTGATTGCTTTGAAGTTTCAACATCAGTTGGCTGGATTGAATGGTGCTGGGGAGGAAGGAAATCTGCAAAATAGGATAAAGGCTGCTTCTGAGTTTTTTGCTAAGGAGATCAAGCAATTGATAGATCTGTTGAAAAACAGTAGGGTGACAACGGATAGTAAAATGTTGGCTCAAAGTTTCAATGATGAGATGAGAACGCTTTTTGCTGCTTTGGCTCAAAAGAATTTTTTGATGACTGAAAATAGGAATTCGTTTTCTATTGAGGAGTATTTTAAGCTAAAGAATAAATTTTTAGTTCCTGAGTTTAGAGTGAATGCTTATGCAGGAGCGAGTGAGAATAATGCCCAATTAAATAGTACTCATCCTGTACTTCTAAGGTCTTTAAAAGCATTAAGAAATGAAATTTGCGAACGAAAGGATATTCCTGTTTACCTAGTTGCCAGTAATGAGACTTTAGTTCATCTATCTAATTTTTTGCCTTTGACAGAAAATGATTTATCGAAGATTTCTGGATTTGGACCTAAGAAAATTCAGACGTATGGAGATCAGTTTTTAGGATTGATCAAAAATTATTGTATTCAAAATAATCTGGAAACAAAGGCAGATAGTCTGGTTATTAAAAAAGAAAGAAAAGAAAAAAAGAAAGAGGTGAAGGAGGAAAAAATACCGAGCAAATTGATTTCGTTTGATTTGTTTAAAACAGGAAAAACAATAGACGAAATAGCGAGAATTAGAAATTTTTCTCCAGCAACTATTGAAGGGCATTTGGGAAATTATGTTTTGAGTGGGGAGATTGCGATGGATAAAGTGGTTGATAATGATAAAGTAAAAAGTATAGAAGAGTGTATAAAAAACAATAAAGATGCAACGGTAACTGAATTGAAAACGATTTTGGGTAATGAAATTAGTTTTTCTCAAATTCAATTGGTGGCGGCATTTAATAAAACAATATTGCCAAAAGCTAGTTCCTAGAATTAATATTAGAATAAATGTGGGCATTTGATGGTTTTAAGAATCGTTTCGCTGTATTTGGATATAAATGGTAAATTTGCCGATTAAAAAAAAAGATTAGATGATCCTATCAAAAGTTTCGAGAGCAGAAGTAATGAATCACGTTAGCAATTATTTGCTAGAGGCGATGCCTGAATATTTAAAACAAATAGATGATAATTGGCAGCCAGCAGATTTTTTGCCAGATTCAAGCAAAGATAATTTCTTTAAAGAAGTTAAGCAATTACAAGAAAGAGCAAAAGATTTATCGTATGATTTAATGGCCGTGCTCATCGGTGATACGATTACCGAAGAGGCTTTACCTACCTATGAATCTTGGTTGTTTGCATTAGATTATGCAGATCGGTCGGAAGATAGTGGGTGGATAAAATGGGTAAGAGGATGGAGTGCAGAGGAAAATCGACATGGGGATTTGCTTAATAAATATTTGTATTTGTCTGGAAGGGTAGATATGGCAAAAATGGAAACTTCTACTCAGTTTTTGATTGCTGATGGATTTGATATTCAAACTGGCAGAGATCCTTATCGTAATTTTGTCTACACTAGTTTTCAGGAAATGGCAACTAACGTATCGCATAGAAGAGTGGCGCAATTTGCAAAACAAGATGGAGATAATTTATTAGCGAAAATTTGTGGTCAAATTGCAGCTGATGAAAATAGACATGCGAAAGCTTATAAATCATTTGTGACTAAGATTTTTGAAGTGGATCCAAACGAAATGATGTTGGCATTAGAAGATATGATGAGAAAAAAGATTGTGATGCCAGCGCATTATCTTAGAGAGATGGGTCTGAAAGTTGGAGAAACTTATGGTCATTTTACGGATGCTGCTCAGCGATTGGGGGTTTATACAGCTTCTGATTATACCGATATTTTGAAATCTCTATTGGTAGAATGGGAAATAGAAAAAATTGAGCAATTGAATGATGCAGGTGAGAAAGCTAGAGATTATTTGATGGCATTGCCAGATAGATTGATAAAAGTAGCGGAGCGAATGAAAACTCCAACTTTGCAATATAAATTTAGCTGGATACACGGGTAGAAATTGATTTTTTAACTAATAAAAGCCCCGAATTTTCGGGGTTTTTTGGTTTTGGTTGATTTATCTTTAACCTTTTCATTATTATAATCATGTTATCTAAATAATCCTATCATCCCTTCGGGATTTTAATTGGTTGATCTTTTTGTAATCATTTCATTCCTATAATCTTGTCATCCCTATAATCCTATCATCTATTCGGGGTTGTTATTGGTTGATTTATTTCTAATCTTTTCATTATTATAATCATGTTATCTAAATAATCATACTATCCCTATAATTGTTCCTTCGGGATTTTAATTGGTTGATTTATCTCTAATCCTTTCATTTTTATAATTCTGCCATTCCTATAATCATATCATCCCTTTGGGATTTTAATTGGTTGATGTTTTTGTAATCTTTTCATTCCTGTAATTCTTTCATCTCTGTAATCCTATCATCCCTTCGGGATTTTAATTGGTCGAATGTTTTTGTAATGTTTTTATTCCTATAATCCTAGCATTCCTTAGGGATAAGATTATGGAAGTTTTATTTTCTTAAATAATCAAAAAAATTATAGATGATAAAAATTAAATATAAAATATAACCTAATTTAATTTTTGATCCTTTTGGAGTTTTCTTTTAATTAATATCAATTAAAGAGGATCAAACTGATATTTTAGATATTGAAAAGAATTTTAAGAGGAGGTTTATTAAAACCTCCTCTTGCTTTACATATTTCTTCTGTATTGTCCGCCAACTTTATACAATGCATTTGAAATTTGTCCTAATGAACAAATTTTGGAGGCATCCATAAGTTCAACAAAAATATTTTCGTTTTTAATCGCTTTTTCTTGAAGTTTTAAAAGTGCTTGATCTGAAAAATCTTTGTTTTTTTCTTGAAATGCTCTTAATGCTTTTATTTGATATTGCTTTTCTTCTTCAGTAGCTCTAATAACTTCTGATGGTACAATAGTCGGCGATCCTTTTTTATTTAGAAAAGTATTAACACCAATAATTGGATATTCTCCATTGTGTTTTAAGGTTTCGTAGTATAAAGATTCTTCTTGAATTTTACTTCTTTGATACATGGTTTCCATGGCTCCTAAAACTCCACCTCGGTCGGATATTGCTTTGAATTCCATCAAAACAGCATCTTCTACTAGATCTGTTAATTCTTCTATAATGAAAGAACCTTGTAAAGGATTTTCATTTTTGGCTAAACCTAATTCACGATTGATAATTAATTGGATAGCCATTGCACGCCTAACTGATTCTTCTGTTGGAGTAGTAATAGCTTCGTCGTAAGCATTGGTATGTAAGGAATTGCAATTATCATAAATAGCATAAAGTGCCTGTAGGGTAGTTCTAATATCATTAAAATCTATTTCTTGAGCATGTAAGGATCTTCCAGAAGTTTGAATGTGGTATTTCAATTTCTGGCTTCTATCATTGCCTTTGTATTTATATTTAATAGCTTTTGCCCAAATTCTTCTGGCAACTCTTCCTAGGACTGCGTATTCTGGATCGATTCCATTGGAAAAGAAAAAGGATAAGTTTGGAGCAAAATCATCGATTTTCATTCCTCTACTTAAATAGTATTCTACAAAAGTAAATCCATTGCTTAAGGTAAATGCTAATTGGGAAATTGGATTTGCACCTGCTTCCGAAATATGATAACCAGAAATGGAAACAGAATAAAAATTCTGAATTTGATGATGAATAAAATATTGTTGGATATCACCCATCATTCTCAAAGCAAATTCTGTTGAAAATATGCAGGTGTTTTGAGCTTGATCTTCTTTCAGAATGTCTGCTTGCACCGTTCCACGAACAGTAGAAATAGTTCTTTCTTTTATTTTCTCATAGATATCTAGAGGAAGAACTTCATCTCCGGTAACTCCTAAAAGCAACAATCCCAAACCTTCATTCCCTTTCGGAAGATCGCCTTGGTAGATTGGTTGTTGGGTATTTTTATTTTTGTAAATAGTTTTGATTTTCTCTTTTACTTCATTTAATAATCCATTTTCATGAATGTATTTTTCGCATTGCTGATCGATAGCTGCATTTAGAAAAAAACCTAAAAGCATAGGAGCAGGACCATTTATAGTCATTGAAACAGAAGTGGAAACATTGCATAAATCAAAACCTGAATATAGTTTTTTGCAATCGTCAAGCGTGGCAATAGAAACTCCAGAATTACCAATTTTACCATAAATATCTGGTCGCTCATGTGGATCTTCACCATATAAAGTAACCGAATCAAAAGCGGTAGATAAACGATGAGCTGGTTGACCTAAAGAGACATAATGGAAACGTTTATTGGTTCTTTCGGGTCCACCTTCTCCAGCAAACATTCTGGTAGGGTCTTCTCCTTCGCGTTTCAAAGGGAAAACTCCGGCAGCGAAAGGAAATTCGCCTGGAACGTTTTCAGTCAATAACCATTTTAGAATATCTCCCCAAGCTTCAAATTTAGGTAAAGCAATTTTTGGTATTTTAAGATGAGAAAGTGTTTCAAAATATAAACCTTGTCGGATTTCTTTGTCTCTAACTTTAAAAACGAATTCAGCATCGGTATATCTTTTTTGTTGTGCAGGCCATTCACGCATCAATCTTTTGCATTCGCCATCCAAATTTTCATTTAAATGATCAAATAGATTTTGAACTTCTGCGAATGCAGTAGATTTTTTATCGGTGATTAATTCCAGTGTACCATTTAGCTGAAAAAGTTGTTGAGCTATTTTGCTTTGCTTTTTCACCCAATCGGCATATTCTTTATTAGATTCGGTAATTTCTGCCAAGTATCGGATTCTATCTGGCGGGATGATGTATTTTTTCTCTCCAGAAATTTGATTTACGTTATTGGTATCATTTTTAAATTCAATTTTGGTTTTTCTGGTAATAGTTTTTATTAATTCATGATAAAGGTCATTCATTCCAGCATCGTTAAATTGCGAAGCCATGGTACCAAAAATAGGAAGATCGGAATCTTTTGCTTCAAATAGATTATGATTTCTTCGGTATTGTTTTTTCACATCGCGAAGAGCATCTAAAGCACCTTTTTTATCAAATTTATTGATGGCAACCACATCAGCAAAATCCAGCATGTCGATTTTTTCTAATTGTGTGGCGGCACCAAATTCGGGAGTCATCACATATAATGCTACATCGCAATGTTCAGTAATTTCTGTATCTGACTGGCCAATGCCAGAAGTTTCTACAATAATCAAATCGTAATCTGCGGCTTTGCAGATATCAATTGCTTCTTGCACATATTTAGAAAGAGCCAAATTTGCTTGTCTGGTTGCTAAAGAACGCATGTAAACTCTTGGATCATTGATGGCATTCATCCGAATTCTATCGCCTAATAAGGCACCACCCGTTTTTCTTTTGGATGGATCTACAGAAATAATAGCGATAGTTTTATGATTGAACTCTTTTAGATATCTGCGAACCAATTCATCTACCAAAGAAGATTTACCTGATCCGCCAGTGCCAGTGATACCTAGAACGGGTATTTTTTTAGTTTTAATTAAATTTTTGATTCCAATAAAAAACTCTGGAGATGCATCTGGATAATTTTCGGCAACAGAAATGGCGGCCGCAATGTCTTTTGCTTCACGATTCATGATGCCTTTTATTTCACCATTTAAACTGGTTTTGAAAGGTCGATCGCATTTTTCAATCATATCATTGATCATTCCTTGCAAGCCCATCGTTCTTCCATCATCTGGAGAATAGATTTTTGCAATGCCATAATTTTGCAATTCGGCAATTTCGTCTGGCAGAATTACACCACCACCACCAGCAAAAATCTTAATATTTCCAGCTCCTCTTTCTTTCAGTAAATCATACATATATTTAAAATATTCTGTATGTCCGCCTTGGTAAGAAGTCATGGCAATACCTTGTACATCTTCTTGAATGGCACAATTTACCACTTCGTCCACCGATCTGTTATGACCTAAATGAATAACTTCTACTCCGGAAGATTGAAGTATTCTACGCATAATATTGATAGAGGCATCGTGCCCATCAAAAAGTGAAGCAGCAGTAACGAATCGGATTTTATTTTTTGCTTTATAAGGAGGAATGATATCCATATTTAATTATTAAGGTGGGTAAAATTAATAAAAGCATAGAAGTAAACCTTTATTTTTAATTTTGATTGTTAAAAGAAAACGTTTTAACGACTAATAGTAATATTTAATGAGTACTAAATGGTAAGGAAAAATCTGATTTTTTGATTTGATCGCCAAGAAATAATTAATGGAAAACAGTTTAATTGATCATGAAAATGCTATAATTTCTCCTTTTGGAGAAAAAAATTATAATTATTACGGTTCTTACTTAAAGAAGAAATACAAGGGTCAAAGAGTATTTAAGGTAATAGTAGATGGAGGGTTTACTTGCCCTAATCGCGATGGAAGCAAAGGTTTTGGAGGTTGTACTTATTGCAATGTAGATTCATTTACTCCAGAATTATCTCGAAGACTGCCAACTTTAAGAGAGCAGGTAGAACAAGGAATGGAAAGGGCTAGAAAAAATTATAAAGCCGAAAAATTCATTATTTATTTTCAGCCAAATACTAATACTTATGCTCCAGTACATTATTTAAAAATGATGTATGATGAAGCATTAAGCATAAATACAGAAGAAATTGTTGGATTGTCGGTTGGTACTAGGCCAGACTGTATAGATTCAGAGAAATTGGATTTGTTAGAAAGTTATTCAGATCGGTTTGATGTGGATTTGGAGATGGGAATGGAATCTATTTATGATGAAACATTGGTTAAAATAAATAGAGGTTGTTTGCATCATGAATTTATTAATGCTTTAGAATTATGCAAAAACAGGAATATGGAAGTATGTGTGCATACTATTTTTGGATTTCCTTGGGAGACGAAAGAAATGATGCTTGAATATGCAAGAGAAGTGAACAAATATCCAATCATTAAATTTATTAAACTTCATCATTTGCACATAGTAAGCGGTTCTATTATGGGTGCCCATTTTAAAAAAGATCCTTTTAAACTATTTTCTTTGGAGGAATACACTGAATTTCTTTGTGAGTTTATTCCTCTTTTAAATCCAGAAATTGTGATTCAACGGTTATTTGGTATTTCTGATTATGAATATTTGATAGCTCCAAATTGGAAGCTAAAAAAATCGGAAATTCAAACGTATATGGATCGGGAGATTAAGAAAAGAGGGGTTTTTCAAGGGGGAGGGTTTTAGTTTATGATTGTTAAAGCAAAATAACTCGCAAAATAAAAAAGGACATCTTGTAAGAAAATGTCCTTTTTGTAATTTTTTTCAAATCATTTACTGAACCATTTTATTAGCACAATAAGAGCTTGCGAATGCTTCTGGCTTGGCTTTAAAAACGAAACCCATACTTAAAATATAACCCATAGCCTCGTGCAAAGCAGCATTTGATTTGAAATTTGGGCTTGTATTTATATCTGCATGAACTTCCAGATCCACATCATACAAATCTAAAAGATCACAGAGACTGTAGGCAATTTCAATAGAACGCTGTACTTCGTTTAGCATTCTTTCTTTAATTCCCATTTTCTTGGTGGTTTTTTCTTGTTGAATAAACATGAAACCACCTTTTTTTTCTCTAAGAAAAACGATTACAGTAGCAAAATCTGTAAAAGTTCCTTTCACCTGAGAATCTGTACCAATACAAACTTTCAACTTATTCCCTAGTTCTGATTCTCTTTCAATTGCTTTTTCGACTTCGTCCAGAATTGGATTTTCGATTAGTTCACCATTAAATTTTTTCCAGGCCATAGCTTGTTATATTTAGGTTAAAGCTGACCTTTTTTAAGGTCTGACTAATGTAATAACAATTACAACAGGAAATTGTAAACTAAACGTTATTTTTTTGTTAAGTTTTTAACAATTAAATTATTCTACCACTAGTTTCGATACAGCTCTTTTTGAATTTGCATCTATAATTACAAAGTACAATCCTTTTGCCAAATTGCTTATGTCTACCAAAGTTGATTCAGTTTGAATAATTGATGATTTGAGTATTCTCCCCCTTAAATCAACAATTGAATAAAATCCTTTTGCAATTGGAACTTTTAAATTAAATGTTTGATTCGCAGGATTTGGAAATATTGAAAATTCAGTTTTACTCAATTGAGCTATTCCAACTGAGTTGGAAACAACAATTGAATAATCTTCTATTTGTCCCCCTTTATGAATGCTGCACGGCACATCTGGAGTATTTCCATTAGATCTTCCAGATATTACTCTCATTCTTATTGGTTTATCTAGAACTGCATTGGCAGGAATAGAAATTGTTCCAGTATGCGTTTGAGTAGTTGCATTTGTAGAAAAAACTAATTCTGTAGGTAAATCAAAATCTCCATTATCATTAAAATCAATAAAGGTTCTACTGAAAACAGAATTCGCTGGACTTGTAGTAATTGTAATAGGATAATTTAAGCCCGGCTGAACATACGTTCTTAAACATTGATTATCTATATATCCACCTTCATCTATTGCAGGTAGGCTAGAATTATCGATAGAATTAAATTGAACTCGATAAATTCCAACTTTAGCAAATGGAGTAACCGCATCTGCACTACAATTGGAAGGTTTCGCAGTTTGAGTAAAAATATTAATTAAAGCTATTTTTGTTAAGGTGTCCGAACCATTTAAATTTGTAGCAATAAGTTTAACATCATAAGCTCCAGAATTGGCATATAAATGGGTAGGATTTATTTGAAGAGATTGAGTTCCATCTCCAAAATCCCATAATTGAGAAGTTGCAGATCCACTTTCATTTAGAAAAGAAATGGTTGAATTTACGGTACACTGATTAAGTAAAATAGAAAAATCAGCAACTGGAATAGTAGTATAAGGTTTTCCTAATCCAACTGCATGCCAAGCATTTACGGTAGCTATGTGTTCAATAGAACCTTCACCAAATAAATCAATAGCTGATTTAATTCCAAAAAAAGCAGCATCTGCATAATCAGATGAAGAATTTAAATAGACAGTCAAGTTTCTATAGGCAATTTCAGAAGCCTTATCTAATCCGATAGCTTGAACTGAATAAACCTGACCTTTATCATTGCTTCCATTTCCGCCATTTACCAATAAATAGTACCAAAAATTTTGGACACCACTATTGGTATGTACACCACAAAAATTATTATTTCCAGTTGGGCTACATCCTTTAACATTTATCCAACTAGTGCCTTCATACGTATCAGGTTGAGCAAATAAATTTGGATTTGACATATTTCGCAATTTGAAATTTCCCTTGCCTATTTCCCAATTGGAACCTGCAGTATCTTTTGAAAATTCTATAGCAGAACCAAAAATATCACTAAAAGATTCATTCAATGCACCTGACTCACCTTGGTAGATTAAATTTGCGCTTTCTTGAGTAACACCATGTGTAAGTTCGTGGCCAACTATATCTATACTTGTGAGAGGTTGTCCATTTCCGTCACCGAAACGCATATAGCTTCCTACCCATTGTGCATTAAACCAATTTTTATCATAATGAACATAAAGCAAAAGTTTAGCACCAAAATTATCATATCCTAAGCGATTATGTTTTTGATAGAAATAATCAAAAGATTGTTCTAATGCCCAATGAGCATCGGTTGCAGCTTCATCTTTAAAGGCATTTACATTATTCCATAGATTATCTGAATCTAAAAATGGAATTGCTCCATTTTCAAAGTTTGTTTGAGAATTTAACGTTTCTATTTCTACCCCTTGTCCTAGTCTATCATATTCCCTAAGTTCAAAACGAGTAGGAGAAATGCTGTCTGTAACTATACTTCTAGTACCATGATATTTAGTAATGGCAGTTCCTTTTGAATTTCCATCCATAATTTTGTTGAGCCTTAAAAGCAACTCCCCACTTTCAGCATCAATATAAATGTCTTCTCTACTTTCTGGTTCATGAGCAAAAACATCCATTTTATAGGCATATCTAAATTCTTTTCCTTCTGGTTTTAAAATAGGAAATAGAACAATATGAGTTTTAGGATCATAAGAAAAATTAGGATTGTTTAATGCTTTCTTGAAATACTGCTCTTCTGCCCTCCTATTTATTTTGTAGCTAGAAGCACCAACTATTTCTTTAGCCTTAGCCCATGCATTTTCTGCATTTAATGAGATAGAATTTTTCGGGGCAATTAAAGAATTCATCGTTCCATTTAAAGAAATTAATTTTCCTGCTTTGGCATGAGCATTAATAATTTCAAACTCTACAGGATATCCTAAATACTGAATTTGATATTTTGTATGCTCCTGATTTAATCTATCAGTTATCGATTTTAACTTATTCAGAGAAAAAGATTCTGATAGATTTAAAGTTGACTTGTACCAGTTTTCTAAGTTTGAAACCAAAATATTGGATTCTTTAGACAATTCAATAAAATCGGGTGTGTTATTTTTTTGATTGTAATGTATGTTTAAAATATCTTTTGAATTAATTAAAGAAGGTTTTTGTTGCCCATTAGCAACTGCAAAACACAAGGTAAAAAGGACTGAAGTAAGAATTTTCATTTTCTTTAAATTTTAAAATGCAAGGTATTGTTTTTTTCCTTTTTATCTTATACATCTATTTAGGTATTTTGAAATGTCATCGGTATTTATTTAAATGAAAATCTTAATTAATTGAATTTCGAAAATGGGAATAAATTCAAATTGTTAAAGATGGAAAAGGTGTCCTTTTTTTAATTTCTAAATTTTACTTTTTGAATAAGTTATTCCAGAATAATTCGCAATATATCGAGTTCGAAAAACGCTAAATATTATCTTATAAAAACTATGTAACAAAATTATTGTAAAAGAAAAAAATATTGTATTTTTGAGCGACAATAAAATTAAAAGTTATGAAAAAATTCTACATTCATCTTCTAGGAGTTTTCCTTTTAAATGTAATCATTGAAGGTAACGCCGCCAAAGCCCAATTAATTGATGGTAAAGCTATTTTACAACATAATCAATTAACCGGAAATTTATTGACTGTTGGTAATTCATTTAGTTCTTTTGGTACTAATTTTGGATTAAAACTAAATCCCAATAAACCATTGATTTCTGCAACTGGTTTGTGGCTAGCGAATAAATCGGCAAATTCATTAAAAACTGCAGGAAGTTTAGGTTTTGGTCTTAATCAAAATTACGATTTGTTTCCTGGTCCAATAGATATATTAACCCGAATCGGAGCTAACTATACTTTTTGGGATGTAGTTTGGGGAGTTACAAAAACTGAAATTGAGAATCATAAACTTCTCTTCAATCAGGTTGGATATGTTATTCCTTCAAGTATTCTTTATTGGCCAGGAAATGGATTTGGAACGATCCAACAAAAAGTAGCTCCATTCGTGGATGTAAATAATAATGGAATTTATGAGCCGATTCTTGGAGATTATCCAAATGTAAAAGGAGATAAGGCATACTTTACTGTTTTTAACGATAATTTCAATTCACATTTAAATTTTGGCGGTCAGCCTTTGATAGCAGAAGTGAGATGTTTGGTTTATGTATTTAACAACACTCAATATGATTATTTAAAAAACTCCATTTTTATTGATTATGAAGTAGTAAATAGATCTACTTCCAATTTAGATAGTCTTTATTTTGGATTATGGAACGACTTTGATATCGGTGATCCATCCGATGATTTTGTTGGTACAGATGTAAATAGAAGAATGATTTATGCTTATAATGGTGATTCATTTGATAATCCTGTACCTGCATTTACTGGTTTTGGAACTACCCCTCCAGCGGTAGGTACAATTTTTCTAAACCAGCCTCTTTCAAAAAGTATACATTATGTTGATGGTTCTAACGTAGCTTCCAGTCAACCAATTAATGCTATTCAGTTATCAAGAGCATTGGAAGGTAAATGGATAGATGGTACAGCTTTAACTTTTGGAGGAAATGGTTATGATCCATCAGGCACTCCTACCAATTATTCTTATCCTGATACTACAGGAGGAATTGGTCAAAATTGGTCTATGGTTTCGGAAGGTAATACGCCTGCTGATTATAAAATGCTAGGAACTTCTGGTCCAATATCCTTAAATTCTGATTCTTCTTTAAAAGTTCAAGTTGTATATACTTATGCTAGAGACCTTAATGGTAATAATATTACCTCATTGGACAAATTGAAAAATCAAGCAGATGAAATTATTGCATTTTATAATAATGGTTTGACTTCAAGCTTGCCTACTAATTTAAATTCGAATGTAGAGTTTGGCATTTATCCAAATCCTGCTTCCAATCAATTTATCATTAACTTAAATACTATATCTAAAGAAAAATTTGACATTGAGATAGTTGATATGAAAGGAATGATAGTTCAGCAATTTAGAGATGTTAAGAATTTTCCATTTATCATAAATGGAAGTGGTTTAGCAAATGGAGTGTATAATGTTAATCTAAAAACAAAGCAAACTGTTTCTAATAAGAGGATAATTATTGCAAGATAATTGAATCTTCAAATCAGAGAATAAAAATTTGTTTAAGAAATAAAATAACCTTTTTAAATTCATTAAAATGAAAGCAAAAATCTACTTTTCGACCCTAATATTTTTGGTGTGTTCTATTGCGAATGTATATAGTCAAAGAAAAGGAACTATCAATATAGGAAATATAAATGCATCCTTTCTAAGCTATGGGCGATTATTTTTATATCAAGAGGCAAGTTTCGAAGTGCCAAAAGGTTCTAATCGGCACACTGTTTATGCTAGTGGATTAATAATTGCTGGTAGAGATCAAAATAATCAGATTAGAGCTTCAGCGTCCAGATATGGGCAAAGAAATGATTTCTATGAGCCTGGACCAATCGACAGTATTACAAAATTGCCAAACAACCCTAGTCAATGGGATAATCTTTGGTGTATAGAGAAATCAAAAATAGAATCATTTATAATTAATTTTAATAATCCAACTTACATTATCCCAAATGAAATTTTGACTTGGCCAGGGAATGATGTTAGTAATAATAATATCAAGCTTGCTCCTTTCAATGATTTAAATTCTAATGGAATATATGAGCCTAGAACAGGAGAGTATCCACTAATTAAAGGAGATCAATATTGTTTTTTCGTGAATAATGATTTTAATCAATTAACAAATTCTCAAGATAAATCTTTAGGTGTAGAAATCCAGACTGAAATATTTGCCTTTAATCAAATTGCACCGTTGGGTGATGCCTTATTTATAGATTACACTATAATTAATCGTTCAAATAATACTTATACCGATTTTTATATGGGTCAATGGTCTGATCTTGACATTGGCAACCCTGTAGATGATTTTGTCGGTACAGATGTTGGTCGCGATATGATTTATGGATATAATGGAGATAATGATGACGAGGGTATTTCAGGTTATGGCATAAATCCACCTGCTCAAGGTATTATTTTTTTGAATCACCCTTTATCAAAAAGCTTGTCATTTAACAATATTAATAGTTTTGCAATATTTGAAAACGACAATACAGATGAACAAGCTCATTTCTTATTATCTGGAAAATGGGCTGATGGCACTCCGCTTACTTTTGGAGGAACGGGACATGATCCAACTAGTTTAAATTTTTGCTCATATATGTTTCCTAATAATACAGATTCTGCCTTTGTAGGTCAGACTTGGTCAGAAGAAACAGCGTCTAATTACCCACATGATAGACGAGTTATTGGATCTACAGGACCTCTTGTTTTACCAATAGGTGATAGAATTAAACTTAGTTTGGCGTATTTATATGCTAGAGGAACTAGTGGTAATAGTATTGCAGAATTAAAAGCAGCAGCTGATATTATTAATCCATAGTTTGTGATTTTTTTAAGATTACTGGGATTATAACATTTTTATTATTCAAAAATTTAATATAAAAGGAATGTTAGTTCAGCAATTTAGAGATGTTAAGAATTTTCCATTTATCATAAATGGAAGTGGTTTAGCAAATGGAGTGTATAATGTTAATCTAAAAACAAAGCAAACTGTTTCTAATAAGAGGATAATCATTGCAAGATAATAGAATCTTCAAATCAGAGAATAAAAATTTGTTTAAGAAAAAAAAATAACCTTTTTAAATTCATTAAAATGAAAGCAAAAATCTACTTTTCGACCCTAATATTTTTGGTGTGTACTATTGCGAATGTATACAGCCAAAACGCAAGATACCAACCACAAAGTAAAGGAAAAATCAATATTGGGAATATAAATACATCATTTTCCTGTTCTGGAATGCTATTTTTTGACGGTTTAAATTTTATTTTCGAAGTTCCTAAAGGTTCTAGCAAACACACTGTTTTTGCTAGTAGTTTAGATATTGCCGGTAGAGATCAAAATAATCAAATAAGAGCTTCAAATACCAGATATGGGCAGCAAAATGATTTTTACGAGTCAGGACCAATAGATAGTATTACAAAAATCCCTAGTGATCCTAGAATCTGGGATCATGTTTGGTGTATAGAGAAATCAAAAATAGAATCATTTATAATTAATTTTAATAATCCAACCTACATTATCCCAAACGAAATTTTGACTTGGCCAGGGAATGATGTTAGTAATAGTAATATCAAGCTTGCTCCTTTCAATGATTTAAATTCTAATGGAATATATGAGCCTAGAATAGGAGAGTATCCACTAATTAAAGGAGATCAATATTGTTTTTTTGTTAATAATGATTTTAAACAGTTAAGTTCTCTACTAGATAAGTCTTTAGGCGTAGAAATTCAAACTGAAATATTTGCCTTTGATCAAGTTGCACCGTTGGGTAATGCCTTATTTATAGATTACACTATAATTAATCGTTCAAATAATACTTATACCGATTTTTACATGGGTCAGTGGTCAGATCTTGATATAGGAAATTTTTTAGATGATTTTATAGGAACAGACGTAGGACGCGATATGATTTATGGATATAATGGAGATAATGATGACGAGGGTATTTCAGGTTATGGCATAAATCCTCCTGCTCAAGGTATCATTTTTTTAAATCACCCTTTATCAAAAAGTTTTGCATTTGCGCCTACTAATCCTCCACTAGCAACAGGTAATACAGAAAATGATGAGCAAATTCATAATTTATTATCTGGCAAATGGACAGATGGAACACCTCTTACCTATGGAGGCTCTGGTTATGATCCAGCTAGTTCTAATATTTGCTCCTTTACTTATCCCAGTAATACTGATCCTGCTTTTCTAGGCCAGACTTGGTCAGAAGAAACAGAGGGTAATTTCCCACAAGATAGAAGAGTTATTGGATCTGCAGGTCCTTTTGTTTTACCAATAGGTGGTAGAATCAAACTTAGTTTAGCGTATTTATATGCTAGAGGAACTAGCGGTAATAGTGTTGCAGAATTAAAAGCAGCTGCTGATATTATAAATCCATAGTTTGTGATTTTTTTAAGATTACTGGGATTATAACATTTTTATTATTCAAAAATTTAATATGAAAGGAATGTTAGTTCAGCAATTTAGAGATGTTAAGAATTTTCCATTTATCATAAATGGAAGTGCTTTAGCAAATGGAGTGTATAATGTTAATCTAAAAACAAAGCAAACTGTTTCTAATAAGAGGATAATCATTGCAAGATAATAGAGCCTTTAAATCAGAAAACAAAACTTTATTTAAGAAATAGAATAACCTTTTTAAATTTATTAAAATGAAAGCAAAAATCTACTTTTCGACCCTAATATTTTTGGTGTGTACTATTACGAATGTGTATAGTCAAAGTACAAGATATAGAGCCCAAGGCAAAGGAACAATCAATATTGGAAACATTAATGCATCTTTTTTAGGTTCTGGTATTCTTTTTTTAAATGATAGGACGTCAAATTTTGAAGTACCTAAAGGATCTAATAAGTATACTGTTTTCGCTAGCGGCTTAGATATTGCCGGTAGAGATCAAAATAATCAAATTAGAGCCTCAAATTCCAGATATGCCCAACAGAATGATTTTTACGAACCTGGTCCAATCGATAGTATTACTAAATTGCCAAGCAGTCCCAGCCAATGGGATCATGTTTGGTGTATTGAGAAATCAAAAATAGAATCATTTATAATTAATTTTAATAATCCAAGCTATATTATCCCAAATGAAATTTTGACTTGGCCTGGGAATGATGTTAGTAATAATAATATCAAGCTTGCTCCTTTCAATGATTTAAATTCTAATGGAATATATGAGCCTAGAATAGGAGAATATCCATTAATCAAAGGAGATCAATATTGTTTTTTTATTAATAATGATTTTAAACAGTTAAGTGTTCCTTTAGATAAGTCTTTAGGTATAGAAATCCAAACTGAAATATTTGCCTTCGATCAAGTTGCACCGTTGGGTTATGCCTTATTTATAGATTACACTATAATTAATCGTTCAAATAATACTTATTCCGATTTTTACTTGGGTCAGTGGTCAGATCTTGATATTGGAAATTATCAAGATGATTTTATAGGTACAGATGTAGGACGAGATATGATTTTTGGATATAATGGAGATAATGATGATGAGACTACTTTTGGTTATGGCTTAAATCCACCTGCTCAAGGTATTATTTTTTTAAATCACCCTTTAGTAAAAAGTTTATCGTTTGCTAATACTATTAGTACAGGAATAACAGATCTAACTGATGAACAGATTCATAATTTGCTAACAGGAAAATGGAGTGATGGAACACCTCAAACTTTCGGAGGCACGGGTTATGATCCAGCTAGTTCTAACATTTGCTCTTTCACTTATCCAAGTAATACAGATCCTGCATTTCCAGGCCAGACTTGGTCAGAAGAAACAGAATCTAATATCCCACAAGATAGGCGCATTATGGGATCTGTTGGTCCATTTGTTTTACCAATAGGTGGTAAAATCAAACTAAGTTTAGCCTATTTATATGCTAGAGGAACTAGTGGTAATAGTGTTGCAGAATTAAAAGCAGCTGCTGATATTATAAATCCATAAAGTGTTATTTTTTTTATAAGATTTGCTTTGTGAATAAGGAATATTTTTCAGGAGAGAATACAGAAACTGAATTTGAAATAAATCTCCCTGAATTTGAAGGGCCGTTTGATTTATTATTATTTTTCATTGAGCGAGATGAGTTGGATATTTACAATATACCCATCTCGAAAATTACAAATGATTTTTTGAATTATATTCATCGCTTGAATGCCATAAATATGGAAGTTGCTAGCGAATTTATTTACGTAGCAGCTACTCTGATGCGCATTAAGGCAAAGATGCTTTTGCCTCGTCCGCAATTGGATGAAACGGGAAATGAGATAGATCCAAAAGAGGAATTAATAAATAGGTTGTTGATTTATAAACAATTTAAAGATACTATACCTGAGTTTTCGCTTTTGGAAGACACTAGATTTCAGATAGAAAAAAGAGGATATGTAGAAAATGAGCTTCAACAAATTATGCAGAATGCAGGGCCAGAAGATGAAATGAGCACTTTGGATTTGTATAAATTGCTTTTGGTGTATGAAAAAGTAATGTCGCGCTCCGAACAAGAAAAACGAGATGATAGGCATGTGGTGGTTCAGTATCCTTATAGCATTGAGGAGCAAAAAAGACAGATTCAACAATTACTAGCAATGAATAAAACTTTGTCTTTCCAGCAAATGATGTTGGATTCTAAAGATAAAGTTCAATTAATTTATTCTTTCATGGCTATTTTGGAAATGCTGCAACAGCAATTAATCGAATTAAATTTAGGGGAAGGATTTAATAATTTCTGGGTTCGGAAAATTGGGTAATTTTTGAAATGATTTGGATTATTAAAGTTTGTGTAGTAATTTTTGAAAACTGCAAAACAGAAAATTTTGTGTGGAATTAGAGGGTGTTATATGGTTTTCAGTGATGCATTTTATTCTTTTAAATGCACTTTCAAATTTTGCACTCATACTTATTTCGTTATACTGTGTGATTTCTAAACCACTGCATTTTTTAGGTCCATCTTCTGAAAAGGTTCCAAGAATTAAATATCCATTTTGTTTAATTGCGTTGGTGGCAAGAGTTACGTACTTATTGATGTTTATTTCTTCGGTTTGAAAATGAAAAGCTGCTCTATCATGCCAAAAATCAAACTTAATTTTGGTTTGAAATTCTACTATATCGCTTACAATCCAATTTACATTGTTTGCTTTATCGCCTAAGCGTTTTTTTGCTCTTTCGATAGCATTAGAAGAAATATCTAAAACATAAATATTTTGAAATCCTTTATCTAAAAGTGCATCCACAAAATGACTGTCGCCACCGCCGACATCAATGATATTTGCGGTTAGCGGTAAATTGAACAGTTCTAAAAATTCTATAGATGTTTTTGGGTATTGCTGAAACCAACTTACTTCTGTTTCATGTTTGGTAGCAAACACATTTTCCCAATGTTGTTTTGATTCTGTTATTATACTCATTCATTCAATTTGTTTCAGTGTAACGTACTTCAATTTTTGCTATTCCTTAAGTTTAATCTGAGTGAAATTTTAAAGTTTTAATATTTACTTTATCCTTTTAACTTTTACTTCAATTCTATTTTAAAGATAGTAACTATTGATAAATTTTGATTCTGCAATTTTCATATTTCGATTGATAAGTATAAAGTATTTATCGCTTTCATTTTGTATTATTTCTTATAATAGTTAATAAATCTTGTTCAATTTCCATGGGTTGCATAGGCGGAACGTTAGCACCTCCTGTATTTCCTAAAGGTATTTTTCCAACAAAAGATTTTACCCCACCTACCAACAACCTAGGGATTTGTCCAATTATTTCATTTTTGTTTTTGATTTTAATTCCAAATAACAGCATTTTCCAATGAACAACAGTATGTTCAATGGGGTAAGGTTGTCCAATTACATGCGCCCTTTCTAAATGTCGCCAAGTTTGCTGGAGATAATTTTCTAAAAATGCTGATTTAGCATCCAATAGTTCCTTTTCATAAAATGGTTTTAGAGTTGAAGGCATTTTTGCTTTTAGTTTCATTTTTTTTTCTAAATTTTGATTTCAGAGATGCTATCTTTCAATAATTTAAACTTAAACCTGCTCCGAAACCCATGTCGCTATCATAATGTGTGCGTAAAGAAAAATTTCGTTTTAAGATATAGTTTAGTCCTCCCATATATTCTTTATCCGTATTAACCATAAGTGCTAATCGAATCCGTTTGGTAACTGGAATATCTTCTCTCATTAATTGCAATCGGAAAATGCCATCTGTGAAAACTTCTGTCTGAAAGCGAACTAACATGGGCAAAGTATAGTTAAAGCCTACGCTAAATACAGATCTATTATCCTTAGTATTAGTTTGTTCAAAAAGATTTGTTTCTTTTTCATCAATCCCCAGTTTTCTATACCTCCAATCAAAACCTATAAATGGCATCAGCCATTGCATTTTACCTATGTATCTTCCAATATGGGTTTCAGTTTCATATCCATTTTTGTTATTATATCCTAAACGCCATTCAGTGCCAATGCTCCAACGAGTATTTTGTATCATTGCCATTCCATCATTTCCATTGGTTGCAACATCATTCTCCGCCATTAAACGAAACATTCTGTCGTCGGCGAATAGCTTTCGTTGTGCCAGTTTAGGATTTGGAATTAGCGGATTTGGAACTTGATTTTCGTAACTAAACACTCTTCCCATTCCACTCATCATGTGATATAGTACATGGCAATGAAAAAACCAATCGCCTTCTGCATTGGCGTAAAACTCTAGGGTATCGGTTTCCATTGGCATAATGTCAATGATGTTTTTCATTGGAGCAAAATCTCCTTGCCCGTTTATGACTCTAAAGTCGTGGCCATGTAGGTGCATTGGATGCCGCATCATTGAGCCGTTGTATAAAATTAAACGAACAATTTCCCCTTTTTTTATTAAGATTTTTTCTGCTTCTGATATTACTTTATTATCCATACTCCAGATGTAGCGGTTCATGTTTCCAGTCAATTCAAAATTCAAAACTTTAACAGATGCATCTTTAGGAAGATTGGTTTTCACAGGAGATTCCAACATTGCATAGTTGAGTGTTGTAATATCTGAAAGAGCATTTGAATTGTATTGATTTTTTGAGTGATTGGGATGGTCTTTTTTCATTTCCATTCCCTTCATATTATCATGTTTCATTTTTTCTTGTTCACCTGTAATCTCAGGATACATTACTACATTCATATCCATTTGATTTAGGCTCATCTGCATACCCATCCCATCTAAATCACCGTTCATTTTCATCATGCCGTTCATCATTTTCATGCCTTCAAAATATTTTAATCTTGGCATTGGAGAAATGAGTTGTTTAATTCCATTACCAATATAAATAGAAGCTGAATTGGTTCTATCTTCTGTAGTTGCTAAAAATTCATAGGCTGTACCTTCAGCTGGAATAGTAACTATTACATCATAGGTTTCTGAAACAGCAATTAGCAACCTGTCAACTTCAACAGGTATTACATCATTACCATCACTAGCAACAACCAAGATTTTACCACCTGCATAGTGCAACCAAAAATAGGAGGATGCTCCACCATTTGAAATTCTCAATCTTATTTTTGTTCCTGCCCTGAAGGGTGGTGCTGTAGAGGGTAGGGAAGTTGATGATGTTGCAATGGATGATGCAGATTTGATCTCATTTTCAGAACCACCATTTATTAATATTTTATCATAATAAATATCGCTCACATCCATAGCAAGCATCCGTTTCCATTCATTTTTTAGTTTAGTAATAAAATGACCATCTTTCATTGCTTCAGCATAACTTTGAACAGCATTTTTGCGCAAAGCAAACCAGTCAGATGCGTTATGAAGCATACGATCTACATTTTCGGGTTTGTAATCTGTCCATTCGCTTAAAATAATTGGAAAGGTTGGTAAATCGTCAATGCCTATTCTAAAGGATTTGTCATCTGCCCGTTTGTTCATTACAAAATTTCCATACATTCCAATTTGTTCTTGCAAACCGCTATGGCTATGATACCAGTGTGTGCCATTTTGGATGATCGGAAATTTATAAATATGAGTTGAATTTGGTTCGATTGGCATTTGC
Organism: Sphingobacteriales bacterium; assembly: GCA_038209155.1. Lineage (GTDB taxonomy): Bacteria > Bacteroidota > Bacteroidia > Sphingobacteriales > Sphingobacteriaceae > JBBQYA01. Next base: position 6,720 of record JBBQYA010000028.1, on the reverse strand, counting down.
GTAAGATTTGGAACGCCATCTTCCTTATTGGGAAGCATTAATCCATGCCAGTGTAAAGAAGTTGATTCTTTTAACAGATTATGTACATAAATTTCTGCGGTATCACCTTCGGTAAAAGTTAAGGTTGGCATGGGTATTTGTCCATTTACGGCGATGGCACGTTTTTCCTTTCCAGAAAAATTAACGATTGTGTCTTTTACATATAAATGGTAGCGAACTACTTTCCCTGAAAAATTTGTTGTTGATTGTGCAAATGAATTAGAGATAAGGAAAGTAAAAAGTATTACTAATAGTAGCAATTTTTCAAGATTTTTTTTTATATCCACTTTATTTTTTTTTATTAATAAAAATATGTTCATTATTTTACTTTTAACATGCTCGCATTGATAGCAACCACTACCGTACTCACTGTCATTAAAACTGCACCAGCTGCGGGGCTTAATAAAATACCCTGATTGTACAATACGCCAGCTGCCAATGGCAATGCAATCACATTATAACCAGTTGCCCAAATTAGATTTTGAATCATTTTTTTGTAAGTTGCTTTTCCAAATAAAATTAAACTCACAATATCTTTTGGGTTACTATTTACCAAAACAATACCTGCGGTTTCTGCTGCAATATCAGAGCCTGAACCAACAGCAATACTAATATCGGCTTGTGCCAATGCAGGTGCATCATTGACTCCATCGCCAGTCATAGCAACAAACTCTCCTTTACTTTGAAGTTCTTTTATTTTTTCTAATTTTTGATGGGGTAATACTTCAGCAATAAAACTATCCATGCCTAGGGTTTTACTTACACTTGCCGCCACTTTTTTATTGTCTCCAGTTAATAAAATGGATTTGATATTTTCTTTTTTCAAAGTGGCAATGGCTTCAGCAGATTCTGGTCTAATTTCGTCTGACAGAGCAATATATCCCATTAACGAATTGTCCACAATTATGAAAACGACTGTTTCGGCATCGTTAGCTTCAAAACCATCTGGCAGTTCGATGCTATTTTCTTTCAAATAACCGGGGCTTATTACCAAAACTTTTTTGCCTTCTACTGTTGCTTCAACTCCTTTACCGGTAATTGCCTTAAAGTTTTCTGTTGATGGTATTTCAATGGAAAGGTCTTTTACCTTTTGCAGAATTCCAGTTGCAATTGGATGTTCTGATTTTTGTTCTAGTGCAGATGCTAAGCGTACTAATTCATTTTCAGAAATATCTTTTTTCAATGATACGATCTTTGAGACTTCAAATTTTCCCAAAGTAAGTGTTCCTGTTTTATCAAAAACGATGGTTGTTATTTTTCTTGAATTTTCAAATGCTGTTCTGTTTTTAATTAATAAACCATGTTTTGCAGAGAGAGCAGTTGTTTTTGCAACTACTAAAGGAACAGCTAAACCCAATGCATGAGGGCAACAAATTACAATTACAGTTACCATGCGCTCCATTGCAAAAGCTAAAGGTTGCCCGCTTAGGTACCAAACTAAAAATGTAGCTAAACCAGTAACCAATGCAATAACTGTAAGCCATTTCGCAGCTTTATCAGCTAACAGTTGTGTTTTTGATTTGGACTTTTGAGCATCATCTACCAGTTTAATTACCTGCGATAAGTAAGAGTCCTTAGCAGCATGAGATACGGTGACTTTTAATGAACCATTACCATTGATTGCACCTGCAATAACTTTATCGCCCTTTACTTTTTGTACGGGTTTGCTTTCACCTGTCAGCATACTTTCATTCAAGTAACTTTCACCATCAAGTATAATTCCATCTGCTGCAACTTTTTCACCAGGTTTTACTAAAATAATATCATTTTCTTTTAACGTATCGGTTTTTACATCCTCTATTTTTTCATCCGAAACTCTATGTGCATTAGCAGGCATTAGCTGAACTAAGAGTTCCAATTCTTTTGATGCGCCTGCTACAGATTTCATTTCTATCCAATGGCCTAAAAGCATGATAAGAATTAGTGTGGTAAGTTCCCAAAAGAAGTCCATACCTTCCAAACCAAATACGATAGCCACACTGTAAGCATAGGCAACAGTTATTGCGAAGCCGATAAGAAACATCATGCCTGGATTCTTTGCTTTTACTTCATCGACTAATCCTTTTAAGAATGGCCAGCCTCCATAGACAAATACAATAGTAGATAAACCAAATAATACATATTGAGAACCGATAAAAGAGATATTAATACCTAACCATTGCTGTATCATTTTAGACAGCAGCATAATTGGAATGGTTAATACGAGAACTATGAAAAACCGTTTTTTAAAATCCTCAATCATCGATGTAGTGTGCCCTTTATGTTTCTCTTTCTTTTTTTTAAGAGGAATTAAGGTCATGCCACAAAGTGGACAATTACCAGTTTCGTCCCTGATTATTTGAGGGTGCATAGAGCAGGTGTATTGTTGCTTTGTTTGTTGATGTTCCATGGTTCAAAGTTCTGAAATAGTATAATTCGCATTCATTATTGCACTACAAAGTATATCGGTTTTAATATTTTCTACAGAAGTTATTACTGCTTGATTTTTTCCTAAATCAATAGTTCTAGATGTTATGCCTGCAATAGAGGACAATTTTTGTTTTACACCTGCAACAAACCTATCGCAACTCATGCCTTCAATATGGTAAGTTTGCATAATTGAATTTCCCATATTTATAAAATTGAATAATGAATTAGAAATATTTGAAAGTGTTTAGAGAACTTTAATTTTTTCTTTTATTTTTTAATAAAAAAATAATAAGCAGAATTACAGCAAGTGGAATAAGCCACATACTCCAACCCATTCCGTAGTCCCAAGAATTATGTTGCATCATAATGTTTGATTTTGATTTTTAAAATAATTAGGTAAAGAAATTTTAAGAACTAATCATTTCGTGGTAGCTTGAAAGATTTTGATCTTCATTTTTTACATGCTTTATTGTTTCACCATATCCATTCCACATTGCGGGCATTTGCTAGGCTGTGTATTTTTAAATTCTGAATGCATAGGGCAAGCATAAGCCATTGCTGCTTCTTTAGCTGCTTTATTTTTCATCATTGTTTTCATATTGTCGCTACACATTTTTCCGCTCATATCCATACAATCGCCATCTTTCATCTTCATCATTTTACCGTCTTTCATTTTGCACTCACCAGTAGTCATGCAGGTAGTTCCATTATTCATTTTCATGTCTTTTTCCATTGGCATCATTTTACCATTTTTCATAGTCATCATTTTACCATCCATCATCATGCAGCAATCTTTGATTGAAGTAGATTTTTGCTTTGTTTGGGCATTTGTTGTAAATGCCAAGAAAAGGAAGGCTATCGTAAACAATGATGCAATAGCTTTTTTAATTGATTTTTTTGTTTTCATTATAATTAAATTTGATAAAATACCTTCAGAACTGCTGTTGGTCAGTTTTCAGTTTCGCTGTCACCCGATTTTTAAAAGAAAAAAAATGATTCATGCATTGAACAAAAACTTTGATTGTTTTAATTTCTATACAATAATTGATTCATTTTACATCAATCATTTTTTTCGGTTAGATTATCTAATAGTTTCCAAAGTCTTTCCACAGCTAAGCATCTGTATACCATAATATGGGTTTTTGATGTCGCTTTCTTTACTTAACCAATTGGCACCTTTGCCTTCATTTGCCATTGGGCAAAATTGGTAGTAAACTGTTTCTGAAGGATCTGCAACTTTAATTAATTCATACATATTTTTTGAAAGGCTCATAAATTGATCTCTCTGCTTTGATATGTCTTTTGAACTATTTATATTTTCAGCGCCTTCTTTAAGATCATCAAGAACTTTCATCCAAACGGTGTGTACATCCATTGCCAACTTTCCCATTTCCACTGCATTGATTGATGTTTGTAATTCCTTTGCTTTTGCTGAGGTTAAAGTTCTATCTGTTTTTACTAATGCGTCTTTTAAAAGAAAATAAGAATCAAATACAGCTTTTAATTGATTGGACTTTTGATCTTCTGTTTTTGACATATCTGGATGATTGCTATGATTTTCTGCAACGTTGTCAGTTTTTACAGAAGCTTTTGCCACCCTATCATATTTGCAGCAGTCTGGTAATTTATTATAAGCATCATCTGGTGCAAGAAAACTTTGATTGTCATAACCAGCAAGAGCAATGTTTTTTAATACGGCATCCAAATTTGTTTTTTCACTATCGTAAGTAATGCTTGCTACTTTGGTTTCTTCATTCCAATCAGCTTTTGATGTGTTCTTTTTGTTTGCAGCTTTTTCGATAGTGCTTTCGCACATATTACAGTTTCCAAAAACCTTTACGTTTTCTGTTTTAGAATTATTTATTTGAGATTGGCTAGCGGTAGTTGATAGTAAAACAACGGCTGCCATTAATAGGATTGATTTCATTTTTTTGGTTTTTAATTATTGATTTATAAAATTCACAGTAAGCCGAAACACTTTTTAGGATCGGCATTTTGTATGCTGTGAATAAATCAAATTAAAAAAACACAATTTAAAATGTAGAGATGATCTTGTAGCGTTTTAGGAGGTGAATGAAATATTGGAAAGTTTGTAGAAACATCATTTCCTTTAAAACAAAAATCTGCGAAAGGAATAACCAGCAAGGGTGTATCCAATAATTGCAAATATTGTGTGATAGTAGTTTTTTGATGTTCTATGTCGAGTTTTACATATTTGTGCTCGTCTTTGCAACAAAAATTATTCTTTTCTTTCATCCCGCATTTAGCACATTCCTTATCTTTTTCGCTGTGAAATAAACTCCAACCTACCAATTCATTCATGCAGTAATGCATATGAATAGTAGCTCCCATAGAAGCAGATCCATAGATTAATAAAAGGAATATGGCAATTATTTTTTTCAATTGTTGAAATAATTGGGTTTGAAATTTTTGTTACCTAATAAATTGTTTTTATTTAACATTTAGTTTTAAAGTTGCCCAAATAGAGATTATAAATACCCCGATAGAGATAATTTAATTATGCCGCTTTTTTGCATTCTTCTAAACAAGCTCTGCATGCTTCTGCACATGCTTTGCAATGTTGGTGAACATCTGCATGTTTTTCACATTCTTCTGCACAGGCAGTGCAAACTTCTATGCATTCCTGCATCATGTGTTTGCCATGTATTGAATTACGGGATAAAAGTGTAACAGTTGCAGAACAGATAGTGGCGCAATCCATATCCAACTTGATACAGTCTTTCATCATTTTAACATTTTCCTCGTCTAAACAGGCAGTGGAGCAATTATTACATTCAACAACACAATTGTTTAATGCTTGAATGAGTGATTGATTATTGTTCATGATTCATTTGTTTGGATTGATTGTAAAATAATCGTGCCGAGTAATGATTACATAATGATTATCATGGTGGCTGCCATACCAATCATTAAACCATCTTCAATTATAGTGACGGTACTCATTGGTAAATTGAAAACTGCGCCTAGGCATGCGCATTTAATTGTTCGTTTGTTAAGTACACTTTGCAAAACGCCTACGATGCTTATGCCCATTACAACTACCGTGAGGATATTTGTGAATAAGGGTTGGAAATTGATTGCATAAGCTATACCTAAACCTAATTCTATAAAAGCATAGACGTAACCCCAGCTATTCCACTTTTTTGCAACAATATCGTACATGGCATAGCTTTCGGCGAAGCCTTGTAAATCGAGCATTTTGAAGAAGGAGAACGTAAGGAAAAAGCCTGCCATGAAAACGTTCATGGCTTGCATTGTATTGAAGCCAGTTGAACTATAAGCTGCAATAATCGAAATGGTGGAAATGTAGGCAAAAATTAAAAAGATGGGTTTGTAGGTTGCCAACCACGTTCTTTTTTCCTCTTCTGTTTCTGCAAATTTTGTACTAATTGGTTTGCTTTCTTCTTCGGTTATTTGGTATTTTGGATAATCTTGTAGGGCTGCTTTAAGGGTATTGATGGAAATGTGCTTTGCCATTTCTATGTCGGCAGTAGCATTTTGAAGGTTGATGGAAAGGTTTGTGATGCCTTCTACTTTGGATAATAAACTATGTACTTTGGCTTGGCAACCGCTACATGTCATGCCTGAAACTTTATATGTATGTGTCATTATTGTTTTATTTGACACAAAGATAGTTCCGATGTTTAGGGAATCTTTTACGGAATTTTGTGTAAGTGTTGTAAGATTTACAGTTCTTCGATGTTTTTGCGTTTATGTTCTTTCAAAGATTTGAAATAGCTGGGTGTGAAGCCTGTGATTTTTTTGAATTGGTTGGAAAGGTAGGCTGTGCTACTGTAACCCAATTGATCTGCAATTTCTGAGAGGGAAAGTTCATCATAAACGATCAATTCTTTGGCTCGCTCTATGCGTTGGGTGATGAAATATTTTTCGATGGTGGTGCCTTCTACTTCTGAAAAAAGATTACTTAAATAATGATAATCTTGAGGTATTTGTGAGGTGATGAATTCTGAAAGATTGGTTTTTAAATGATGGTCTGAATGGTGAACTAAGGTGACAATTGCATTTTTTATTTTTTCAATGGATTGGCTTTTCTTATCGTCTATGAGTTCAAAGCCTACGGATTTTAGAGAGGAATCCAGCGTTATCAATTCTTCTTTAGTGAGATTTTCTTGAATATCTACTTCGCCGAGATTTACGGAAATTGGATGGAGATTTTTGCTCTCTAGCTGAGCTTTTACAACCATTTTGCATCTGCTGCAAACCATGTTTTTGATGTAGAGTTTCATTGAT
>JBBQYA010000027.1:0-30747 GCA_038209155.1 Sphingobacteriales bacterium | reverse complement strand
TATTGATGCTTGGACTTCTTTAACATCTGATCCAGATCCAACCAATGATACTTCTAGTACTACAGTTGAATCTTTTGCAATCCCAGTTACACCAACAGTAAATAATGCTTCTGTTTGTTCTGGAGCACCTGCTTTATTAACGGCATCGGGTTCTGCAACTACTTTTAATTGGTATGATGCTTTAGTAGGTGGAAACTTATTATTTTCTGGTTCTAGTTATTCTGTTTCTCCAACTGTACCTACTTCTTATTATGTAGAAGGTACGGATGTGGTTGCTGCAAATGTAGGACCTTTAGATAATACTATTGGACTTGGTGGTCAGTATGCCTTTTTCACTGATGGTTTGGTTTTCGATGCAATAAGTGAAGTTGTGATTGATTCAGTTGCAGTATATCCAGGAAGTGCAGGTTTAGTATTTGTTCAAATACAAGATGCCACAGGAAATGTAATCGCAACAAGTGATTCAACTGTAATAGACACTGCACAAATAGGTCTTAGGGTAAATGTTCCTGTTAATATTATTGTACCAATTGGGATTGATTACACTATGACACCGTCTGGATCTACTGTAGCATCTTTATTTAGAAATCAAGGGTCTGCTATTTATCCTTATTCAGCAGCTGGTTTAGTTGATATAACAGAAACTATCAATGGTTTAGCAAGCTTAGGATTTTATTACTTTTTCTACGACTGGTCAGTATCAAGCAATAGCTGCCCATCTTCACGAGCAACAGCACAAGTTAGTATAAACATAGCTCCAGTAGTAAATTTAGGAGCTAATGCAAGCATTTGTGCAGGGGCAGCAGCATTAGTATTAGATGCAGGAAATGCGGGAAGCACTTATTTATGGTCAACGGGAGTAACCACTCAGACCATTAGTGTAAGTGTGGGCGGAACATATTCAGTCGTAGTAACTGGAGCCAATGGATGTGTAGCAAGTGATGCGATAACAATAACCGCAAGCGCATTGCCAGTAGTAAGTCTTGGAGCAGATGCATCTTTGTGTGCAGGAGCAACTCAAGTATTAAATGCAGGAAACCCAGGTAGTACTTATTTATGGTCATCTGGAGCAACAACATCAAGCATTACAGTAGCAACTGCAGGAACTTATTCTGTAGTGGTTAGCAATGCAGCAGGGTGTTTTGCAAGTGATACAATTGTGATTTCAACAGGAGCTGTAGCGGTATCTACGTTTACTACTTCACAAGCACCAAATACACATGATGTAACTTTCACACCAACAGCAGCAGTCGGAACACATTCATGGAGTTTTGGTCAAGCAGGAGCAACAAGTACACTTGCAACTCCACTTTATAATTATGGAGCAGCAGGTACTTATACAGTGATTCATACTTATACCAATTCAGATGGATGTACGAGCACTACTACTCAAAGTGTAATCGTAGATAAAACAATCGGAATTAATGAGCAGTTTGTATCGGCGTTCAGTTACCAAATATATCCAAACCCAATGCAGAACGAAACAAGAATCACGTACGAGTTGAAAGAACGCTCAGCAGTACAGGTGAATGTGTTTGATGTATTAGGCAGAAAAGTAGTAGAAGCAGTAAATGCTACTCAAAATATTGGTAAACATGAATTCACGATTAATAAAGAAATGTTCAACGCAGGATCAGGAATTTACCAAATCCAATTAATGGTAAATGGTAAGAGCGAAACGATCCGTTTAGTAAAAGCTGAGTAAAATAAAATCAAAGAATTCTCATAAAACGAAGGCTGTCTATTCATTTAGATAGCCTTTTTTTGTTTGAAAATACCAAATCAGAAATCGGTCTAAAAGTTTTGATTTGACTTTGATAAGACCTTTTTTTTCTAATTAGTTTTCAAATAATTTTTTTAAATTTGGTTAATTGGTTGACGTAATCAATTTTTTTCTTTTTTTAAACAGTTTAAACCTATATTTAGAAGTTATTTCTATAAAACCAACCAGATTATGTCAAAAATTTACTCAAGTTTAAAGCCTGCAATATTTGCAATATTTTTATTTTTCAGTTCGATTTCTTTTTCTCAAACTACAATTTCTACTCAAGTTGGAAGCACTAATTATACAGCTGCAAATGGACTTAGCGGAAACTCAGGTATAACCTTTGTAGTGGAAAACACAAGCGGTGGACCGATTAATATTACTCAAGTTGCAACCTTTTTGGAAATAGCAAGTAATGGAACAGTCCCTAAATTGTGGTATAGCGCTTCATCATTATCTGGTGCAACACCCCCAGTAACACCCCCAGATTGGACATTAATAACTACTGGAACTTCTTTAACAATAACAACAACGGGACTTACAGATTTATTTACAGGATTATCTTTTCAAATGCCAAACAATACCCAATATAGATTTGCAATTGAATCAAGTATAAATATAAGATATAGCGGTGCTACACCTGTTCCAACTCCTAATTTATTTACCTCAGGAGGAGTTACTTTAAAATCTGGTGCAGAACAAATTGCAGCTTTAAATATTGGTTATAGTATTACTTACCCTGCTGGTACTATGTCTAATAATCCCAGATGGTTTACCGGTTCAATAACCTTCGAGCCAGCATCGCCTTGTGTAGCACCTCCTACTGGTGGAACTACAGTTTCTAATCAGAATGCGGTGTGCCCAGGTTTCAATTTTAATTTAAGTTTAATAGGTCAATCGGTTGGAACGGGTCAAACTTTTCAGTGGCAATCATCCCCAGACAATGTAGTTTGGACAGATATTCTAGGTGCAACTAATTCTACTTTAACCACATCTCACTTTTCGCCTACTTATTATAGAAGTCGATTATCTTGTAGTGGTCAAAATGCTTTTTCTGCTTCTACTTTTGTTGGAATATTACCTATTTTAACGACTGGGAATTATACTATCAACCAATCATTACCTACATCTGGAACTAATTATAATTCATTTACAGATGCATTAGCTGGTTTAGCCTGTGGAATTTCTGGAACTGTGGTTTTTGATGTAGATTCTGCATCTGGGCCTTATTTTGGACCATTTAACTTTGGAAGTATTGCTGGTGCAGATGCTGCAAATACAATAACTTTTAATGGAAACGGTTCAGTTCTAACTAGAAATACAGCTAGTTCAACTTCCAACAGACATGTTGTAAGGTTAGATGGAACAGATTATTTAACTTTTTCAGACTTCACCATTTCTATTCCTGATACCACGCTTTTTGGATGGGGAATTCATGTTTTAAATAATGCTAATTTTAATACAATAAGTGGAAATAGAATTATTAATAATTTAACTGCAACCAATACCAATCATGCAGGAATTGTAGTATCAGGAAGTGCAACAAGCGCAACAACCGGCACCATTGCAAATTCTAATATTATAGAAAACAATGAAATATCTGGTGGTTATTATGGAATTACCTTATTAGGTACTACTGGTGTTACAGGAGTAGGTCAAAATATAATCAGAAACAATATTGTGAAAGATTATTATTTTTTCGGAATATATCTAGCAAATACAGATAGTACTATCGTAGAATTAAACGATATTTTTAGAGGTGGAAGAGTCAATGTAAGTACTTTTTACGGTGTATATGGTATTACTGCAAATAATAATTTATTAGTTCAAAAAAACAGAATACACGATAGCCATACTGGTGCATCTAGCAATACAAGTTTAGCTGCTGGAATATTTTTTACTAGTTCTGATGCTGCTATTGGAGAACCTAATATTATTGCCAATAATATTATTTATAATATCAATAACTCTGGAATTTCTTATGGTCTTTATAATGCCAGCAGTGATAATTGTTCTTATTTTTATAACACAATTTCTATAAACAATCCAACTGCTACAGCTGGTGATGCTAGAGGTTTTTTTCAAACTACTGCTGCTAATGGAATTATAATTAGAAACAATATTTTCAGAGTAAACAAAGGAGGAAGCGGTTTAAAACACGCTTTATATTTCAATACGAGTACTTCTGCAATCGTATCTGATAATAATGTTTTGTTTTCTACTTCTACAGGAACGGGTTTGGCTTACATAGGAAATCTAGGCGGTTTAACAAATCATTTCTTGACTTTAGCAGATTGGCAATTAGCGGGTTCTGGACTTTTTGATTTAGCTAGTCTAAATGCAAATCCACAGTTTAGCAGCCCAGTAAGTGGAAATTTCATACCAACTGCTTCAAGTATTAATAATATTGGCGCTCCAATTCCAGAAATTTTGGAAGATTTTTTAGGAGCTGCTAGAGACATCAATACACCAGATCCAGGCGCTTATGAATTTTCTCCAGCAAGTACTGATGCAGGTATTACCTTTATAAATGAGCCAATTGCACCTTGCACTGGTCCAGCAGATGTAAAAGTGACTCTAAAAAACTTTGGTATAGACCCAATTACAAGTGTTACGATAAATTGGTCGGTAAATAATGTTGCACAAACTGCCTTTAATTTATTAGGTACTCTTGCAAGTTCAGAAGATACTATTCTTAGTATTGGAAGTTTTAATGTGGTAGCGAATGTTCTTTATTCCATTAAGGTTTGGAGCTCAAATCCAAATGGAAATGTTGATTCAAATCCAGCAAACGATACCATAATTAAATCCGGAATTCGATCTGCATTAACGGGAACTTATACAATAGGTGGTGTTGGTTCAAATTATTCAACGATTGTAAATGCCGCTGCGGATCTTAATGCATTTGGTGTTTGCGGACCAGTGGTGTTTAATATAAATGCAGCTGCCGGACCTTACAATCAAAGAGTTCAATTAGATGAGATTTTGGGAACAAGTGCAATTAATACAATAACGTTCAATGGAAATGGTGCTTTAATTCAATATTTACCTTTATTAACTGATAATAGAGCTGCATTTCAATTAAGAGGATCTGATTACGTGATTATTGATAATATAAATATAATTGTCGATTCTACTGGTTTTGGATTTGGCTTGCACTTAACACAAGGAGCAGATAATAATATACTTAGAAATTCTACTATCACACTAGATCAAAAAGCTACTACGACAGGTATTGCTGGTATTGTATTATCCGGTAGTAATACTTCTGCAACAACAGCTGGAAGTGCTTCCAATAATTCATTCTTAAATAATATTGTAAATGGAGGTTATTACGGAGCAGCTATTTCAGGAGCAACTGGCGCTTTGGATGCGAAAAACAATTTATTTGATAATAATAAATTTAATAATTTTCATTTTCATGGAATTTACATGTCCAATAATGATAGCACCCAAGTTAGTAATAATGAATTTTCTAGGTTAACTAGAAGCATAGTTGGTACTTTTAATGGTGTATTTGTTACAATTGCTGCAAACAATCTTAGAATATTTAATAATGAAATACATGATTCGCATACAGGAATTCTCACTTCTATTACACCTTCTAATGGTATTAATTTTTTATCAGCAGATGCTGTAGTTGGTAAAGAAAATAGAATATATAACAATTTAATCTATAAATTAAATAGCTCTGGAATTACTAATGGAATAATAAACACAGGAGCAGATAATGCCTTATATTATTTCAATACAATAGCTTTAGAATCCGATGGTTTTACTACCGCTGGTGATGTAAGAGGATTTTTTCAAACTACTGCAGCAAGCGGAATAGAGTTTAGAAATAATATCGTTTCCATAACAAAAGGTGGAACTGGAGCAAAACAGGCATTGTTTTTTAATACAGCTACTTCTACTATTATTTCAAATAATAATGGATTGTTTGTAAATTCACCAAGTTCTTCAGTTCAGGCAATTGGAAACATTGCTACTGTTAATTTTCCAACGTTGGCAGATTGGCAATCAGCCAATGGAGGTATTTACGATTTGGCCAGTAATAGTTCAAATCCACAATTTGCAAATATTGTTACCAACAATTTTATTCCATCTTCTAGTGGATTTAATGACATAGCTTTACCTATAACGGGAATTTCTACAGACTTCAATGGAGTAATTAGAAATACAACAAATCCAGATCCTGGTGTGTTTGAATTTACACCAGCGGCTTTAGATGCAGGTTTAAGCAATTTTGTTCAACCAAAATTCCCTTGTGCTGGAACCAATGCTGTAGAAGTAAGTTTTACAAATTTTGGACTTACGCTAATAACAACAGCTACTATTAATTGGACTTTAAATGGTGTTGCCCAAACTTCATTCAGCTATACAGGAAACTTGAATAGCGGACAATCAGATACTATTTCACTTGGCTCTTTCCAGATAGTAGGAAACAATTCATATGATTTAACTGCATTTACTTCTTCTCCAAATGGAACAACTGATGCAAATGTTGCTAACGATACGGTAAAATTAAATGGATTAAAAGCATCTTTAAATGGAACATTTACAATTGGTGGTTTGGGCTCTGATTATGCAACTATAAGTTTGGCGGCCTCTGATTTAAATACAAGAGGAGTTTGCGGACCAGTTATTTTTAATGTAAATAATGCTGCAAGTCCTTATGAAGAGCAAGTAGCTTTAGGTATAATCAATGGAGCAAATGCTACTAATACGATTATATTCAATGGAAACGGTTCAACCATAACATTTGCTCCAACTAATACCCTTAGTAGACATATTCTTTTGTTAAATGGAACAGATTATACAACATTTGATAATTTCAATATTGAAGTTTCTGATATTGCTTTATTTGGATGGGGAGTTCATTTAACCAATGGAGCCGATTATAATAAAATTACTAATTCAAGAATTAAAACATCAACTGTATCAACAGCTTTTTCTGATTATACAGGAATACTATCTTCTGGATCTGCAAATTCTACAAGTTTAGCAACTGTTGCTAATTTTAATGAATTTAGCAACAACGAAATAATTGGTGGATATCAAGGAATAAGATTGAATGGTTCTACAGGTTCTGTTGGGCATATTAATAATATAATAACTCGAAATACTATCTCTGACTCTTATTTGTATGGTATTTATTTATCCAATACGGATAGTACTTTCGTATCCGAAAATAATATCAGCAGACCTAGCAGAACTACATTAACAACATTCAATGGAATTTACCTCGTTTCTGGGGCTATTAACTCTACTATTTCTAAAAATAAAATTCATGATCCATTTACTACTAATCCATTTTCTACTAGTGCGGCGTATGGCATCTATTTTTCTTTTGTTGATGCACCATTAGGAAAAGAAAATAAAGTTTTTAACAACTTGATTTATAATTTTTCTGGTAATGGTCTTCAGGGAGGAATTTATAACTTGTCAAGTGATGGAGTTTGGATTGCTCATAATACTATTTCACTAGATGATACTAATGCAACTGCCGGAATCACTTATGGAATCTATCAATCTACTTTAGCCACTAATTTGGAGGTAAGAAATAATATAGTTTCTGTAACAAGAAGTGGATCTGGCTCCAAAACAGGATTGTTTTATAATACAAATACTTCTATTTTCACTTCAAGTAATAATATTATTAATGTAGACACTGCAGATGTAATAGGAACCCAATTCTATGGAAGATGGGGAGCTATTAATTATGTGACTTTAGCAGATTTCCAAGCAGCTACTTCATTAGAAGCAGGAAGTTTAGAAGCCAATCCTCTTTTAACAAATAATAATATACAAGTTCCACAAATTGGATCCCCAGCAGTAGGTGCAGGAATACCAATTCCTTATGTAGAAGATGATTTTATTGGAGATCCAAGAAGCTTAAGCAATCCAACTTTAGGAGCTTTTGAACAAGCTAAAGAAGCATTGCCACCAGCTATTTTATTTAGTGATTTGGTAAATACCTTTATCACTACCAATAGGGTTTTATCCAATTTCGCAACAATAACGGACGCTTCTGGAGTAGATACTACTTTAATAACCAGACCAAGATTGTATTATAAAAAATCAACCGACAATAATGCTTTCGTTGGAAATACATCTTCAAACAATGGTTGGAAATTCGTTTTAGCAAGTACAACTTCGCCTACTTTTGATTTCACTATTAATTATTCTTTATTAAATGGAGGTGGAGTAACCGTTGGAGATGTAGTTCAATATTTTGTAGCAGCACAAGATTTAAATCCAATACCGAATGTTGGAATCTTCTCTGGAAATTTAAGCGGAAATCCTTTATCAGTGGATTTGCTTGCAAATAATTTCCCTGTAACTGGAAGTATAAAATCATATACAATTTTACCAACTCCACCATCGAATGATTTGGCAGTGGTAGAAATTATAAGTCCAGATTTAAACCAATGTGGTTCTAATCAAGACAGTGTTGTTTTTGTAATATCCAACCTTGGGCTATCAGCCCAAAGCAATTTTAGTGTTAACGTTATTTTATCAGGTGCAATCTCTGATACATTGACCACCATTTATACTGCAAGCTTAGCAGGGCAAGCGTCAGATACAATTTCTTTAGGAATCATTAATACAAATATTTCTGGTGTAGTAAATGTAAATGCTTTTGTTGTTTTAGTTGGAGATGCAAATGTGTCTAACGATACACTATCTGTTTCAGTAACTTATTCTATATCTCCAAATGCACCTCTTGTGACTGGAGATACAATTTGCCCAAATCAAACAGCAACACTTATTGCAGACGCTGGAAGTAGTACAGTTAAATGGTATACAAGTTTATTAGGTACCACTTCAATTTTTACAGGGGATACATTAATTGTTCCTTCATTGACTTTACCTACTACTTATTATGCAGAGGCTACTACCATTAGTAATTTTGCGCCTGCAATAAAAATCACTGAATTAGATTTGGGTGGAACAGATCAAATAGAAATTCAAAATCTATCCACTGGAACTGCAAATACTGCAGGTTGGAAAGTAATTATAAGTGATAGTTATACAGATATCAATACTATAAATGCATTTTCTTGGAATTTGCCTACAACTATGAATCCAGGTGAAATACTAACTAGAACCGATGCATCAGCAGCACCTAATTATTGGGGAAGTAACATATTTTGGAATCCAGGAGCCTTTCCTTCTTTTGCAGGATGGGCTATTGTTTTAGACAATAATAATGTAGTTCAAGATGCTGTTTTTATGAATTGGCCAGCAGCTTCTATTGCATCTTCGGCTATTACATTTAATGGAAATCCAGTTGTCATTGGAACTCAATGGACTGGAGATGGTTTTAATATTACCAATGTTTTAGCCACTGATGGTGTACTTAGAATAGGAACATCAGATAATAATTTATTGACTGATTTTACTATTGCCCCACTTTCTATTGGAACAATAAATACCAATCTAAGTCCTGCTTTTTCTGGTGTTGGATGTACTTCTCCAAGAGTTGCAGTTCAAGTTAGTGTTAACACAGCACCAGTAGTAAATTTAGGTGCAAATCAAACGTTATGTATTGGAGATTCTATTACACTCGATGCGAGTAATTTTGGAGGCACATACCTTTGGTCAACAGGAGCTACAAGTCAAACCATTATGGTAAAAGCAGGTGGTACTTATTCTGTTGTAGTTACAAATACAAATGGATGTTCAGGATCAGATTTTATCGTAATAACAAACGGTATTCAACCAATTGTAAACCTTGGTTCAGATGCAGGATTCTGTTCTGGTTCTAATTTAGTTTTAAATGCAGGAAACTTAGGCGGAATATTTTTATGGTCAACCGGAGCTACAACTCAAACCATTACTGTAAACTCTGCAGGAACTTATTTTGTAATTGTTACCAATGCAGATGGATGTTCTTCAAGTGATACGATTATTGTTTCTGAGTTTTTAGCAGCAGATGCAAGTTTCACTTCTGCTCAAAATCCTTTATCTAGAGCTTTAACTTTCATACCTACTATAGTTACTGGAACTCATAACTGGAATTTTGGAGATGGAATAGGTTCAAGTACCTTAGCCAATCCTGTTTATTCCTACACTACAAATGGAAAATATTTGGTAAGCCACATTCAAATAAGTACAGATGGCTGTTCAGATACTACTTCTGATTCAATAATGGTAAATACACCAGTTGGAATTAATGAGCAATTTTTCTCCGCATTCAGCTATCAAGTATATCCAAACCCAATGCAGAATGAAACAAGAATCTTATACGAGTTGAAAGAACGCTCAGCAGTACAGGTGAATGTGTTTGATTTATTAGGAAGAAAAATAGTAGAAGCAGTAAATACAACTCAAAACATCGGTAAACATGAATTCACGATTAACAAAGAAATGTTCAACGCAGGATCAGGAATTTACCAAATTCAATTAATGGTAAATGGTAAAAGCGAAACGATCCGTTTAGTAAAAGCAGAGTAAAATAAAATCAAAGAATTCGCACAAAACGAAGGCTGTTTATTTATTTAGACAGCCTTTTTTTGTTTAAAAGAAATTGGTTGAAAGGCTTTATTTCATAGTTTAAAGCAACTGTTTGTATTCTTTAAACGTTAATTTATTATTCAATTTCTCATATCATTTACTAAATTTCACTTTTAATTTATGTTCTTATTTTTTAAAAAATCACCAAGATTCATTATTTTATTTATTCTTTTATTAGGTTCTCTAATCAATCAGTCAATAGCACAGGTTTCCAATGCCTACAGCTTTACCCAATCTCTCAGAACATTTACACCAATTACTGGTGGTACAATTCTGGGAACTCCAAACAACAATGATGTAAGTTTTAATAGTTCTACCTTAGGTGTTCCATTTGGAGCATCTGCTACTGGTATAGGATTTCCAATTGGATTTCCTTTCATCTATAACGGACAAACGTATGATAACTTTGGAGTAAATTCAAATGGATGGATTCGGTTGGACACCGGAGTTTTTTCTATTTCAAATAGTTATAACCCTATCAATCCAATCTCCTTTTTTCAAAATTTCAAGCAAGTTATTTGTGCCTTTGCTAGTGATTTACAAGGTAAAGCAGGTATTGGTGAATTGAGTTATGGTTTAGAAGGCGTTTCTCCCAACCAAACTCTAGTAGTTCAATGGTTAAATTATGCGAAATTTTCATCTTCTTCCAATACTTTGGACACTTTAAATTTTCAGATACGATTAAATGAAAGCTTAAATACCATTGATTTTGTATATGGAAGTGCAGTAAATGTGCCATCTGCTTTTGGAACTTCACAATTTCAAGTTGGAATTAACGGTAGTGTTATTTCAGATTATTTAAATCGTGAAACAATAACAGATTGGACAAACACAGTTTCAGGAACAACTGCTGGAGCATTTTGTACTTTAACAACCTCGATTGCTCCCCCAAGCGGTTTAACTTTTACCTATGGAATTCTTTCTGGAGATATTGATCCACCAGTAATAGCAAATGATACTATTTCTCCTTTAGCAAGTTGTCCTTCTGTTTCCCATACAGTTACTGCAAACATTTTAGATGCTAGTGGTATTGCTTCGGCTGAAATTCTTTGGAATAAAGATGGTGTTTCTCAACCATCTATTTCTATGTCTAATGTTGGAAGTTTGTATTCAGGAACCATTCCGGCTTCAGGAAGCTCAACCATTGTTTACAATATAAGAGCAATTGATGCTGGAGTCAATTCAATTATTGCAAATGAACTTGGCGGAACTTATCAAGATAATTATTTATCAATTTCTACTGGAACAGATAAATTGATTAGTGCAGGTAATGCTGTTCAATTAATAGCAAGTTCACCTTTTTTAACTTCTTTTAAAATCTCTGAAGTTACATTTTCTCCCTTTGGAAGTGGCGCACAAACAGCTTGGCCTTCTTACATTACCAATAGAGATGACAATATAGAATTAATCAATTTAAGTTCATCTCCTTTGGACATTTCTGGATTTACTTTAAACTATATTGATCAATTTTTGCCTAATCCACAAACTATAACTTTCCCATTGGGTACAATTGTACCTTCGGATAGTTTAGCGATAGTTCATATTGGAACAGGAACAGATGATTTTGTAAATCGATTATTTAATATTCAAAATGTTTTTGGACCATTTACAGGTCAAAACTTTGGAGTTTACATTAATGACGCTGCTGGAAATGTAATTGATGCAGTTGCTTTTAATAATTTTACCTTCCCTGCTTTTACTGGAGTTTCAAGTTCTGATTTTTCTGGTTCAGGTGCAGTAAGTTTAAGTGGATTTGCTGGCCCTTCGCTGGTAGGTTCAGATTTAAATTCTAATTCCAATTGGGTTTCATCTTCTGCTATTGATACTACTTCTATGGGTTCAAAAAATGTAGGGATAGTAACTTCTGTTACGCCTACAGTTACTTGGTCAGGAGGAGTTCTGGCAGGAATCGTAACTGCGAATATGGTAACTACTCCTGCTCATCCTATTTCAGGAACATATACTTATGTGGCATCTATTACAGATGGTATTTGCATTTCAACTGATACAGTATTAGTAAATGTAATAGCACCTACTGTTCCAGATGCAGAATTTTCTGTAGATACTACTGTTGGAAATACCGGGGGAATTATTACAGTTCTTAGTTTTTCAGATTTATCTACTAATTTTCCATCGGCTTGGTCATGGACTTTTATCCCTAATACTGTAACCTTTTTAAATGGAACAAGTTCAAGTTCTCAAAATCCAGTAGTTACTTTTGATAGCGCAGCAGTATATACAGTTACATTATTAGCAAGTAATTCTGTTGGCTCAAATCTAGAAACTAAACCTAACTTTATTACGATTACAGTCGCTTATTGTATTTCTGCAGCTACAAATACTGCCGATGATGATATTGGAAATGTAACATTTGGAACTTTAAATAATGGAGTAGATACAGTACTTGCAGTAAATAATCCCACTGCCATAAATACCTATTCGGATTTTACTTCATTAACACCTTCAGATTTTGCAATAGGTTCAACAAATGCATTTTCTGCAATTCAAATTAATTCTGCAAGCGCATATTTTTGTAATTTAAGTGTCTATATTGATTATAATCAAGATGGACTACTTGATACAACAGAAGGTACTTTTATTGGGACTTCAATTGTAACTTCTTCTTTTCCTGCAACATTTATTAATCGTACGTTCTTAGGTAATATTACTATTCCGACAACTGCGCTGCTAGGTAATACTAGAATGAGAGTTGTTTTGGTTGAATCGGATCCAACTACACCTTGTGGAACATATTTATGGGGAGAGACCGAAGATTATACAATCAATATTACACCTCCACTTTCAGATGATGCAAGTATTCTTGAAATAGATACTCCTAATTCAGGATGTTCTCTGTCTGCCGCAGAAATCATTCGGGTTCAAGTATCAAATAGTGGATCTAATACTATTACCAATCTTCCTGTCAGTTATACGATCAATGGAGGAACTCCAATTACGGAAATAATCGCTGGCACAATTCCACCTTTGACTACTATTATTTATACTTTCTCTGCAACTGCTAATTTATCGGCCTCTGGTAATTATCTTATCAATGCATTCACTTCATTAGTTGGCGATGCTACTCCAAGCAATGACAATAAAATAAAAATTATAACGAGCGACCCACTGGTAAGTACATTTCCCTATATTCAAGATTTTAGTACTGCTCAATCTTGGAAGAGTATCTCATTAATTGGATCTGAGGATTGGTCATTAGAACCGAATATTCAATTTTTTCCACCTCTGTTACCAGTTTTTGGTTCAGGAATAGCATTTTTTGAAGATAATTCTTTTAGTTTTCCTTCGCCAGTTTCTCAATACGGCTACACATGCGGATTCAACTTTACAACTTTAACTGCCCCTAGAATTGAGTTATTTGTTCTTCAGGAAAACTTCGCTTCCACAACGAGTGATTATATCGCAATAGATGTTTCTACTGATAATGGTCTTACATACATTACTGTAGATTCAATTTTTAAAAATAACGCATCTTTTGCAAATCCAGGATGGGGTAAATTTGAAATAAGCTTAGCTGCTTTTGCAGGTCAAAGCAATGTTTTGGTAGCACTTCGAGGAGTTTTAGATTTTTTTGGCTCAGTTGCAGTTGATCGATTTAGAATCTTTGATCCAGCACCACAAGATGCGGGAGTCATAAGTGTAGATAGTTTAAAAAGCGGTTGTGGATTCTCATCAACCAGCCAAGTTTATGTCACGATCAAAAACTTTGGAACTTTACCAATCTCATCTACTCAAGTAAGTTTCAGAGTAGATAGTGGTACAGTCATAACAGAAACGGCCAATCTTTTTATTGAAGTAGATTCTACTGTAGTTTATTTATTTACGGCAACAGCAGATTTATCTTTTGCAGGAAATCATACCATTGATGCTTGGACAACTTTAATGTTAGATCCAGATCAAGCTAATGATACATCTAGTATTACTTTTGAAGCTTTTGCTATTCCTGCAACACCAATAGTAAATAATTCCTCTGTATGTTCGGGTGCACCAGCTTTATTAACAGCCTCTGGTTCCTCAACTACTTTTAATTGGTACGATGCTCCAGTTGGTGGAAACTTTTTATTTTCTGGACCCTCATTCTCCGTTTCCCCTACAATACCTACTACTTATTATGTAGAAGGTACAGACGTAGTTTCTGTAAAAGTTGGCGCTTCAAATAATGCTTTTGGACCAGGTGGTCAGAATAGTTTATTTACAGACGGTTTAGTTTTTAATGCCATCAATGATGTAGTAATTGATTCCGTAGTGGTATATCCAGAAAGTGAAGGATTGGTATTTGTTGAAATTAAAGATACAGCAGGAAATGTAATTGGAACTAGCAATCCCACAGTTATTGATATTACACAAATAGGCGCAAGAGTTTCAGTTCCAGTTAATATTATCGTGAAAGCTGGTGTGGATTATTTGATGAGTGCAAACGGTTCCACAGTCACCGGTTTATTTAGAAATACTGGAAGTGCAAATTATCCTTTTCCAGCACCTCGTTTAGTTACTATCACAGGACCTAGCAATGGATTATTTGGTTTTTATTACTTTTTCTATAATTGGTCAATCTCAAATACTAACTGCCCATCTGCTAGGGCAGCGGCACAAGTTAGCATCAACACAGCGCCAATAGTTAACCTAGGACCAAACAACAGTTTTTGTGCTGAATCTACACCATTACTTTTAGATGCGGGAAATATAGGAAGTACGTATTTATGGTCAACAGGAGCTACAACTCAAACAATAAGTGTAACCCTAGGCGGAACCTATTCAGTAACAATAACTGCAATAAACGGATGTACAGCAACTGATGCCATTACTTTAACAGCGATTTCAAAACCAATAATTAACCTTGGAAACGATGCTGCCTTATGTGGAGCACCGACTAAAGTATTAAATGCAGGCAATCCGGGCAGTACTTATTTATGGTCAACAGGAGCAACAACTTCCAGTATAACAATAGCCGCAGCTGGAACATATTCTGTCTTAGTTACCAATTCGGCAG
Organism: Sphingobacteriales bacterium; assembly: GCA_038209155.1. GTDB lineage: Bacteria > Bacteroidota > Bacteroidia > Sphingobacteriales > Sphingobacteriaceae > JBBQYA01. The sequence goes on along the minus strand of JBBQYA010000027.1, from coordinate 15,454 downwards.
GATGTTTTGCAAGCGATACAATCGTAATTAAAGTAGGTACAGTGGCAGTGTCTACCTTCACAACATTACAAATATTAATAACCCACGAAGTAAATTTTATACCTGCATCAGTTTTTGGATCACATTCTTGGGATTTTGGTCAAGCAGGAGCAACAAGTAACTCCCCTACTCCTGCATACAATTATGGAGCAGCAGGTAGCTATCAAGTAACCCATACTTTTACTAATTCAGATGGATGTATGAGCACAACCACTCAAACCGTAATCGTAGATAAAACAATCGGATTTGCAGAGCAATTTTTCTCCGCATTCAGCTATCAAGTATATCCAAATCCAATGCAGAATGAAACTAGAATCACATACGAGTTGAAAGAACGCTCAGCAGTACAGGTGAATGTGTTTGATGTATTAGGCAGAAAAATAGTAGAAGCAGTAAATGCGACTCAAAATATAGGTAAACATGAATTCACAATTAACAAAGAAATGTTCAACGCAGGATCAGGAATTTACCAAATCCAATTAATGGTAAATGGTAAGAGCGAAACGATCCGATTAGTAAAAGCAGAGTAAAACAAAATCGAGTAATTCTCATAAAAAGAAGGCTGTTTATTTATTTAGACAGCCTTTTTTTTGATGTAAGAAATTAAATGAAAGGCTTTATTTACCCCTAGATTTGCAAGATTCTAGGTTTTGTTTTTTGTGATATTCGGCCATCTTGAATAAGAGAGCAAATCAGAGAATCTACTCAACATTAATTCAATTTTATAAACGTACCTTTAATAATGGTTTTCTCGATTAAATCTCATTTCCCAATAAAAAAATCGATTCACATTTTAGTCGCGGTCGTTTTTCTTTTTTCTTGTGCAAAAAAGGACGAAAATATTATTGATGATTCGATAGGTAATAGCGCTTTAACTGATACGATTATAGTTGATGTGAGTTACGGAAACAACTCTAGGCAGAAATATGACATTTATTTACCTGCAGGACGAGATAATAACACGCCTGTTATTTTAATGATACATGGTGGAGCATGGAAAGCTGGACAAAAAGAAGAGTTCAACTCTTATATTGGATTAATAAAAAAGAAGTGGAGCAATGTTGCTATAGTAAATATGAATTATCGTTTAGCGAGTAATCCCAATAATATCCACCATAATGAAATAATGGACGACATTAAAAAGACGATTGGAGATGTTATAGCTCAGCAAAACAAATATAAAATCTCGCAAAAAATGGGAATTGTTGGTGCGAGTGCTGGCGCTCAACTGGCGATGATTTACGCCTACCAACAAAACGATTTTAAGAATATTAGTTGCGTTGCAAGTTTTTTTGGGCCGACTATAATTAACGATTGGGCTTGGTACAACACCACAAATATTTGGTTAGGAGGCAAAGTTGGGGACATTTTAACGGAATACGTAGGTCAAACATGGAACGAAACTGCTTACAAGAATGTAAGTCCGTATTGGAATATATCTTCTGAGAGCCAGCCCACAATACTATTTCACGGAAGTGTTGATCCTATTGTGCCAGTTTATCAAAGTCAATGGATGAATGGAAAATTAGGCACTTTAAACGTAACACATGAGTACCATGAGTATCTTGCATTCCATGGTTTCGATAATGCACAATCTGAAGATGTGATTTCAAAAATGGTAACGTTTTTTAAGACTAACTTGAAATAAAGGGATTGTAATTTTTTTTAAAAAAATTAATCAGTGTAATTCTTGGAAAAAATGCTTGCAGGAGATTCGATTACTTGTTTTCATAATGACTTTTATCTTAAACGACAACAAATACAACCTGATTTTTTACTCTCTTCTCTGGAGCAACGTTTAATGCGCTGGCTTGTGCGGAGGAGCCAACTAGTGCATTCTATAAATTCCAACCTTTAATTTAAATATTAAAAGCACAAGTCATACATTACTTTTCCCACCGCACAAAGACTTGCGCTAATAAACGATTTTAATACATAAACTCATTTGCTTTCAGTTCTTCCAAAGTAACATGTTGCAAAGCGTTTTCATGTGTTGCCTCTAAAATTACCTGAGGTGCAAATCCTGCTTCAAGTGCTTCCTTCCATCTTGAAACACATAAACACCATTTATCTCCAACTTTTAATCCGGGGAAAGCCATTGCCAACTTTAAGGGTTGCCTCCAAATGTTTTTCTGTACAGCAAATTAAACCCTTTGGTAATACGGTTGGTATTATCAAAATTGGTAAGTTTTGTTGATAAAATGTTGATAAGTTTTTGTGTTAATATTTGTTTTTACAAAATGGGGGGGTAAGTTTATCTAGGATTTATCGGATCAGAAACCTAAATTTAGTATTCAAATTGTAATGACACTTCGTAAAAACATTACACGTGTTGCGAAAAACGTTAAGACTAGTGAAATTTAATATTAATTTTATGTTGTTAAAAAAATCCTTTAGGGTTGGAGTACTTTCAATTCTATTTTGTTCGTTGATCTTTTCATCGCCAAGTTATGCTGGCTCGGAAGAGTCTGCCGGTTGTGACTACTTCCGTGTACGTATTTTTGGGTTTGAGATTTTAAGAAAATACAATCGTGATTGTTCCGCTGGTAGTTTGGAGGACGGCAGGTGGGATTGGTTTCCCAACTAAGTTTTGATTTATTTAATTGTAACCTATGAAATTATTCATAGGTTACTAAATTTATACAATGAGAAGATATCTGATTCTATTTTGTTTTTTTGTTTGCATTTTTTTGATGGCATTGCCCAGCAAATTAGTTAGAAAGAAGTTAAGGTTTTCCCAGAAACTTTTGCTCACAAGCTTTTAGATAACATGAAGATTGCAACCCATAAAAACTTATCGAAAAGTACGATAAGGTGCGAAGTCGTAGGGAATATGGTGCGCAACAATTTCGACACTTTGGCAAATATTAATCAAATCTCTCTTTTTGACATTAAATGGTTTAACAACAAGAAGGCTAATATCTCCGTTATTGATGGTAAAGTTTTTTACAATGATTGTTTTTTCGATAGATATGACTCCGGGGACATGTTAAAATATGAAGCCTTAGGCGGTAGAATTAATTTTTTGAGTAATTTTAAACTCATGGATTTTCTTAATAACAACGGTAACTACAGTTACCAAACTACTGAATCTACCGATAATTATATAATTGATTTTTCTTCTGATCGTAAATTTAATGGTACAATTAAGATTGATAAGATTACCCTGAATTTGTTGGAGTTAAGTTTTACCAACGCAAAAGCAAAGCATAATCGCAATGAAGTTTTACCACAGGCAATACAAAATATGTAAATGAAATAGCTGATATTGAAGAGGAAACTAATAATGCTACTATTATATTTGAGCAGGATACAAAAGGAATACTTTCACTTTCAATAATCGAATCACTTGTAAATTACAGTAAGTATAAGGTTAGCATTTTCGAACACAATAAAGCGAATAAACTAAGTTCTGTGACCGATATGTCCCTAAGGTATCAACTTTTTGTAAAAAAGGTAAAATACCCATAACTAACTCTTGAGCAAGTCTTAGTGCATTGGCAGGTGCGAAAGGGCTGATTGGTGCTTTCAACAACTTCCAACCTTTAATTTAAATATTAAAACCAAAAGTCATCCATTACTTTTCCCACCGCACAAAGACTTGCGCTAATAAACGATTTTAATATCTGCATATCTTTTGTATATTTGCAATAACAGTACCCGTTTGCATACCGTAAGATCTGCAAGCGGGTCATTTTTTTTATGCCCGTGGCCAATAAAGATTCCAAAACTATTGAGGAACAAATTTCTATTTTAAAGGATAGAGGAGGTATGCTTTTCAAAGATGAGGAACAAGCAAAACATTTCTTAATAAACATCAGCTATTATCGTTTAAAAGGATATTGGTGGGATTTGCAGACCGACCGCAACAGCCATAAATTTCAGGAGAACACCTATTTTGAAACTGTAATCGACAGATACAATTTTGATAGGCATTTACGTCTGATCCTATTTGATGCTATTGAAAGAATTGAAATTGCCCTTCGCACCAAAATGATTTATTATTTATCACAAAGTTTTGGAGGTTTATGGTATTTGAACTATAGCTTGGTAAGTAATCATGCTATCCATGAAAAAGCATTAATAGATTTAAAAAGAGAGTTTAATAGGAGTCAAGAAATTTTTATTAAAGACCAAAAAAGAAGGTTCCCCAGTGAAGAAACAGATGCTTGGAAAATATTAGAGATAGCGTCAATGGGCACACTATCCAAAATTTATAAAAACATACACCATCAATTACCAGAAAAGGCGTTGGTTGCTAATAGTATGGGCTTAAACCTACATAGCGAATTATCAAGCTGGTTAGAAGCAATTACATATGTTAGAAACATTATTGCACATCATTCCAAATTGTGGAATAGTACAATGGTTAAAAAGCCGATTTTTTCACTCAATAACCCTATAGGAAATTGGTTTAATGACGAATTAATTGATGTGCAAGAAAAGAAACCATTCCTTATTATTTCAACAATGCTTTATTTATGCGATGAAGTTACCCCAAGTCATCAAATAAGGAAGAAAATTTTAGATCTCTTTTTAAACAATCCTAATATTCCAATTTATAAAATGGGTTTTTTAAACCACTGGGAACAACAACCAATTTGGTGTGTTTAATTTCTATACGCTCTGGCGTAACTCTTAATGCACTGGCTTGTGCGGAAGGATCAACTTGTGCTTTCCACAAATTCCAACCTTTAATTTAAATATTAAAAGCACAAGTCATCCATTACTTTTCCCACCGCACAAAGACTTGCGCTAGTAAAGGCTTTTCCCAATCCTTTAAAGCCTTCCGTTAATAAGCGATTTTAATACTTAACCTCATTTGCTTTCAGTTCTTCCAAAGTAACATGTTGCAACGCATTTTCATGTGTTGCCTCTAAAATTATTTGAGGGGCAAATCCTGCATCTAGTGCTTCTTTCCATCTTGAAACACACAAACACCATTTATCGCCAGCTTTTAATCCAGGAAAATTACTTGCAAGGTAAGGGCTTATCAAATCATTTCCCATAGCTAAAGTAAATTCTAAAAATGCATCGGTTACTACAGCAGCAACAACGTGTTTACCGCTATCTTGCGGCCCAGTACAACAAAAGCCGTCTCTATAAAATCCAGTTAATGGATCAGTTCCAGTAATTTGTAAAGGAGTTCCTAATACATTTTTATCAGTCGCGTGGATTTTTTCCATGATTAATGCCAATTGGTTATTTGATTTGAGGTGTTTTAAATTCCTTTTTATTAAACTAATTAGATTATAAAAGGAGGATTCAAGTAATAAATGAAACAATAGCTAAATTACTTAATTTTTCGTCAAAAACTTCTTTGGGGGTTTTATAAGTACATGACAAAAATATATCAAATTAATATTTAGCATATTGAATCTGGAAAGTAAACTTTTTTTAGGACGAGTTAGACCTGCTTCGGGAAATTGACAGAAAGTTAGTCCGGAGACACAGCCAGAGTATAAGTCCAAAAACAGTTCATGGCGATCTGATCTGCGGCTATTGATCACTGCGGTAGAGAAAGATAAATATGAAATAGAGAAAGCAGATTGAGAAAGCTAGATTTTTTATCGATAACCTTTGGAAAAAAAGAAACTTAAGCCCACCAAGTCATCTGGACAAAAAATGGAACTTAACCAAAAGCTTATCGATAAAACACATAAATTACTTGGCGTCAAAGGATATTACACAAAACTTCCGGAATCAGTTGCTGCCAAGACCATCATGGAGCAATATCTCGAACTTTACAGGATTGAACAGGTCTTTACAATATTAAAAAGCTATTTACAGACGAGACCCATATTCCAGTATAAAGAAGAACCTACTACGCTTCATTTATTAATTTGTTTTTGTAGCCTTTGATAAATTAAAACACATCAACCTGAAAACAAAGATATCTATTAAAAGCTTTATCCATGAATGTAAGAAGATAAGAGATGCTAGGCTGAAAAATAAAATTAAAGGAAAGGAAATAGTGATGAGAGCCAAGTCAACTCCTCGAATTATTAAAGAAACTAAACCTGCTGACTTAAATTGGACAAGTCTTAACGAAAGCTGTCTATTTATTTAAGCAGCCCTTTTTTGTTTAAAATGATATTATAAAACTTTGTTTATTTAGGTTAAGCAACCCTTTAAATACTTTGAACGTTAACTAATAATTCAATATCAAATATTTCCGATTTTAACTCTCAAATTATGAACTTAACTTTTACGAAAATCTCCAAATTCATTATTTTATGTATCCTTTTATGGGGTACTGCAATGAACCAATCATTCGCTCAGTTATCTACCAATTATGGTTTTAGCCAATCTTTAGGAACTTTTACTCCAATTACTGGTGGAACTATTTTAGGAACAGCAACCAATGATGATGCAAGTTTTAATGGTTCTAGCGTAGGTGTTCAGTTTAATGCAGCAATTGGTACTGGTTTTCCTATTGGATTCACTTTTACTTATAATGGTCAATCCTATAATAATTTTGGGGTGAATTCAAATGGATGGATTCGTTTGGATACAGGAACTTTTACAATTAGTAATTCTAGCACTCCTTTGAATTCAACTTTTACATCACAAAATTTTAAGAATATAATTTGTGCTTTAGGAAGAGATATTCAAGGTAAAGCAGGAATTGGTGAATTAAGTTATGTTTTAGAAGGCGTATCTCCCAACCAAACCTTAGTAGTTCAATGGTTAAATTATGCGAAATTTTCATCTATTTCCAATACTTTAGACACTCTAAGTTTTCAGATACGATTAAATGAAACCTTAAATACGATTGATTTTGTTTACGGAAGTGCTGTAAATATGACACAAGCTTTTGGATCTTCACAATTTCAGGTTGGGATTAACGGAAATATAATATCAGATTATTTAAATCGTGAAACAACTACAGATTGGACAAACACTGTTGCAGGTATTACCAGAGGAGCATTTTGCGCTTTATCTTCTACTGTTTTCCCTCCGAGTGGTTTAAAATTTACTTATGGTTTATTATCAGGAGATATTAACCCTCCGATTATTGCTAATGAAATTATTTCGCCATTAGCAGGTTGTATTCCAGTTTCACATACAGTAACGGCAGATATTACAGATACTAGTGGAATTGCATCAGCTGAAATTCTTTGGAGTTTAGATGGTGTTTTGCAGCCAGCGATACTTATGTCGAATGTAGGAAGTTTATATTCCGGAACCATTCCTGCTTCTGGAAATTCAATTATTGTTTATAGCATTCGAGCAATTGATGCTGGAGTCAATTCAATTATTGCAAATAAATCTGGTGGATCTTATCAAGATAATTATTTATTACTTTCAGCCGGAACAGACAAATTAATAAATGCTGGAGATTCGGTAAGTTTAAATTCAAGCTCACCTTTTTTAGCTGCATTAAAAATCTCTGAAGTAACTTTTAACGCGGGTGGAACTGGAGTACAATTAGTATGGCCTTCTTATATCATTAAAAAAGATGACAATATAGAATTAGTTAATTTAAGTACACAACCATTGGACATTTCTGGATATACCATAAATTATATTGAACAGTTTGCACCAACACCTCTAAAGTTTACTTTTCCATCTGGAACCATCGTACCATCAGATAGTTTAGTAATAGTTCATATTGGAATAGGTATAGATGATTTGGTAAATCGTTTATTTAATATTCAGAACAGTACAGGACTATTATCAGGGCGAGCCTCAGGAATATACATTAAAGATGCTTCTGGAAATGTAATAGATGCAGTATCTTTCAATGGTTTCACTTTTCCAGCATCTACAGGAGTTTTAAACTCTGATTTCTCTGGTTCTGCTGTTGTGAGTTTAGTCAGCTTTGCTGGACCGTCTTTAATTGGTTCAGATTTAAATTCCAATGCTAATTGGATTTCCTCTTCGGTTACCAATATCACTTCAATGGGTATAAGGAATGTTGGTCTTGTTACAGCAGTTACACCAACAGTTTCTTGGACAGGTGGTATATTGTCAGGAACAGTTTTAGGAAATAATATTAGCACTCCAATCCACCCTAATGCAGGAATATTCACTTATGTAGCATCTATCACAGACGGAATTTGTACTTCAACGGATACAGTATTAGTTAATGTTATAGCTCCTACTTTACCAGACGCTGAATTTTCTGTAAATAAAACAGTTGGAACTTCTGGAGGTATTGTTACAGCATTTAATTTTACCGATTTAACTACTAACTTACCATCTGCTTGGTCATGGACATTTGTACCTAATACAGTAACTTATCTAACTGGAACAAATTCAAATTCACAAAATCCAATAGTTAAATTTGACAGCGCAGCCGTGTATTCTGTTTCATTATTAGCCAGCAATATATCTGGTTCAAATACAGAATCGAAAACTAATCTAATTACCATTACTAGAGCTTATTGTGCATCAAACGCAACAAGTACATTAGATAGCGATATTGGAAATGTAACTTTTGGTGCTTTTAGTAATGGTTCAGATACTTTACCAGCGACAAATAATCCTACTTCAATAAATACGTATTCAGATTTTTCTGCTTTAGCTCCTATTAATTTTTCAGCCGGTGCCAGCTATCCAATTTCTATTACACAGATAAATAGGTCTTCATTTTTCACTGGCAGGACTGGAGTTTATGTAGATCTTAACCAAGATGGTGCATTTGATCCAGTTTCAGAATTGATTTTCTCTGGTGCTACTTTTGCAAATAATCGAGTTGCTTCTGGAAATGCAACAATTCCACCCACCGCTCTAACAGGAAACACAAGAATGAGAGTTGTCCTAATTGAGGTTGCTGCAATAAAACCTTGTGGTACCTATACTTGGGGAGAAACAGAAGATTATACAATAAATATCACTCCTCCACCAGCGAATGATGCTAGTATTTCTTCAATCAATATTCCTAATTCAGGTTGCAATCTTTCCGCTTCTGAGCTTATAACTGTAAATGTATTTAATGGTGGAATTAATTCTGTAAACAACCTTCCAGTTAGTTATACCATCAACGGAGGAAATCCAGTATCTGAAAGCATAGCTGGACCAATTCCATCTTTGACAACTATTTCTTATACTTTTACTACAGTTGCCGATCTTTCTGCATCTGGTAATTATCTCATTTCTGCTTACACTTCTTTAGCAGGAGATTCTTTCCCAAACAATGATAATAAAGACAAAACGATTGTAAATAATCCATTAATAGCCACTTTTCCTTATGAACAAGATTTCAGTTCAGCAAGAGGATGGGTTTCTAATCCGGTTTCTGGAAATGGATCTTGGAGTATAGTACCTTCTATGATTAGTCCAAATTTATCTCCTGTTTTTGGAACAGGAATACTTTTATTTAGATCTTTTAACTATAGGTCTGGGGTGAAAGGAATGTATGGGTTTAGTTGTGGCTACGATTTTAGCTCTCTTTTGTCTCCTCAAATTGAATTATATGTTTCTCAGGATATAGGCTTTAGTTCATTTACCGATTATGTAGCTATTGATGTTTCTACAGACAATGGTTTAACATTTACTGCTGTAGATTCTATCTTTCGTTATAATCCAGCATTTATACCTGCGGGCTTCAAAAAGTTTGAAATTAGTTTAGCAGCTTATGGAGGTCAAGCAAATGTTTTAATAGCGCTTAGAGGCGTTAGTGATTTTGGAAATAATATAGGAGTTGATAAATTTAAAGTTTATGAACCTACTCTTTTTGATGCTGGAGTTATCAGTGTAGATAGTTTAAAAAGTGGTTGTGGATTATCGGCAACCAACCCAGTTTATGTTACCATCAAAAACTTTGGTGCCTTGCCTACAACTTCTATTCAAGTTAGTTTCCAAGTGGATGGCGGTTTAATTATAACAGAAACAGCTAATCTTACAATTATTGAAAACTCAGAGGTGCAGTATTTATTTAATAATACTGCTAATCTATCTGCTCCTGGAGATCATATTATCCAAGCTTGGACTACTTTATTATCAGATTCAAATCCAACAAATGATTCTGCTAAATTCACTGTTCAATCTTTAGCAAGTTCCGCAATACCTATTGTCAACAATGTAACGGTTTGTTCAGGATCTCCAGCATTATTGACGGCATCAGGTTCTGCTAATAGCTTTAATTGGTATGATGCTTTGGTTGGAGGAAACTTATTATTTTCTGGTTCAAGCTATTCGGTTTCACCAGCGGTATCTACTAGCTATTTTGTAGAAGGCATTGATGTAGTTTCCGCTAATGTGGGAGCTTTAGATACTACTTTCAGTCAAGGTTTTCAATATAATTACTTTTTAGATGGTTTAGTATTTGATGCAATAAGTAATGTGAATATTAATTCTGTGGTGGTTTATCCGGGAAGTGCAGGATCAGTAATTATTCAAATACAAGATTCTTTTGGAAATATCATTGGAATCAGCAATTCAACTATAATTGACTCAACTCAAATAGGCTCACGAATTTTAGTTCCAGTTAATATAAATGTACCCATGGGTTCAGGTTACCAAATTACTGCAAATAGTTCTACCGTTTCTTCTTTGTTCATTAATACTTCTGGTGCCAATTACCCTTATTCAGCATCGGGCTTGATAAATATTTTAGGAGTAACTAATGGATTTGGAGTTTCAGGGGATTATTTATTTTTCTACGACTGGTCGGTTTCTAATACTATTTGTCCATCTCCAAGAGCAGCGGCACAGGTAAATGTAAATGAAGCACCGCTAGTAAATTTAGGTGTAGATCAAGTTATTTGCTCAGGTAATTCTATAGTATTAGATGCAGAAAACAGTGGAAATACGTTCCTTTGGTCAACAGGTGCAACCACACAAACCATAACCGTGAATTCAGCAGGTAGTTATTCTGTTTTAGTTAGTAATGCTGCTGGATGTTTTGCAATAGATACGATTGACGTAACTGTTTCGCTTGCAGCAAATGCAGATTTTACCTTTGTTCAAGAGCCATTTTCTACAACTGTAACCTTCTCAGCCATGGAATCAACAGGCACACACGAGTGGACTTTTGGAGATGGGACAGGAGTTTTTACAACTTCTAGTAGAATTCATCCATTTGCTAAAGGGGGTAATTATTTGGTAAACCACATTCAAACTAGCTTAATAGGATGTTCAGATACAAATACCGTTCAAATATCAGTAAACTCACCGGTTGGCTTTACAGAGCAATTCATCTCAGCATTCAGTTACCAAGTATATCCAAATCCAATTCAGAACGAAACCCGAATTGCTTACGAATTAAAAGAGCGATCAACCGTTCAGATTAATGTATTCGATGTGTTAGGCAGAAAAGTGATTGAAAATCAAACCATCAATCAAACCATCGGCAAACATGAATTAATGGTAAATAAAGATCAACTAACAAGTGGTTCCGGAGTTTACGAAGTTCAAATAATTGTAAACGGTATTATGGAAAGTTTAAAATTAGTAGTGTTAGATTAATAGGGTTTAATAAAAAAAGAAAAGGCTGTCTATTCATTTAGGCAGCCTTTTTTTGTTTAAAGAAATTGATTTTTAAAGAATTCTTTGCTGAGCTTTATCTTTAATCACCCAAAATTTCAGAATTAATTCATAGATAAATTTAATTCCAAACAAGCCTTTTTTTCTAATAAGAATAGGTTAGATTTGATCATAAAAAAATAATTTATACTTTATAAACTATGGTATTACTATTTATCCTTTCCCTATTTCTATCCGCTCCATCTCCCATTTCACATTCCTTTGTGTGTCCCATTGCAGAAAATACCCATATGTCCATTACCCAATTTGGTAGAGGAGTCAAAATAACCTCCAAACAACAAATAGACATTTACAGTGCACATGCAGGCAAAGTCACGCTTTCAAAAATGAAAACTGCCGAAGGAAAATATGAAACCATCATGATGATTAGAAACAAAAACACAACCGTAGTGTACACCAATCTGATCAATATAAGAGTAAAAAAGAACCAAATGGTAGAAAGCGGCGCAACATTAGGCACCAATATTGGAAACGGTGAAAAAGTATATTTTGAAATTTGGGAAAAACTAGATCGAATAGATCCAACAAAAGCAATTCCTTGTTTACAATTTTAATATAAAAATCCAATTTTTTATAATTATTTATTCCAAAAATTAATTTAATCCTATAATCATTTCGTCCTATAATCATTTCATCCCTTCAGGATTTTGGTGTTTGGTTCATATTATCTTTTAAAATCTAATTTCCCCAAAATCATTTATTCTACAATCATTTCATCCCATCGGGATTTTGGTATTTGTTAATTTTATCTTTTAATATCCAATTTTCCCCCAAATTATTTATTCCTAAAATAATTTAATCCCATTTGGATTTTTATCGGTTGATGTCTTTTATAAACCCAACACCTGCAATTAAGATTTCATGAAATAATGCCAGCAAAATCTGCATTCAACTTTAGATTTTTTAATTCCAACCGTGTTTAAAAACTTACCATCACTTCAAAAACTATTTCCGTCCCTTGTCCTTTATTAAAATTCATACCTTTACCCATAATGGAATTTAAATCATTTGGCCTAAGTGATAGTCTTTTAGAAGGCGTCCTTTCTATGGGCTACAAAAATGCAACCCCCGTACAAACCCAAGCAATACCTGCCGTATTAGAAGGAAGAGATTTATTAGCCTGCGCCCAAACCGGTACAGGTAAAACAGGTGCTTTCCTCATTCCTCTCATGGAAAAACTAAGCAAGAAAACTAATCATAGAGTTCGATGCTTGGTTTTGGTTCCCACCAGAGAATTAGCAAAACAAATAGACGAACAAGCAGAAGGTTTCTCCTATTTCAGTGAGGTAAGTTCAGCAGCAGTCTATGGCGGTGGAAGTGGAGATATTTGGGAGCAACAACGAAGAGCTTTTGAAACCGGAACAGACATTATCATTGCAACTCCCGGCAGATTAATGGCTCACATGCAAATGGAATATGTGAAATTGGACGAAGTCGAATACTTAGTTTTAGACGAAGCAGACAAAATGCTCGATATGGGTTTTTATGAAGACATTGTAAAAATCGTAAAAGCCATACCAGAAAAGCGACAAACCTTAATGTTCTCGGCTACTATGCCGCAGAAAATAAAAGATCTTACCAAAAAATTATTGAATGATCCTGTTCAAATTGCTCTTGCGATTTCTAAACCTGCAGAAGGAATTAATCAACTGGCATATTTGGTTTTCGATCATCAAAAAATAAAATTGTTGGAACATATTTTTCAAGAGAAAAACGTAGAAAACATGATCATTTTCACTTCTCGTAAATCCAATGTGCAGCAAATTGTAGCAGCCCTTAGCAGACTTAAATTTAAAGTTGGTGGAATCCAATCAGACAAAACGCAAGAAGAAAGAGAACAACTCATGCGAGATTTCAAAAGCGGTAAAATCAATGTTCTAGTTGCCACAGACATACTTTCCAGAGGAATTGATATAGAAGGTTTAAGTCATGTGGTAAATTATGATGTTCCTGGCGACGCCGAAGATTATGTACACAGAATCGGTAGAACAGCTCGTGCGCAAAGCAAAGGCGAAGCGATTACTTTTATTAATGAACAAAAACAATATCAGTTTGCAGCCATAGAAAAACTCATCGAAAAGGAAGTTCCGAAAATTGCTTTACCCGAAAATTTGGGTGCAGCCCCAGAGTATTCTCCAAATGTGAAATCAAAAAACGCTGGTTCATTTAAAAAGAAAAAGTTCTTTAAAAAGAAAGCTTAATAAGGAATTAATTTTTAGTCGAAACAGACAGCTGAACCCCCAATCGGAAACCATTTTCTATAAAATCTCTTATTCCATATTGATAAAGAAAATAATATCGAATAGATTTTACTTTTTGCTGAATTTCTGCACGCGCTACAATGGGTTTATCTCCATTTGCAATCCAACCATTATATCCGGCGTAAGAGAGCAATAGTCCAGTATTTTTATAGGTCAAAGAAGATTTTAATCCATATAGAAGAGCATCATTTTGAGTATTTAATTTCTGTTGCCAAGCATAAAAACCTAATTGTGTTCCAGCTTTCAAACTAAAATCATTTTCTTTTTTGATAATAGTTTTTTCAATCGCTACATCAAAAACATATCCTGGAGCATTAATATGCCGTGCATTTTCTAAACCTTTTCCAGTAGTGGTTTTAAAAGTAATTCCCAGATTTGCAGAAGGCAACCCATTATTATTTTCTGTTAATAATTGAACGAGAGTACCGAAATACAAATCTCCACCTGCATATCCTTTTCCTTTTTGTGGCAAAATTTTTCGCTCATCTAATGTTTTTTGATCTAAAGTAAAATACTCCAAAGGTCGCCAATAAGAGATCAAAGCAATTTTACCATCAGCAAAAGGAATTTGAGCTTGATGAAAAGTGTTGACAGTAGTTTCGCCCGGTTGTGAATAATATTCAACGGCATTTTCAAAAATAATTTTATCGGAAATCTTTGCTTCGCGCAAATATGGCACAGGCAATGCTCCTGGTCCCATATATTTTGGAGAAGTAATAATGTAAGATTCTGGACTAGAAACCCCATCCCAATTCACTAATTGCGCCCAACGATCAAATTCAGAAACTTGAGCTAGAGAATTAAAAGGTAATAATTGAATAAAAATAAAGACATAAAAAAGAAAACAACACATTTGCCGTTCATACTTTTTAGCTTTTTTGTATTTTGAAAATTGGTACATGGCTTTTAATCGTAAGTTTGAATTAGATAAATAATACTATGATCAAAAAAATAATCCTCGGCATCGTCATTTTCTTCGTTCTAATTTTTGCCATTTTGCTTTCTACTCCTTTTTTATTCAAAGATCAGATTGTTGCAAAAGTAAAAACCATCATCAATAATAATGTAAACGCAAAAGTAAATTTTGATGAGGTTAATATTGGAATTATTAAAAGTTTTCCAAATCTAAATTTTGGTTTAACAAATCTTCAAATTATTGGTGTAGATACTTTTGCTAATGACACACTTGTGAAAATGAAAGAACTTTATGTTGTGGTGGACATAATGACGGTAATAAGGAAACAGCCAATCGTTGTAAAATCTTTTGAATTGAACGAACCTAATTTGTTTGTGAAAGTATTGAAAAACGGAAAAGCGAATTATGATATTGCTAAAGTAGATAGTTCTAACTCTTCCACTACCGACACTTCTAACACACCTTTTAAAGTTGGATTACAAAGTTACGCTATCAAAAATGGTAATTTAAAATATGATGATGCTTCTTTAGGTTTTGATATGTTATTAAAAAACTTTAACCATACTGGTCAAGGAGATTTTACGCAAGACCTATTTACACTTACTACAGAATCAGGAATTGATCAATTATCAGTGACGTACGGAGGAGTTAAGTATTTAGCAAAAGCAAAAACCAACGCGAAAGTCCCGATTGCCATCGACTTGCCCAACATGAAGTTTACCTTTACAGAAAATGAAATAGAATT